>DATKRH010000250.1:0-33779 GCA_035532295.1 Streptosporangiaceae bacterium
GCTCGGCACGATCCCGGCCGGGCCGGTGACGCGCCAGCTGACCCTGGCCGCTGGCGGCAAATCCGTGCTGGCCACCATAGAGGAATCTGGCCAGCTGCTGGCGGTCGATACCGGAAACCTGCCGTGAGTCCGGCTCGGCCGATCTGGCCTGGGATTTCAAGGGGTGAGTGATGGACCGCCGCTCCAAGCCTCATGATGGCGACTTCTAAGGCGGGACGGGACTCCGATCGAGCAGATCGTCGCGGACTGGGACGAGAAGGTCGCGGCCGCTCGGCGCCGACGCGCAGGCGGGTGAATTGGAGAGCGCTGCCCCGGGTCGGGGGCGGAGCCCGCCGGCCCGCCGCCGGTCGCCTGCTGGCTGTGCTAGTTCGTATGGGGTGAGTGACGGGATTCGAACCCGCGACATCCAGGACCACAACCTGGCGCTCTAACCAACTGAGCTACACCCACCATGTCCGCCGGCCGGCTAGCAGCGGCGCCGCGGCTCACAGCAGCATACCGGGAACGGATCAGTGCGCAGGACCGGTTTTGCCCGGCGCGGCCGGATCGGGCTCCGGGTGCGCGTAGCGGGCCGCGATCTTCCGCGCGGTCGTGGTGTCGGGCCCGGGCCGCGGCACGAAGATCGCCTCGCGGTAGTAGCGCAGCTCCCGGATGCTCTCGATGATGTCGGCGAGCGCCCGGTGGCCGCCGTGCTTAGGCGGGCTGGCGAAATACGTGCGCGGGTACCAGCGCCGGGCGAGCTCCTTGATGCTCGAGACGTCGACCATCCGGTAGTGCAGGAACTCGTCCAGCTCGGGCATGTCCCTGGCCAGGAACGACCGGTCGGTGGCGATCGAGTTGCCGCACAGCGGAACCCGCCGGGACTCCGGGACGTGCTGGCGGACATAGGTCAGCACCTGCTCCTGCGCCGCCGCCAGGGTGACCCCGTCGGGCAGCTCATCCAGCAGCCCGGAGGTCGTGTGCATCTCCCGCACCACCTCCGGCATGGTGTCCAGCGCTTCGGCCGGAGGCTTGATGATCACGTCGATGCCGTTGTCGATGGCGTTGAGCTCGCCGTCGGTCACGATGCAGGCGATCTCCACCAGCGCATCCGTGGTGAGGTCAAGCCCGGTCATCTCACAGTCGATCCAGACGAGCCGGTCGGTCATTCCCCCACCCTAGGGCAGGCTGGCAGCGGCCCGGGCACGCGCGCCTAGCCCGGCCGGCCGGCGCCGCGCGCCCGCCCGGCCATCGCGGCGATGTGCTCAGGGATGCCAATGGCCTGGTCCAGGGCCGGATCGGGCTCGGCCGGGCCATACATCAGCGCGGCCGGGATAACGCCCGCCCAGATGCCGGATTCGTAGTCCTCGGGGTCGTCCTTGGGCGGGCCGGAGCGGACCTTGACCGATGCCTGCGCCAGCGGCAGGGCGATGACCGCCGTCGCGGCCAGTTCCTTGCGGGTCGGCGGCCGGGCATGCTCCCAGCGGCCCGGCGCGAGCTGCTCGGTAACGGCGCGCAGGGCGGCGAGCCGTTCGCCGGCATCGGTGACCACCCGCGCGGGGCCGATCACGACGGCGCTGCGGTAGTTCATCGAGTGATGGAAGATCGCCCGGGCACATACCAGCCCGTCCAGCAGCGTGACTGTGACGCAGATCTCCTGGCCGTCGGCCGCCAGCATCGACCGATTCGCCGACGAGCCGTGCAGGTACAGCGTGTCGTCAATGCGGCCGTAGCCAGTGGGCAGCACCACGGGCACGCCGTCGATGATCACGCCGAGATGGCAGATGAGCCCGGCGTCGAGGACCGCGTACAGGGCCGGGCGGTCGGTCTGGCCACGCTCGCGCAGCCGGTGCAGGGTGGTCCGCGGCGTGGCAGACAGGGGCGGATCGGCGCTCATGATCCCTTACCGTACCGGGGTGACATGCCCGCTGGGCAGCGATTTTCCGCCCGGCGGCGGTCAGCGGACGCGGGTCAGGGACGCGGCGCCGGCCACCCGGTTACCCAGGACCGCGCTGAGGTCCGCCGGGTCGTATCCGATTCCCGGCGGCCCCTCGCCGGAGGGCTGCCGCCGCCCGCCAGCGCCGGCCAGCATGGCGTCGTCCGCAGAGTGCGTGGCGGACCAGCCCGTCAGCCGCTCCACGTCGATGGCGCCAGGGCCGGCGGCCGTCAGGCCGGGCACCTGGGACGCGCCGAAGTGGCCGCCGCGCGCCCACAGGCGGCGGCTGCGCGAGATCGCCATGGAGTCCGGGAAGGAAGCGGGCGCCCCCGCGGGCCAGCGGCGCGGGATGTCCCAGGAATCGAGCCAGGTCATGATCTCCGCCAGGCCGGCCATCGGCCTGGCGGTAAACGGGTCATCGGCGAAGGCGACCACGCAGATCTGCACGCAGAGGCGGCCCTCGGCGGTCACCTCGGCGATCGTCGCCTGCTGCGACCAGGCCGCCGGCCCGCCGCAGTCCAGGCTGGCCAGCGACCTGGCCGCCCGGACGATCGGGATGAGCTGGACGATCTCGCCGTTGAGCGGATTCCAGACCAGGTGGCCAGCCTGGCCGTGCTGGTCGAGGCGCTGCGCCGCTGACCGGGCGGAGACCGTATGCGAGTTGGCGTCCAGCGCGTGCCACACCACGCGCGGCGCGCCACCCTTCAACGAGCCGCCGTCCGCCGCTGCCCGGACATACCTGACTCCGGGCATCCATGCCTCACTCACCGCGCTCCCTCCGCTTCCTCCGAACCCGCAGAATCAACGGCATCGTTGCCCTGCCTTCTTCCCTACGCCTGGGTGAGTGATTAGTCCAGCCCTGCTGGAGCCGCTCGGGACGGGACAGGGATGACGAGGACGCGATGTTGAGTGCCGCGCGATGCTCGTGGCGCGGTGAGGCCGGGCGCTGAACTAGGCCCGGAAATGACAACGCAGGCCGACCCGGTGACCAGGTCGGCCTGCGCAGCTTCAGTGAGGCCCGGCGCCCCGCTCTCGCCGGGCCTCATATGCAAGACGCGCCGTCGGCGGCCGGGGTTCACAGGTTTGTCTCAGATTCCGCAGACATTTTTCTGCCGTGCTGTTTACGCAGGTCGCAGCGGTGCCGTGCGGTGGCTACGGCGCGGCGCAGTGCAGGTCGCACAGCCGGAGCGAGAAGCCCTCGATGAAGGCCCTGGCGACCTGCGCCGGGTTGGTGATGTCGAACGCGGCACCGCCGGTGGCCGCGGCGACCTGCTGCATGGCGGAGAAGTTGCCCACGGTGCCGAGCATGAGGATCACGATCGCGACCTTGCGGTTGGGGTTGAACAGCGCGTGCAGCCGGGCCAGCAGCGAGCTGACCGGCAGGTCTCCCGGCGCGTTGTCCACCCCCGAGGTGAGCACGATGACTGAGTTGGAGTAGCTGGGCCGGTAGCTGGCGAGCATCTGCTTGTAGGCGGCCAGGATGGCGTCGTTCAGCGCCAGGGCGTGTCCCAGGGGATGCAGCGTCTGGTCAATCTGCTGGAGCTGCTGACGCCGGCTGAAAAGGCCGACCTTGGCGGGCAGCGAGCCTACGGGGACGAGTTGCTGATAAGGCCGGCCGTTATCGATCTTGCTCGCGATCTGCCACTCGCCCATCTGCGTGCTGTCGGGGAAGAGCGCGAGGCCGAGCACGGACGTCTTGGTGAGCTCCTGCTCCAGGGTCTGGGTGCCGTTCCCGTCCAGCCTCGCCATGGACGACGACACGTCGATGAGGACCAGGTCTCTGGAGCCGAGCCCGAGCTTGCCCCATATCTCCAGGGTGGTCTGGGCCTCGCTGGCGCTCGCCGTCGCCGCCTGCTGGAGGACCTGCGACCGCAGCCCGAAGGAGGCGGGCGTGCTGGCGACGATGCCGTCAGCCGACCGGAAGCCGTCATAGCGGATCACCGACGTGGCATACGGCTGGGCCAGCGCCTGCCGGAACTCCCTGGCCGCCTGCAGCTCCGCCGGGTCGGACGTGGTCAGGACGTAGGGATAGTCGAGGTCCGGGCTGCCCAGGCTGGCCCTGAAGGCGGCCGGATACTGAGCCGCCAGCGGCTGGCTGGGGTTGGCTCGGTCGTAGGCGATAACGGCCTGCTCGGACGTGACAGTCACGGGCCGGCTGTTGAGGGGCGGCCCCGCGGTGGACACGAACGACGCCAGCGACGCCGGGTCATCGAACTGCGAGGTGGTCTCCGCGCTCAGCACGAACTTGGTGAAGGTGGCCCGGGCGGCCGCGCCGGGGCCGAGCAGCCTGCTCAGTTCCACCAGCGTGGCCAGGCCGGCCGCGCTGTCGGTGGGGTCGGGCAGGTCGACCCGGATGCCTAGCGACGCGGGCGGGCCGCCGTCGGCCGGCGGGAGCAGCAGGTTCCAGCCCGCCGGGGAGCTGAAGGCGTGGGTCCTGCTGGCGACCAGCCGCGGCATCACGATCATGACCGGGGACTGGGCCACCTCCAGGCCGGTTGGCTGGACGACCTGGGCGCCCTGCGGAAAGCTGCGGGCCACGTCGACCCACAGGCGCGAATCGGGAATCCACGCATCGACCGGCGGCAGGCCCCGGCTGCTGCTCTGCCCGTCGATCCGCGAGGCCACCGTGGCGGACTGGTCCTCGGTGACCTGAACCTGCGCGCAGCGCCCGAGCGCCGTGTGCTGCTGGCGGTTAAAGGCCTGCGCGACGCGCTCGACGGCGGGGGCCAGGTCGTTGGTCACGGCCACGTTCAGCAGGACGGGGTGGCTCGTGCACGACGCGTGGGCCGCGATGGCCTGGGCGCTCAGGGTCACCATGACCGTGGCGGAGATCGCCACCGCGATGGCGGCCAGGGCCGCGGTACTGACCCGGCGCGACCTCGCTCGCCTGCCCGAGGCCGGCCCTCCGGCCGCCGCTCCTGGTGCCGCCGTTCCTGCGCGTCGTGCCATCACCGCGTCCTCTGATCTTGCTCATGCGGGAGTCGGCCCCCCGGGGTGCGTCGGCCCCCGGGGGCCGACTATATCGGCCAGGTAGCGGCTGATCTGCTTACTCGCCCGGTTTGACGCGGCCCCGGCTGGGCCGGCCAGACTGGGCGGATGGCCAGTCCGGTACCGATCAGCGACGCTGGTGACCCGCGGCTGGCTGACTACGCGAGCCTGACCGACGTGCACCTGCGGCGCAGCCTGGAGGCCGAGCACGGCCTGTTCGTCGCGGAGGGCGAGAAGGTCATCCGGCGGGCGATCCAGGCCGGGTACCCGGTCCGGTCGATGCTGGTCGCGCAGGACAAGCTGGCCGCGGCGGCGGACCTCGCCCGGGACTGCCCGGCGCCGGTCTATGTGGTGCCCCCGGCGGTCGCCGAGGGCCTGACCGGCTACCGCGTGCACCGGGGCGCGCTGGCATCGATGCGCCGCAAGCCGCTGCCAGCCGTCGCCGACGTGGTCGCGGACTCGGCCCGGGTCGTGGTCCTCGAGGACATCGTGGATCACGCCAACGTCGGCGTGATCTTCCGGTGCGTCGCCGCGCTCGGCTTCGACGCGGTGGTCCTGGCGCCGCGGTGCGCTGATCCGCTCTACCGGCGGTCGGTCAAGGTCTCGATGGGCGCCGTGTTCGCGGTTCCATATGCCCGGATGGGGGACTGGCACGGCGGGCTGGCCGAATTGCGGGCCGCCGGGTTCCGGCTGGTCGCGATGACTCCGCTGCCTGATGCCGTGCCGATCGGGGAGGTGCGGGCCGCCGGGCGCCTGGCCCTGCTGCTCGGCACGGAGGGGGACGGCCTGTCGGCGCGCTGGCTGGACGCGGCCGACCTGGCCGTGCGGATCCCGATGCGCAGGGGAGTGGACTCGCTCAACGTCGCCGCGGCGGCGGCGATAGCGTGCTACCTGCTGGCCCCTCGCTAGCCCCGGCTGGGCGGCGGCGTGATCGCGTGGGACGCCGGGCCCGGTACGTTAGATACATGCACAAGTATCTATTTTCTTGGTCCCGGTCCGCGGCGACTACCGGAGATGCCTGATGAGCGTCGGCGCCGAGGCGCAGCCGCCGAGCTCACGTGGCGAGGCCATGGTCGCGGAGCTCAAGTGGGTCCATGACCTGATCCGCCGTGACCTTCAGACGGTCCGTCGGCTCGCGGCCGATGTCCGCGGCGGCATGCCGGCCGGCCGGATAACGGCCGGGATCAGGTCGCTGGCGACGGGCGGCCCGCTGTGGCAGCTCAGGATCAACTGCCTGCAGTACTGCCGGTTTGTCCATTCCCATCACCACGCGGAGTCGGCGATGCTCTTCCCGGTCCTGCGCAGGATCAACCCCGCGCTTGGCCCGGTCGTCGACAAGCTCGAGGCCGATCACGCCCAGGTGGCCGGCCTGCTGGATGACGTGGAGGCGGCGGCCGGCGACCTCGCCAGCCAGGACGACCCCGCGGTGCGGCAGCGGCTGACCGCGGCCTTGGAGGTGCTCAGCACCGAACTGCTGGCGCACCTCGCCTACGAGGAGGACAACATGTCCGACACCATGCGCGGCATGACAGGCTGGCCGGGCTGGTGACCGGGATGGCGGCGGCGGGCCCGCGCCTGGACCCGCAGGCGGCGGCCCACGGCGACGAGTACGAGTGCGCGCGCGCCTGGTCGGCGCTGACGGCGGCGCACGCCCGGACGGCCGGTCGGCTGAGCGCCGCACTGGCCCGAAGCTGCGGCCTGACCATCAATGACTTCGAGATCCTGCTCCGGCTGGACCGGGCTCCGGGGCCGGGCCTGCGCCTCGGCGAGCTGAACTGCGCCGTGCCGCTGACCCAGCCAGCCCTCAGCCGGGCCGTCGCCCGGCTGGCCGAGCGCGGCTGCCTGGCCCGCGCGGGCGCGCCCGGCGACCGGCGCGGCGTGCTGATCACGATCACCCCGGCCGGTCACGACCTGCTCGCCAGTGCGATCCCGGTCCATGCGAGCACCGTCCGTGAGGTGCTGCTGGACCGGCTCACGCCAGACGAGCAGGACCTGCTCGCCCGGTCGCTCAGCCGGGTCGTCGCCGATGACTAGGCGGGGAGCCAGGCGCGTGACCGGAGCGAGCGGAGTGGACGGAGCGGCGGCATGACGCTGCCCGTGCGGTTCGGCATCAATGTCGATCCCAACGTGGGCGGGCTCGCGATCGCCGGGACGGGCGCGCCGTGAGCCCGCAGCCCTATGCGGCGGCGCGGCGATGCCACACCAGGTAGGCGGCGAAGAACCCGGCCACCACGAAGTTGACGTCGCCGACGACGAAGACCCACCGCACGATCGTGTCGTGGGCATGCACCAGGTCGTACATCATTCCGTAGCCGTTGGCGATATGCAGGATCTGGCCATGGAAGTAGAACAGCTATGACGGGATCGCGCGGTAGGCGGCGCGCAGCCGGTGGGCGGCGCCGGGGGGAGCCCCGACGTGGTCCAGGCCGAGGAGGGCGGCGCCGGCGACCGGCGGCACGTCGACGATCCGCGGCAGCGCGTGCGGCAGGTCAGCCGCCAGCCGCTGCGTGATGCTTGAGCTGAGCAGCGGGTCCCGGGCGGTCAGCAGGCCGCCGCCCAGCACGACCGGAACCGCCGCGTCGGTCAGCCGCAGGCGCCGGGCCGCGACCGCCGCCATGGTGCAGATCTCGTCCGCGAGCCGGATGACCAGGTCGCGGGCCACCTGGTCACCGCGTCCGGCCACCGCGAACAGCACCGGGACCAGCCCGTGCAGATCGCCGGCAGTGAGCTTTTCCTGGTAGACGCCGATGGTGACGTCGCGGACCGTCGCCAGGCTGAAGTGCGCCGGAACCGCCGTGCGCAGCTCGGTCTCCGGCCCCCGGCCGTCCTCGGCCCTGGCTGCCCACCACAGCGCCTCGTTAGCCAGGTCGCGGCCGCCGCCCCAGTCCCCGCTGATGTCGCCGAGCGCCAGGAACCTGGTGGTCTCGCCGTCGGGCCCGACGCCGACGCAGTTGATGCCCGCGCCGCACGTGATGCCGATGCCCCAGTACTGGCCAGCCCCGTCATCGAGCCCGGCGCGCAGCACGGCGAAGGTGTCGTTGACGACCAGGCTGGAGGTCGTCCAGCCCTCGGCCTGGACCAGCTCCGTCAGTTGCTGCTCCTCGTCCGGCAGGTCCGCCCCGGCCAGGCAGGCCGAGGCGTGGCTGGCCACCACGGCGTCGCCGCCACCCGCCCCGCCCGCCCCGCCGGCCCCGCCCGCGGCCCGTGCCGCCGCCCGCACCAGGTCGCGCAGCACCGCGAACGCCTCGTGCATGCCAATGACCTGCGGGTTCGATCGGCCGCCGCGCACCTGGGCGAGCAGACTGCCGTCGGCGGCGATGAGCGCGACGTCCGTCTTGCTGTTCCCGCCGTCGATGGCCAGCACCGCGGGCACCGCAACGGCCGCAGCCTCCCCGGGTAGCTCGCTCACTGGCCGCGGGCCCACGGCAGGAACGCCGCGTTCTCCGCGACCAGCTTGTCGGCGAGCTGACCCGCGGTGTCGTACTGACCGATCAGCGGATGGGCCAGCAGCGCCATCGCCACCCGGTCGCGGCCGCCGCGCAGCGCCGCGTCCAGGGCCAGCTCCTCGTAGGCTGACACGTGTGCCACCAGGCCGGCCATCAGCGGGCTCAGCGGGGCGACCGGCACCGGCGCGGCACCGCCGGCCCCGATGATGGCCGGCACCTCGATGACCGCCTCGTCGGGCAGGAACGGCAGCGTGCCCGAGTTCCGCACGTTCACCACCTGCCGGTCGCCGGCGTCGGTGACCAGCGACGCGAGCAGCGCCACCGCCGCCTCGGAGTAGAACGCCCCGCCGCGCTGGCCGAGCAGATCCGGCTTGCGATCCAGCGCGGGGTCGGCGTACATCTCCAGCAGCTCAGCCTCGATCTTGGCGACCTCCTGGGCCCGGGTGGGCCGTCCGCGCTCCTGCGCCACGACCTCGTCATGTGCCCAGAAGTACCGCAGGTAATACGACGGCACGGCCCCGATGTCCCGCATAACGGACAGTGGCGCCCCCACCCGGCCCGCCAGCTCGCTGCCATGGGCGTCGATCAGCTCCGGCAGCCGGTCGATGCCGTCCACGACCGCGGCCCGCTCCCAGGTCAGGTGGTTGAGGCCCGCGTGGTCGAGGGCCACGTTCTCGGGGTCGACGCCGAGGAAGGCGGCGAACTGGCGCTGGAATCCGATCGCCACGTTGCACAGCCCGATCGCGCGGTGCCCGAAGTCCAGCAGCGCCCGGGTGACGATCCCGACCGGGTTGGTGAAGTCGATGATCCACGCGTCGCCGGCGGCCCGCTGGCGAGCCCGCTCGGCGATGTCGAGGACGACCGGCACCGTCCGCAGCGCCTTGGCCAGGCCGCCGGCGCCCGTGGTCTCCTGGCCGATGCAGCCGCACTCCAGCGGCCAGGTCTCGTCCCGGTGCCGCGCAGCCTGGCCGCCGACCCGCAGCTGCAGCAGCACGCCGCCCGCGCCGTCCAGCCCGCTGTCCAGGCTGGTCGTCCAGGTCAGCCGGGCCGGGTGGCCGGAGGCGGCCATGATCCGCGCGGACACCGGGCCGACCACCGCCAGCCGGGACTCGTCGGGGTCCACCAGGGCCAGCTCGGTGACCTTGATGTCGCCGGTTAGCCGGGCGATCCCGTCGACGAGTTCCGGGGTGTAGGTGGAGCCGCCGCCGACGACAGCAAGTTTCATGAAAATGCCCTCACTTCCGCGCCGGACTGCGCGACATGGCAGGCGGCATCGTGATCTGGTGCGAGCTGAGCCAGCTCAGGGGTGAGCGTCGCGCACTGGTCGATGGCCAGCGGGCACCGCCAGCGGAACCGGCAGCCCGGTGCCGGGTCGATCACCTGAGGCGGCTCGCCCCGGTCGGTCTCCGCGGTCACGCCGGGCTGCGCCCGCGGGTCGGGAACGGCCGAGACCAGCAGCTGGGTGTAGGGGTGCCGCGGGCTGGCCAGCACCTCCTCCACCGGGCCGGCCTCCGCGATCTGCCCGGCGTACATCACGATCAGCCGGTCGGCCACGTAGCGGGCGCTGGCGATGTCGTGGGTGATGTAGAGGATGGACACGCCCTGCTCGTCGCGCAGCTGGGCCATCAGGTTGAGCAGGCCGATCCGGATCGAGACGTCGAGCATGGAGACTGGCTCGTCGGCGATGATCAGCCTGGGCGCCATGGCCAGCGCCTGGGCGAATCCGACGCGCTGGCGCTGGCCGCCGGACAGCTCGTGCGGGTATCGCGCCAGCGCCTCGGCGGCCGGGCTCAGGCCGACCACCTCGAAGACCCGGCACGCCTGCGCGTAGCGCTCGTCGGCCGACAGCTCGGGCCGGTGCAGCCGGAGCGCCCGCAGCACTCCGTGCGAGACGCGGAACACCGGGTTGATCGAGGCGAACGGGTCCTGGAACACCATCGGGGCCTGCCCGCTGTAGCGCAGCCGCTGCGCGCGGGAGGAGATCGCCGACAGCGCCGTGCCCTGGAAGTAGATCTCGCCACTGGTGGGCTGGTAGATCTTCGCCAGCAGCCGGGCGACGGTGGACTTGCCGCTGCCGCTCTCGCCCGCCAGGGCCACGATCTGGCGCTCGCCGATGGTCACGCTGACGTCGTCGACGGCGTGCAGCGTCCGCCGCGACAGCGCGTTCCCGATCTTGAAATGCTTGCTCAGCCGCTCGGTTCGCAGCAGCGCGGGCGGGTCGGTCTGCTCAGTCACTGCTGGCTCCCTGCGTGCTGGTGTCGGCTCCGGCCAGGTCCGGATCGGCGATCCCGGCGTCGCGGCCGTGCTCGTGCAGCAGGCAGCGCACCTGGGTGGCGCCGATCTGGTAGAGCTGCGGCGGCGTGGTGGCGCACCGCGCCGTCTCCCGCGGGCAGCGCGGGGCGAAGCGGCAGCCGGACGGCGGCCGGCTCAGGTCCGGCGGGGTGCCGGGAATCCCGCTCAGCTCGACCCGCGGCCCGCGGATCGACGGGAAGGCCTCCATCAGGCCCGCGGTGTAGGGGTGCAGCGGGGCGTCGAACACCTCGCGGGTGGCGCCCAGCTCGGCGACCTGGCCCGCGTACATGACCAGGAGCCGGTCGGAGAAGTGGCTGACCAGCGACATGTCGTGGGTCACGAAGATGACCGCGAAGCCGAACTGCTGCTGCAGCTCCTTGATCTGCGCCATCAGCGACCGCTGCGCGACGACGTCGAGCGCCGAGGTCGGCTCGTCCATGATCACCAGGTCCGGCGTGAAGAGCATCGCCATCGCGATCATCGAGCGCTGCCGCATGCCGCCCGACAGCTGATGCGGGTAGCTCTTGAGGTGCGCGGGGTCGATGCCCACCATCTTGAGGACCTCGGCGGACCGGTCGGCGATCTCCTGCCGGGAGGACACGCCGTGCGCGCGCATGGCGTCCTTGAACTGCGCGCCGATGGACTTGACCGGGTTGAGCGCGTTCATCGCGCTCTGCATGACGACCGACAGGTTCTTCCAGCGCACCGCCGCGAGCTGAGCGTCGGTGAGGCCGACCAGGCTGCGCCCCTTGAACACCACGCTGCCGCCGGTGACCGCCGCCGGCCCGGCCAGCAGCTGCGCGATCGCGAACAGCAGCGTGGACTTGCCGCAGCCAGACTCGCCGACGATCCCGACGAACTCGCCCGGCGCCACGTCCAGGCTGACCCGGTCCACCGCCGTGACCGTCCCGCGGTCCATGGCGTAGGTCACCGTCAGGTCGCGGACCTCCAGGATCGCGCCGCCCGCCGCGCCCGCCGCGCCCGCGCCGCCCGCCGCGCCGCCTGCGCTGGCCAGCCGCCCGCGACGGCCGCGAGGGCCCCGGACCGGCCGCAGGGCCGGGTTGCCGATCTCGTCGAAGGCGTAGTTCATCAGCGCGAAGGCCGCGCCGAGGGCCACGATCAGCACGCCGGGCACGACCGCCCACAGGTACTGGCCGGTCTGCAGGGCCTCGTTGTTCTCCGCCCAGTAGAGCATCGTGCCCCAGCTCACCGTGTTGGGGTCGCCCAGGCCGATGAACTGGAGACTGGAGCCGAACAGCACCGCGTACAGCGCGTTGGTCAGGAAGCTGGCCACGATCAGCGACGTCATCGTCGGGATGATCTCCACCACGATGATGTACAGCCGCCGCTCGCCGCGGACGCGGGCCGCCTCAAGGAAGTCCCGGTTGCGCAGCGATAGCGCCTGGGCCCGAAGCTGGCGCGCGGTATAGGACCAGCCGGTCAGGGTCAGCACCAGGACCAGGACCGCGGTGCCGGCGTTCTCCACGTAGGTGGCGATCACGATGAGCAGCGGGAACAGCGGGATGACCAGCAGCACGTCGGTCAGCAGGTTCAGCCCGCCGTCCCACAGGCCGCCGAGGTAGGCGGCGGCGACGCCGATCAGGACGGCCACCGCGGTGGACAGCAGGCCCACCCCGATGGCGATGATCAGCACCTGGCGGGTCCCGAAGATGGCCTGGGCGAAGATGTCCTGGCCGAGCGCGGTCGTGCCGAGCAGGTGCCGGCCGGACACGCCGAGGGCCCGGCCGTAGATCTCGGCGTTCGGCGGGTCGTGGGCCAGCACGCCGGGGAACAGGCCCACCAGGACGAAGATCACCAGCAGCACGGTGCCGGCCGAGGCCTTGCGGTTGGACCGCACGGCGCGGGTCAGCCGGGCCAGCGACGCCCGGCCGCCGCGCCGGGCGGGGCCGGGCATGGCGGCCGCGGGCGGCGCGGCGGGGCCGATCGCGGCGGGGCCGACCGGGTTGGAGACGGGCATCATGGCCATGGCGCTAGCCCCTCGTGCGGGTACGCGGGTCGAACACGGCCGTAGCGAGATCGGCGAGCAGGATCGCGACCAGCACCGCCACGGTGATCAGCAGGAACAGGGCCTGCATCAGCGGGTAGTCCTCGTTATTCACCGCCTGCAGCAGCATGAAGCCGACGCCGGGGTAGTTGAACACGTATTCCACCAGGATCGCGCCGCCGACCACGAAGCCCAGCGACATGGCGAACCCGGTCAGGTTGGGCAGGATGGCGTTGCGGGCCGCGTAGTCGAGCATGATCCGGCGGCCCGGCAGTCCCTTGGCCCTGGCCATCCGGACGTAGTCCTCGGCCAGCGTGGTCACCATCGTGTTGCGCATGGTCAGCACCCAGGTGCCGATGGTGGTGATCAGCAGCGCGGCCGCGGGCAGCACGGCGTGCTCCAGGATGTTGCCGATGAACGCCGGGGTGAGGGCGGGCGTCAGCGTGACGTCGAACCCGAACGCGGCCGGCAGCCACTGCAGCTTGACCGCGAAGATCAGGATCAGCATCATGCCGATCCAGAAGTACGGGATCGCCGAGGTGATCACGAAGACCGGCGGCAGGATGCTGTCGGCCAGGCCGCCGCGCCGCCAGGCCGCCACGATGCCCGTGCCAGTGCCGAGCACGAAGGCCAGCACCGTCGTCACGCCGACCAGGCCGAGCGTCCAGGGGATCGCGTCGAGGATCACCCGGCCGACCGACTCGGGATAGAAGTACAGGGAGGTGCCGAACTTGCCGGTCGACACGTCACCCAGGTAGCCGAAGTACTGCGAGATCAGGCTGCGGTGCGTGTTGACGCCGAACGCCACCTCCAGCGCCTTGAGCGCCTGGCCGGTCACCGGGCCGCGGAACTTGCCCATCATGGCCAGCGCCGGGTTGCCGGGCATCAGCCGCGGCAGGAAGAAGTTCAGCGTCAGCGCTGCCCACATGGTCAGCACGAAGAAGCCCAGGCGGCGGAGAACGAACCTCACGATCTCCTCCGGGCCATCATCGCCGCATTCATCCGTTACCTCCGGTTTGCGCCGTTACCGGGCTGGCGCGCCCGCCGGAGCGGAGCGCGCCAGCCCGCGGGCGTCTACTTCGGCCCGACCTTCAGCATCAGCTGGCCCCAGTCCGGGTAGCTGTAGGGCGCCGGCTGGGCGTACGGGTCACTCTGGGTGATCCAGCCGGTGAAGTTGGCGGTGCTGTACTGGTACCAGTCGACCGACTCGGTCACCGGGATCACCGGGACGTCCTGGAGCATGACCGCCTCCAGCTTGCTCACGATCGCGTGCTGGGTGGCCGCGTCGGCGGTGGCGCCGTAGGAGTTGATCAGGGCGTCGGTCGCGCTGCTGGAGTAGCGCTCGAAGTTCGAGCCGGCCGGCTGGCCGATCGCCGCGGTGTTGGCCGAGTAGAGCCACTGGCGCAGCTCGTAGTACGGGGTGGGCCCGCCGGTCTCGCTGCCGTAGGCGAGCTGGAAGTTGCCGTCATACAGCGCGGCCTGGTAGGCGGGGGCCGCCATGTTCTTCGGCGTGACCTGGATGCCGACCGCCTTGAGGTCGGCCTGCAGGACGTTGACCACCGCGACCCAGTCCGAGAAGCCGCCGTTATTGATGATGGAGAACGACAGCTTCTGGCCGTTCTTGGCCATGATGCCGTCGGAGCCCTTGGTGTAGCCGGCGGCCTTGAGAATCGAGATCGCCTTGGCCGGGTTGTAGGCATAGTTGTTGCCGTAGGCCGCCGCCTGCGAGGTGTCCAGCCAGCTGGAGAACGTCGGCGTGACGACCCCGGCCTGGTTCGAGGCGGGCTCGTAGCCGTACTCGCCGATCGTGGAGGCGCGCTGCTTGTTGATCGCGTACGACATGGCCTGCCGGACGGCCACGTTGGCCAGGACCGGGTTCTTGAGGTTGGGGAACATGGAGACGTTGGCCACCGGCGGGAACCAGTAGTGGTTGTCCGGGCTCTTGGACAGGTAGAACTTCTGGATGCTCGGGATGAACTGGCCGCCCCACTGCGCCTGGCCGTTGGCCAGGTAGGTGTTGGCCGTGTCGTTGCTGGTGAAGGCCGGGTAGTTGACGGTCTTCAGCTTCGGCTCGCCCGGCACGTAGTAGTGCGGGTTGGCCGTGAAGGTGATGTTCTGCGCGGTGCACGAGGTCGTGAACGCGCCGGTGCCGACCGGCTGGGTGTCGGGGTACTTCACCGGGTCGGCGATCTTCGACCAGATGTGCCGCGGGACGATCGCGACCTGGTCGGCGATGTAATAGAAGTAGTTGGTCGCCGGTGCCTTGAAGGTCATCACGACCTGGTCGGTGCCCTGCTGGGTGACGCTGGACAGCACCGACCAGACCGCGTTGATGTCCAGGGCCTTGAACTTCTTCAGCAGGTTGAAGCTGTAGACCACGTCCGCGGCGGTCATCGGCTTCCCGTCGCTCCACTTGACCCCGCCGCGGATGGTGAAGGTGAGCGTCTTGTCGCCGTTGCTGTAGGTCCAGCTGCTGGCCAGCCACGGGGTGGCCTTGGCGCTCTGCAGCGTGTTGACGAAGACCAGCGGCTCGTAGACGGGCCCGAACGAGTAGCCGATGTCCGACAGGTTGTAGGGGTTGAAGTTACAGGTCCATAGGCTGCCGCTCTCGTTATCGATAGTCAGCACGCCGCTCGGGCCCGACGACGAGCCGCCGCCAGATCCCGAGCTTGAGGATGAGCTGGTCCCGCACGCGGCCGCCAGCAGGCTGGCCACGAGGATGACCCCGATCGACATAAGTCGCTTCATATGCCTAGCCCTTCAGGGGGTGAGTCCTACGTGATTCTCGTGTCTTCTGCTGCTTCTGCTGCTTGTGTCGTGTCCGGAAGGCCGGTGCGGTCCAGGTCGTCCAGGTCGGCGGCGCTTACCGCCAGGGCCACGGCCCCGAGCAGCGGCGCGTCGTAGGGGAAATGCGCGACCACCAGTTCCGGCGGGAACGGCGGCCCGGCGCGGAGCGCTTCGCTGAGCCGCGGCTCGATCCGGTCCCAGGACCTGACCAGGCCGCCGCCGACGGCGATCCGCACCGGATTAACGAGGATCGCCAGGTTGGCCAGGTGAAACGCGAGCTCGGCGGTGAACTCCGCGATCAGGTCGCTGAGCGCCTCGTCGCCGGTCCCGGCGGCAAAGACGTCGGCCGCCGTCAGCGGCCGGTGCCGTCCGGGCCGGCCGCTGGCCCGCTGCGCGAGGGCCAGCCCGCTGACCCGCTCCTCGAGCATCGTGCGCCGGTCCAGTTCCAGGCCGACGTCGGTGAGGGTCCGCAGGTTGTACCCGATCTCGCCGGCCGCGCCGTTGCCGCCGGCGATGACCTGGCCGCCGGCCACGATGGCCGCCGACAGGCCCGTGCCGAGGTTGAGGTAGACGCCGGGATCGCAGCCGCGCAGAGCGCCCCAGCGGCACTCGGCGGCGGCGGCGGCCTTGGCATCGGTGGCCATCTCGACGACGGCTCCGCTGAACGCCTCGCGCAGCTCACGGCCGAGCGCGAGGCTTTCCCAGCCGTCGATGGCCGGGGCGAGCTCGACCCGGTCGTCGTAGGGGATGCCGAACGTCGACGCGCCCACCGCGACCAGGTCGCTGCCCGGCGCGGCGGTGGCCAGCAGGCCGTGCGCCGCCCGGATGCCGCGCTGGAAGACTGCCTGCGCTCCGGTACTGCCATCGCCCGCCGGGCTTCCGGCGCGGTCGGCGCCGGGCCGCCCGTGGCCGCTGGTCCGGCGGGCTGTCGGCGGGGGCGGGGTCCCGGTGCTCACGGTCGCGGACGCCAGCCGGTTGCCTCGCAGGTCACAGACCGCAACGGCGATCTTCGTGCCACCGAAGTCGAGGCCGAGCACGACCGGAGGGCGTCTCACCATCACCTGCCAGTGCCGTCAGGGAGCTCACGAGCTTTACATCAAGATAGTTAGGACAGTATCCTAACTATCTGAGAGGTAACAAGGGTCTAGCCGAAATGTGACCCGGTATCGGCACCTCGCGGCGGTGGCGGCGCATTGCTAGCTTGACTGCGCCGCTTGCTTAACGTTCGCTACCTGGGGCGGGAGGACTGCTCAGTTGGACATGATCTCGTTCGGCTCGGTGTTCCTCGAGCTGGTCTTCGGCCACGTGCACACGCTGCCGGGGCCGGGCGAGGAAATCTTCACTGATGAGTTCGCGGTGTCCTGCGGAGGCGCCGTGACCAGCGCTAGCGCCGCCGCGCAGGCGGGCGTTCAGGCTGGCCTGTGCACGGTGCTGGGCGATGACCTCGGCTCCGGCGTGGTCCAGGATTACTGCACCGCGGCGGGCGTCGACCTGGGTCCGTCGCTCCGCGTGCGCCGCCGGTCCGCCGGGATCACGGTGGTGCTGAACTTCGACGGCGACCGGGCCTTCGTCACCCACAACCCGCCCTGGCCGGCCAGCGAGCCGGCGGAGATCGACCGCTGGCGGGCGGTGCTGAGCCGGGCCCGGCCGCGCTGGTGCTACCTGCACGGCGGCGCGGGCGTGCCGGATTTCCTGCGCGATGCCCGTGCCCAGGGGGCCAAGACCGTGCTGGATGTCTCGCTCGGTGACGAGCGCAGGCGTGATGTCGTCATCGAGTGCGTCAGGCTGGCGGATCTTTTCGTCCCGAACGAGGCGGAGCTTCAGCGGCTGACCGGGACCGGCAGTACCGAGGCGGCCGTGGCGGTGGCCAGGGCCTGGGGAACTCCGATGGTCATCACCCGCGGCGCCGCGGGCGCGCTGGTCGTGGGGCCGGACGGGGCGACCGAGGTCAGCGAGGGCGTCCGCCGGGTGGAGGTCCGGGACCTGACCGGGGCGGGCGACACGTTCGCCGGGGCCATGATCGGCGCGCTGGTCCAGGGCGTCCCGCTGATCGCCGCGGTGGCCGCCGCCAACGCCGCGGGCTCGGAGGCCGTGAGCCGCCTGGGCGCCGTCGGAGAGGTCGAGGTGGCGGGCTTCAGCTCGGGCGTGCAGACGGTCGGCGCGATACTGACCGCGGTTCAGCAGCGAGATAGCGAAGATGGAGGCTGAGCAGTGAAGCTGGCAATCCTCGGTGGCGGTGGCGTGCGGATGCCCGCGTTCGTCCGGGCGGTCCTGACGAGCAGGCCAGGGGCCTTCGACCAGATCAGCCTCTTCGAGCCCGACGACACCCGCCGGGACACGATCTGCCGGCTGGCCGCGGAACTGGCGGTCGCCCTCGGCCAGCCGGGCGTGGTCCAGGTGACCGGCGATGCCGCCGAGGCGTTCACCGGCGCCGACTACGTGTTCTCGGCCATCCGGGTGGGCGGCGACCGCGGCCGGGTCATCGACGAGGAGGTCGCGCTGCGGCGCGGCATCGTGGGCCAGGAGACGACCGGTCCCGGCGGCTGCGCGATGGCGCTGCGGACCATCCCGGTCGTGCTGTCGTACTGCGAGCTGCTCAGCCGCTGCGCGCCGGACGCCGTCCTGATCAACTTCACCAACCCGGCGGGCCTGATCACCCAGGCGATCTGCGCGCAGGGCCTGGTCTCGGCGGTCGGGGTCTGTGACACGCCGGGCGGCACCGTGCTGCGGATGTCGGAGTTCCTGGGCGCCAGCAGCTACGAGGTGGCCGGCTCTTACGCCGGACTGAACCATCTGGGCTGGGTGTGCTCGCTGCGGGCCGATGGCCGGGAGCGCATCGGCGAGCTACTGGACAGGTTCGAGGAACTGCAGCATTTCGACCACCGCTTCGCGGGCTTCGACCCGGCCGTGGTCCGCCGGGTGGGCGCGATACCGGCCGAGTACGTCTACTACTTCTACGACCCCGCCCGCTACGTCCGCGAGGTCGCGCGGGCCGGGACCAGCCGGGGCCAGGACGTGCTGGCGCTGAACGCCGAGCTGCTCGCCGCGGTCAGCCAGGCATTCGCCGCCGGCGACGTGCAGGCCGCCTGGTCGGCCTATGACACGCTGATGGGCGTGCGTCGCGACACCTACATGCGGACCGACACCGACGGTGATAACGGGCAGGGCCGGGCCCGTGCGCAGCGTGCCGCCGCCGGTGCCGCCGCCATCGACTCCGCGCGGATCGGCGGCTACGAGGGCCTCGCGCTGCGGGTGATCGACGGACTGTCCGGGCGGGCGCCGGGCGAGGTCATCGTTAATCTCCCCGGTGGCGCGGCCCTGGGCCTCGATGCCGGCGACGTCGTCGAGCTGCCGGCCCGGGTGGAGCCGGCCGGGCTGACGCCGCTGCCGGCACCGGAGCTGCCGCTGCCGGCCCGCGGCCTGGTCGAGCAGGTGAAGGCCTACGAGCGCGGCATCGTGGAGGCCGCCATGAGCGGCGACGCCGGGCTGGCGGGGGTCGCGCTGTCGGAGCATCCGCTGGTGCCGGGGATCACCGCGGCCCGGGAGCTGATCGACGAGTACCGCGAGCGACACGGCCGTCATCTTGCCTATCTGCGGTAGGCAGGGACGAGGATCGGGATGATCGCGGTATGGCGGAGGAAATTACCATGACGAGCGCCGGCGGCCAGGCCGCCCGGCCCCAGCTGCTCCGGGCGCTGAACGAGCAACTGCTGCTCAGCCACATCCGCAGGCTGGGCCGCTGCTCCCGGGCCGACCTCGCGCGGCTGTCCGGGCTGTCCAAGCCGACCGTCTCGCTGGCCCTGGCCAACGTCGAGCGCTCCGGCCTGGTCCGGGAGGCCGGCCAGCGCACGGGGGTGCTGGGCCGGTCGGCGCTGCTGTATGAGGTCAGGCCCGATGCGGGGTACGTGCTGGGCCTCGATATCGGGCAGCAGTACCTGCGCGGGGCGCTGGCCGACCTCAGCGGGCAGATCATCGGCCGCTCGACGGTCCGGTCCCGCGCTTCCAGCATGGCCGGGCGGGTGGCCGAGCTGGTCCAGCTCGCCGATGAACTGTGCGGCGGCGCGGGCATCAGCCGGGCCGGGGTCACCCAGACCGTCATCGGCAGCCCCGGCGTCTACGACCCGCGGCGCAACGCGATCTCGCTCGCGGGCGGCCTGGCCGGCTGGGGACGGCCGGCCGTGCTGGCGGGACTGCGGGATGCCTTCGGCCCGCAGCTCGTCGTCGAGAACGACGTCGACGCCGCGGCGGTCGCCGAGCGCGAGCACGGGCACGGCCGGCAGGCCGCCACGTTCGCCTTCGTCTCCATCGGCACGGGCATCGGGATGGGCCTGGTCATCGACGGCAGGCTGCACCGCGGCGTACACGGCGTGGCCGGCGAGATCGCGTTCATGCCGATTTCCGAGGGCCAGGGCAGCTCGCCCGAAGACGCCCGGCGCCGGGGCACGCTGGAGGCCGCGGGCGCCGCCTCGGCGGTGGTCCGCGCCGCCCGCCGGGCCGGGATGCGCGGCTCGGTGTCGGCGCGGCGCGTCTTCGAGGCCGCGGCTGGCGGAGACGAGCGCGCGGCCGATGTCGTCGCCGCCGAGGCGCTGCTGGTCGCCAAGGCGGTCTGCGCGATCATCACCGTCGTCGACCCCGAGCTGGTCGTGCTGGGCGGCGGGATCGGCCAGGCACCAGGGTTCGCGGCGGCGGTCAGCACGCAGCTCAGCAAGCTGGCGCCGGTCCTGCCCGATGTCCGGGTCAGCGCGCTCGGCACCGACGCGGTCGTGGACGGCTGCCTGGCCTCGGGCGCGGAGCTAGCGTGGCAGCGGCTGACCGCCCTGCTCCCCTCGGCGGTGCCGGATGAGCCCGCGAGCCGGTCAGGTCCGCCCAGACCGGATGTACTCAGTCGTCGCCGACCGCCATAGCAAGGCGACCGCGCCCGCGCCGACCAGCCACATCGGCACCAGGACCAGCTTGTAGACCAGCGAGGTGGGCTCGCCGAGGGAGACGGCGAAGTTCAGCGTGCTGATCACGAACAAGATGGTGGCGACGATCCTGGCCCAGCCTCGCCCGGCCTGGTTCGTCCTGGCCATGACGACCCAGAGCCCGATGGTGACCAGCCAGGTGACGAGGAAGTAGCTGACCTCGGCGTGCACGGTCCTCGTGATCTCGGCCGAGGTCCAGCCCGGGTGCGCCGTGCGCAGCAGGCTCTCGGCCTTCCCGACCGTCGTCAGGGTGATGACCAGGTCCAGCGCCGCCAGGACGGCTCCGGCGTACATGAGCTTGACGGCCGTGCGCACCGACCCCGGCGCCAGCATCGTGGTCACCGGCTGCACCGGCGCAGTTACCGGGCGGGCTTTCGGCAGCCGGTCAGTCGGCTGCTTCGGCTTGGCCATGGCCGCTCCTGTCCTGTCGGGTCGCGCGCCTCAAATTAGCACCGGGCGAGGTGCGCTCGCGCCCGGTGCGGCCTGCATGGCCCGGAGCCCGGCTCGCGCTGTGGATAACCTGTGGAAATTCGTGAGGAGATCGGCCCCGCTAGCGGCGCCAGACGCTGATGCCCGAGTCGGGAGTGTTGACCCGGTAGTCGACGTGGAAGCCGGTCGCATACAGGTAGTTGATCACCGACTGCCGGGCCGCCTGGCGCCTGCTGTGCCAGACGATGACCCAGCCGATGTTCATGCGGCGCAGGCCGCGCAGCGCGGCGGTCCGGTCCGCGCCGCCGGGCGGGAACCTCGCCCCGTTCTGGGCCTCGTACAGATAGCGGTAGAACGGGTAGCGCGTGATGCCGCTGCGGGTCGGCCGGGGCACCCAGGACGTGTACGAGATCGCCCGCGGATGGCCGTCCGCGGTGGCCAGGACCAGCGCCTGCGGCGGCATCGGCCAGCCGGTCAGCCCGACGCCGCCGCGCAGCCCGAAGGGCACGTCGACGACGATCGACTGGGACTGATCGGCCGCGATGGGGCCGTCCACGCTCGGCATCGTGGCGTGCATCGTCGGTGCCCCCGACGCCGACCAGCCGGCCTCCAGGAATCCGGCGGCGGCGACGATGACGATGACCGCCGCCGCGACCACCGGCCGGGCATGCTGGCACAGCCACTGGATCGCTGCCCCGGCCAGCACGGCGGCACCCAGCAGGCCCAGCAGCGCGAGCCGGTCAGCCTCGCGCAGGGCCGACAGGCCGGGGATGCGGACCAGCCAGGTGTAGGGCATCAGCAGGGAAACCGTTACTCCGTGCCAGGAGTCCGCCAGCGGGACATACGTCCGGGCGCCGATGGCCAGCGTCGGTCCCAGCGCCAGGGCCGAGCCCGCCAGCCAGAGCAGCGCCAGCCACCACGAGGAGCGCCGCCGCCAGGTGAGGGCCAGGCCGATGACGGCGAGGCCAGCCAGCGTGATCCCGAAGGTGGGGATGCCCTCCGAGGGCTCGGGGAACTGGTAGGCGGTGGCTAGCTGCGCGAGATGGTAGTGAGCCAGCCGAGGGGACGGCGCGAACATGGTGGGCAGGCCCACCCCGTACTCCCGGTAGGTCTGGGTCAGCTCGTTGGGCGCGACGGCGGCCCCGCCCTCGGCCACCTGGCGGATCATCGCGAACAGTTGCGGAGCGGCGACGATGACCGCCACGCCCGCGGCCAGGGCCAGCGTGCGCAGCCGGGGGCGCAGCGCCGCGATGCCGGGCTCGCGCGCGGCCAGCCGGATCAGCCAGGGCACCAGGACGGCGGCGGCGAGGAGCGCGGCCACCACGGCCGACTCCTGGTTGGTCAGCACGCTGGCGCCGAGCACCAGGCCCAGGATGATGCCCTGGCGGCGGCCCGGGCAGCGGCGCAGCCGGACCGCCGCCTCCAGGGTCAGCGGCAGGAACAGCGTGCCGAGCGAGATGTTGAGGTGGTAGATGTTCTGCCAGGTCATCATCGTGGACAGGCCGAAGAAAGCCCCGGCGGCGATGGCGCCCGGCTGGCCCAGCCACAGCCGGGCCGCGCGGTACATCACGTAGCAGAGCAGGCCGGGCACCACGATGGTCAGCACGCCGAACGACGCGGCCGGGCCGAACAGCAGCGTCAGCGGTGTCATGATCAGGCCGGGCAGCGGCATCAGGGTGTCGAATCCGAGCTGGATGCCCGTGGGCGCGGCCATGTACCGGGTAAACCACGGGTCGCCCAGGTGCGCGACCTGGTGCGCCATCCACCACAGCGCCCAGACGTAGCTGGAGACGTCGGGAATCTCGAGCAGCTCGCCGTTCGCCAGCCTGGCCGTCACCGGCCAGGTCACGCCGATCCCGGCGGCGATGTAACCGGCCAGCAGCAGTAGCTGCGCCGCCACCGGACGGCGCAGCGGAGCCCGCAGCCACCGGCAGATCGCCGCCCCGGCTCGCCGGGCACTGCCCGGCGGCGGCTGGCTGCCTGCCACGTCCTCGGGCGCGGCGGCGGGCCGGCCGGCGACCGGGTGAGCCGGGGCCGTCCCCGGGTCGCTCGCCACGGCGCGACCGCGCCCGGCACGTCCGGAGCTGGCCTGGCCGCGCTCGCTGCGGCCCGCTCGCATCATGAGCCCACCTTGTCGCTATGCGCTGTAGCTAGCTGTCCCCCCCAGGATTGCAGCTGTCAGGCAGCCGGCTGTGCCTTCGCGGTGCAGGACGCTGACTCCCCGGTCCCAGGCCGCCGCCTGTAGGAAGGTTACCGCTGCGGACGTCGGCCGCGCGCATGAGAGCCGCCTCCCGGTCCCGCAGGCCGGCCGCGTGCACCGGCTACAGTCCTGGGGTGGCTCTCGTGGAAGACGGCACCAGCCTGCGCCTGCCCCCCGCCAGGCTGCTGCGCTGGGAGATCTTCGCCGTATTCGCGCTCTCGCTGGGTGCCAGTGCGCTCAACGCGCTGCTCGACCTGATCGGCTCCCTGCTGTCGAAGCAGTCCCTCGGGCATCAGCAGGCGCTCCTGGTCGGGCCGCTGGCGGTCAATCCGTGGCTGGACCTGGCTCTTCAGATCGCGGGCATTGCCGAGGCCCTGGCGCCGGTCGTGCTGGTCCTGTACCTGCTGGCCAGATCCGGCGAGCGGCCCGCCGACATTGGCCTGGACGCTAGCCAGCCGGGTCGCGACGCAGTGCGCGGCTCGCTGCTCGCGGCCGTGATCGGCGGTGCCGGGCTGCTGCTCTACCTCGCGGCCTACCACCTCGGCTTCAGCCTCAACGTGGTGCCCGAGAGCCTGCCCGCCGTCTGGTGGCGCATCCCGGTCCTGCTGCTCAGCGCGGCCCACGATGGCATCCTGGAGGAGATTGTCGTCCTCGCCTACCTGCTGCGCAGGCTGGATCAGCTGGGCTGGACCCCGTGGAAAGCCATCCTCCTCAGCGCGGTGCTGCGTGGTTCTTACCACCTGTACCAGGGGTTCGGTGCCTTTGTCGGCAACGCGGCGATGGGCGTCATCTTCGGCATTCTCTACAAGCGGTGGGGCCGGTGCATGCCAATGGTGATCGCGCATGCGCTGATCGACGCGGTCGCGTTCGTGGGCTATGCGGCCCTGCACGGCAAGGTCTCCTGGCTCCCGTAACGACCGGCCCGGCCCGGCGCCACGGTCGCCTTCGGCCATTGACAGGCTGCCGACGGCGGGCGAACTATAGGGTGCCTTCAGGCAGAATTCGCTCGCGCGCCCGAGGGGTTTATTAAAATGCCCGAATTGCCGAAAGATGACGTGGTATTCGGGCTGGGCGGCGCCTGGGGATTCGCGCGGGATGACCTGACCAGCCCCGAGCGGGCGGCCAGGGCGGGGGCGTTTACCGACAGCACGAAGCCGGTCGCCGAGTCGGGCTTTACCGAGTTGCGGGTGCACGGCGTGGCCGGGTCGGACGGCCCGACGATGCTGGAGCATCCGGCCGCGCTCCAGGTCGCCGGCGACGCCACCACGAGGTTCTACCGGCGCTGGTCCCCGGCCGGGTCCGGCGGCGCGGGCGTTCCGTGGAAGCTGGAGGCGTACTCCTGGGGCGGCCTCACCGAGGCGCCGCTGGCGTCGGCGTCCTGGCTCCTGTTCGCCCCGTTCATGCTCTATAACGTCGCCCAGTTCGCGCTGCCGCCGGCCCAGCAGTACGAGATCGAGGAGTCCGGGCAGCACGAGCAGTCGGCGGCCGAGCAGCCGGTGGCCGGTCCGCGGGTCGCCGAGCCGCCCGGGGCGCCCGCGGCGGTCGCGGCGACCGCCGGCCGCCCCGCGGAGATGCTCAGCCGGGACGAGTGGCACGCGCGGGCCCAGGTGGTCCTGCGCCTGCTGGCGTTCTCGGCGACCATCCAGTTCATCGCCGCCATCGTGTCGATCCTGGTGAGCACCATCGCGGTGCAGGCGGGACACGCCCATTTCCCGTCCTGGCTGTCGTGGTACCCGCAGTGGCCGACCGGTGACCGGGTCACGCTGGCCATGATCGGGGTGGCCGCGGTGATCGCGGTGATGTGGCTGATCAGCGTGCGGACCGCGCAACGCTACGAGGCCCGTACCAGCCCGGCCCGGCCGGCGGTCAGCCACCGGTGGCCGCTCACGCAGACCGGCTTCTGGAAGGGCCGGCAACTGGTCCTGCGGCACCGCAGCCTGCATGCCGCCGGCGCCGTCGCCGCGACCGCGCTCATCGTCGCGCGGCCCGCGGCCGGCATGAGCGGCGGCCGCGTGCTGGTGCTGGTAACGGCCGCGCTGGTGCTGGCCCTGGTCCTGGTCAGCCTGTGCCTGCCGCTGGCCGACCGGCAGGCGGTGACGCTGGCCGCCGCGCCGCGGCGCGACAGCCTGACCGCCCGGGACCTGACCCGCGGCACGCTATGGTGCCGGCTGCTGCTGGCGGCGGCCGCGCTGGTCTTCGTCGGCGGGCTGTTCACGGGCGGCTGGCCGACCGGGACCAGGACGAGCCCGGGCACCCTGCCCGGTTTCACGAACATCTGCGCGTTCCTGCTGATAGCGCAGGTGCTGCTGCTGATGGCCCTCGCGGTGATCGTCTGGGTGCTGGTCCGCCGCGCTCCGAAGCAGCCGCCGCCGTCCGCTCCGCTCGCCGCCGGCCATCTCACGACCCTGCTGGCCGTGCTCGCGGTGGGCCTGGGCGGGGTGTTCGGTGCGGTGCTGGACCTGTTCGTCACCCGGCTCCTGGGGACGCCCGTGCCCAGCGGCCTGCGGTTCGCGGTGCCGCCAGCCAGCGCGCTGCAGATCCCGTGGCCCATCTACGCATTTGCCGCCGCTCCCATCGGCCTGCTGATCGGCATCCTGATCTCGGGGGCGTGGGTCCTGGTCACCTGGCGGAGGAACGCCAGCCAGTTCGCGGAAATGAGACGGGACGAGGCAGTGACCGGCTCGGAGGTGGCCCGGTTCTACGGCACCGAGTACGGCGACCTCGACGCCGGGCAGTACGCGGGCCGCCGCAAGCAGATCGCGAGCGCCTGGGCTATCGGGCTGCTCACCGATCAGGTCGCGGTGGTAGCGGGCTGGGCGGCCGGCGTCATGGTCGTCGCGACCGCCTGGGCGGAGATCTACGCGGCGCAGGCGTCGCGCCAGACGGCCCTCGATCAGAGCCTGCACGGGCTGGCGGCAGCGGAAAGCCTCATCGGCCTGTTCCTGGCGGGGATGCTGGTGACGCTGCTGCGCACGGCCTACTCCGACAGCTCCAAGCGCAGGGTCATCGGCACGCTCTGGGACGTCGCCACCTTCTGGCCCCGGGTCGCGCATCCGTTCGCCCCGCCCTGCTATGCCGAGCGCGCGGTTCCCGAGCTGGTCGACCGGTTGCGCATCCTCACCGGGACCGTGCGGGAATCCGCGGCCGATCCGGCCTGGCTGCAGATCGAGGCGCACCGGCGTGATAGCGGCGCGGCACAGTCCCCGCACCTGGCGATTCCGGCCGGCCCGGTCCTGCTGACCGGGTACAGCCAGGGCTCGATCATCGCGTCAGCCGTTATCGCGCAGCTGCCCGACGAGACGCGGGATCGGGTCGCGCTGCTGACGCTGGCCTCCCCGGCCCGGCGCCTGTACGGGCGATCGTTCCCCGCCTATTTCGGCCAGCTCCCGATCGAGACCCTCGGCGAGCTGCTCGACATTCCGGCCCGGGGCGGGCAGCCGGGCCCCACGTTCCGCAAGTGGAAGAACCTGGTGCGGCCCACCGACTACCTCGGCTCCTGGGTCTTCGCCCGGCCGGTCCCCGACTACTCCGTCCCTGACCCGCTCCGGATCCAGGAGGGCGTCGATCAGCCGTGCTGCGATCCGGTGTCCGTGGCCGCCGATCTCGATCCGACCCCGCCGCCTATCCACCACCACTCCCGCTTCTGGGCCGATCCGCGGGTCACCCAGCTCGGGGCGTATCTGGGCGCGAACTCGTTCCTGCCGCCAGGCCCGCCCCCGCCATCCCCGCCGCCATCCCCGCTTCCCGTCCCGGCGCAGTCGCCCGATCCCACCGCGCTCGCCCTGGACCCGGCTGCGGTCGCGGATCCAGCTGCGGACCCGGTCTCGCCGTGGCCGCCGCAGCCGCCGGAGTGGTAGCGGCTCACCGCCCAGCGGCCGCGGCCGGGGCCGGCCAGCTCACCGCCCAGCGGCCGGGGCCGGCCAGCCTGGTGTCAGCGGCCGAGGCCGGCTAGCACGATCGCGCCTGGCAGCCCGGCCAGCGCCGACCCGGCCACGATCAGCTTGGATCGCCGGACCCCGCTGCCGACCACGACTCGCGGCGCGGCCGCCACCGCCGCGTCGATCAGCACGGGCCAGCCGGCCGGAAGCCCTATCGGCGTGATACCGCCGTATTCCATTCCGGTCTGCGCCACGGCCGTTTCTGTCGCCGCGAAGGAGGCCTTGCGTACATCCAGCTGACGTCGGGCGATCCCGTTAACGTCGGCCCTCGTGGTGGCGAGCACGACGCATGCCGCGTATCGCTCCTGGCCATCGCGCCGTCCAGCGATCACCACGCAGTTGGCCGACTCCGCCAGTTCTATTTCGTAACGGGCGCAGAACTCGGCGGTATCCGCTAGCTCGGGATCGATCTCGGCGACTGCCACGCCGTCGGCGGCCAGTGTCCCGGACAGCCCGGTCAGCGCCGCGGCGACGGGCGCGGCCAGCAGGTCCGCGCGGTCGAGCGCGGGCACGGCCGCCAGGCGGCCTAGTTGCGTTGTCATCCGCGGCAGTCTAGACCGGCCCGCCGGTCGCGCCGGGCCGGCCGGGGTGGCGATACTTCCACCATGTCGATCACCGAATCCCTGACCGAGCCGATCGGCGGCACCGGCCTGGACGCCGCGACCGTTACCGCCGCCGAGCTGGGTCAGGCCATGTGCGCCGGGACCCTGACGGCCGCCGGCCTCACCGCTTTCTACCTCGCGCGGATCGAGCGGCTCAACCCGCGGCTGCGGGCCGTCATCTCGGTCAGCGCGCTCGCGGCGGCCGACGCCGCCGGCAGCGACGCCAGGCGCGCGGCCGGCCAGGCCCGCGGCCCGCTGGAGGGCATCCCCGTCCTGATCAAGGACAATGTGTCGGTCGCCGGCCTGCCCGCGACCGCCGGCTCCCCGGCCCTGTCGGCGGCGGGCGGCGGCGACGCGTTCATCGTCGCCGCGCTGCGGGCGGCCGGGGCGGTCGTCATCGGCAAGGCGAACCTGTCGGAGTGGGCGAACTTCCGCTCGCGACCGTCGAGTAGCGGCTGGAGCACGCTCGGTGGCCAGACCGTGAACCCGCACGGCAACGGCCGCAACCCGTCGGGCTCGAGTTCCGGCTCGGCGGTCGCGGTCGCGGCGGGGCTCGCGCCGCTCGCCGTCGGCACCGAGACCGACGGGTCGATCGTCTCGCCCGCCGCTGTCTGCGGAGTCGTCGGCATCAAGCCGACGGTCGGCCTGGTCAGCCGGTCGGGCATCGTGCCGGTCTCGGCCGCGCAGGACACCGCGGGCCCGATGGCACGCACCGTGGCCGATGCGGCGGCGCTGCTGACCGCGATGGCCGGCCCGGACTCGGCGGACCCCGCGTCGGCGGACTCGGCCGGCCAGGCCGCCGACTACGCCAGCTTCCTTGACCCCGGTGCCCTGGCCGGCGCGCGGATCGGGGTCTGGCGCGAAGGTGTCGATGCCGCCGGGCCAGCCGCGGCGGCGATCCTCGATGCGGCCGTTGCGCGGCTGCGCGGCTGCGGGGCGGAGGTCGTGGACCCGGTTGACCTGCCGGATGCAGACAAGCTGGCCGCGCCCGAGTACGCGTCCATGCTGCACGAGTTCAAGCACGATCTCAACGCCTACCTGGCCACGCTGCCGGGTGAGCACCCGGCCAGCCTGGCCGAGCTGATCGCGTTCAACCGGCGGCACGCGGCCACCGTGCTCGCGGAATTCGGCCAGGAGATCTTCGAGGCGGCGCAGGCGACCAGCGGGAACCCGGCGGACCCCGACTACCTGAGCGGGCGGGCACAGGTCCGGCGGCTGGCCCGCGGCGGGCTGGATGCCGCGCTGAGCGGATCGCGGCTGGCCGCGGTGGTCAGCCTGACCTGCGGGCCGGCCTGGCTGACCGACCATGTGCTCGGTGACCACTATGCCGGCGGGACGTCGAGCCCGGCGGCGGTGGCCGGCTACCCGGCCATCTCGCTGCCGGCGGGCCAGTTCCGCGGCCTGCCGGTCGGGATTTCCCTGGTCGGGCCGGCCTGGAGCGAGCCGCGCCTCATCGCCCTGGCGCACGCGTTCGAGCAAGCCGGCCAGCCGGTTCAGGGCCCCGGCGCGGCGCGAGGATAACCTACGCATATGGAATCCTGGGCCGACGCCGCCTTGCCTGATCTGCCAGGACAGGCTCCGGAGATAATGATCTGGGACACGGCCAGCGGCGGGCTCGCCGTGGCCGCGCCTGGCCAGTCGGCGACGATCTACGCGTGCGGGATCACGCCGTACGACGCCACGCACATGGGTCACGCGGCCACCTACGTCGCCTGGGACCTGCTGATCCGCGCCTGGCGGGACGCCGGACACGACGTCACCTATGTCCAGAACGTCACCGACGTGGACGACCCGCTGCTGGAGCGCGCCGATCGTGACGGCGAGGACTGGCGCGAGCTAGCCGCCCGTGAGATCGACCGGTTCCGGTCCGACATGACGGCGCTGCGCGTGCTGCCGCCCGTGCGCCTGATCGGGGCCGTCGAGGCGTTGCCGCTGATCGAGGATTTCAACCGCGTGCTCGCGGGCCACGGTGCCCTGTACGACCTCGAAGGCGACATCTACTTTGCGCGCACGACCGATCCCGAGTTCGGGTCGGTCTCCGGGCTGGATCCGGAAACGATGGCCAAGCTGTCGGCGGAACGCGGCGGTGACCCGGCCCGGCCCGGCAAGAAGGACCCGCTCGACCCCATGGTGTGGCTGACCGCCCGGCCGGGGGAGCCGTCGTGGGCCTCGGAGTTCGGTCCCGGCCGGCCGGGCTGGCATGTGGAGTGCGCGGCCATCGCGACCCACTACCTGGGCGTCTCCTTCGACGTCCAGGCCGGCGGCTCGGACCTGGTGTACCCGCATCACGAGATGAGCGCCTCGCACGCGCGAGTGGCTCTTGCCGGGGCGGTGCCAGACGGCGACAGCCCGGTGTTCGCCCGCCGGTATGCCCACGCTGGAATGGTGCGCCTGGGCGGCGAGAAGATGTCCAAGTCCCTCGGCAACCTGGTCTTCGTGTCGCGGCTGCGCGCCGCGGGCGCCGAGCCGATGGCGATCAGGCTCGCGATCCTGGCCCACCACTACCGCGAGGACTGGGACTGGACCGACGAGGGCCTGGCGGCGGCGGCCGGGCGGCTGGCCCGGTGGCGGGAGGCCGTGTCGCTCGCAGCCGCGGCGGACGCGCCCGCAGGCGACGGGGTGCTCTCGGCGATGCGTGAGCGGATGGCCGACGACCTCGACGCGCCGGGCGCGCTCGCGGCCGTCGACGACTGGGCCGTCGCGGTGACCGCGGCCGTTACGGGAGAGCACGTCGGGCCGAGGGGGGCCAGTGGGTCGGGCGGGGCGGAGGAGCAGGGCGGGTCAGGCCGACTAGTGCGCGCCGCCGTCGACGCCCTGCTGGGAGTCGAGCTGTGAGGCGATGATCACGACCGCGACTACGCAGCTCTGACCCCTGCTCTCAGGGGGCGGCCAGGGCTTGGGCCGGGGCCAGGCGGGCCCGCGTGCTCGGGGATGCCCGGGCCGAGATCGGACTCGAAGCGATACCGTGGTACCTGTGTGATATCGCGCTAGTTCCTGACCTGGAGGCGGCCATGGCTGCACCGGAGCCCGAGAGCGCCACCGCGGCGCAGGCAGCGGCTCGCGCCGCGCAGCCGGAGGCCGAGTCGGCCAGATCTTCTGCCGAGACGGTTCAGCTGCTGGTCAAGGCCATCGGGATGCTGCCGGATGGGGAACGCGACCAGGTCTACGCCTGGCTGCTCAACCGCGGCCTGGCCGGGCCGTACGGAGCGGGGCAGCTGCCAGGCCGCGTGCGCGAGGTCAGCAGCCAGCTGCTGTCACTGCAGCAAGCAGGTGGCTCACCGGGCTCGCAGCAGATCGGCCAGCAGGTCGTGCCCGTCCGGTTCGCGGCTGACCAGCATGCCCAGCTCCGTGCCTGGTGCACCGAGCATGGCTTCTCGATGGCGACCGTGATCCGCGGACTGGTGGCGCGTTTCCTCGAGGGCCAGCTGCCGACCCGCAATTGACCCGCCATTTAACTGCCAGCGTGACCATTTCCGGCACGGCGGACCGCGCTACTTCGCGCTGTATACGCAGGAGCGTGAGGCAGCGAGAAAATTGATGTGAGTGGCTACAAAAGGCCGACAATGATGCTCATTGCCCGAGATGGCGGAAGAAGGTCAGCGTGCCTGTCACCCAGTGGTGCACGGTATCTCCTGTCGCGGCTGGAGCTGCCAGAATCCATACGAGAACCAGGACTGTCACAACTGTCCAGAAAACCTTCCGCAGCATTTGTCACCCCCAAAGCCGGAGCCCGTAGGCATCTTACGCGCGAATCACTGAGGAACTGCCGCGATACCGCAACGCAGCCTTGCTTCATTTCGCTGAAGCGTAAGGTTGGCCAGGGTTGCGTCGTTTTATCCGGTAGCCGTCGGCATCGTAGCGCCGATATCAGAATGCCCAGGTGCCGCATTTCAAACCCCAGGGCCGGAAGACTCGCCCCCGCGGCCGTGTCAACTCGATTACCGAGCCTGTGCATGCGCCGGGCGCTATGTCGTGCCGGGCCTGTAGTTGTCCCCACCTGGCCGTTTTCCGATCGCTGCCGCGCATGGTCCGGGCGCAGCCTGGCTGCATGACAGACAACAAGCAGTCAGATGACCAGCCAGACGGACAGCCAGATGACCAGCCAGATGACCAGCCAGACGGGCAGTGCCCGCCCGGCGGCCGGGTCAGGGTCGGCTCCCCCGCCGGGGTGCTGGCGATCGTGCCGCACCTGCTGGGCTTCCACCCGAGCCTGAGCCTGGTCGTGCTGGGCGTCAGCGGCGCGCGCGACCAGGTGACCATGACCTTCCGCTATGACCTGCCCGATCCGCCGGACGCCGACCTCGCGGCGGACATCGCCGCGCACGCCTGCGCGGTGCTGTCCCGCGAGGAGGTCGCGGCCGCCATCGTGATCGGCTATGGCCCGGCCGCGCTGGTCGGCCCGGTGGTCGACCCGCTGGTCGGGGCCCTGTTACACGGGGGCCTGGAGATCAGGGAAGTCCTGCGTGCCGAGGGTGGCCGGTACTGGTCCGCGCTCTGCCAGGACCCGGGCTGCTGCCCGCCCGGCGGCGTCTCCTTCGATCCGTGCTCGCATCCGGCCGCCGCGGTACTCAACCAGGCTGGCCTGGATGCCTATCCCGACCGGGCCGCGCTGGCGCGAACCCTGGCGCCGCCGCCGGGCACGGCCCGCGCCACCCGGCAGGCGACCGGCCGCGCCCTGCGCCGGATCGACAAGCTGATCACGGCGGCGCGGCGCGACGGCCGGGACCCGGCGCAGGCGCTGGCGCAGGCCGGGTACAGCGCGGTGCGAAATGCGATGAGCCAGTACCGCGCTGGCGTCCGGATCACCGACCGGGGCAAGCTGGCCTTCCTGGCCGTTATCCTCGCCGACCTGCGGGTCCGCGACGATGCCTGGGCCCGGCTGGACCCCGAGCACCGCGCCGCGCATCTGGGCCTGTGGACCGACATCGTCACCGGCGCCGCGCCGGAGTTCGTGCCGGCCCCGGCCTCGTTACTCGCGTTCACCGCCTGGCAATCCGGCGAGGGCGCGCTGGCGAACGTGGCGGTCGAGTGTGCGCTGGCCGCTGACCCGGCCTACTCGATGGCGCTGCTGATCGCCGAGGCCGTCCAGGCTGGCCTGCCGCCGTCAGCCGCGCGGCTCCCGATGACCCCGGAAGAGGTCGCCGCCAGCTATGCGGGCTGACGAGGCCGGCCGCGGTCGCGAAGCCGCGGCCGGCCCTCCATGGCTACGCGGGGCGCCATACCTTGCCCGGCGTGGCGGCACACGGCTCGATGACGAGCCGGGTGCCGTTCACGGTGACGGCATTCGGATCGCTCAGGCAGCGGCCCGATCGCGGGTTGACCAGCATGAGGCCCGAGCCCGCGGGGATCAGGTGCCAGAGCTGCGATCCGGTCCCGTTGCAGGCGTACAGGCCCGCCGGCGTTCCGCTCGCCCTGCCCTGGCGGTTCAGCCCGAGGCACCTGCCGCGGACCCGCAGGGTGCCATCCGGCGCCAGCGTCCAGCGCTGCGCGACGGTCCCGGCGCAGGCCGAGATGTCGATCTTGTTGCCGCTTGCGGTTCTGCCGCCGCTGTCATCCAGGCACTTGCCCGGCACCTCCAGCCGCACCGAGCCGGCCGGCAGCGTCCAGGACTGGGCCGCGGACCCGGCGCAGCGCCTGATGACCGCCCGGGTCCCGGTCGCGCGGGCGGGGACGGTCAGGCACATCCGGGACCACGGGTTGATCAGGGTCGTCGGGCTGGCGCCCAGCGACGCCGAGATGGCCCGCGGGTATTCTGGCTGCCACTGCTGCCGGGCCGCCCCGGAGCAGGACGCCAGCTTCACCTTCGATCCGCTGGCGGGCCTGCTGCCGGGCACGGTCAGGCACATGCCATGGATCCGCAGCGTGCCGTCCTGGACGGAGGTCCAGTGCTGGGCGCTGCTCCCGTTGCAGGGCCACAGTCCGGCCTGCGTGCCGCTCGCCGAGCGATTGCCGACGTCCTCCAGGCAGTCGCCGGCCAGGGCGGACCGGACCGTTCCGGCGGGGCCGCTGTCGGCGGCCAGGCTCACCGTCCACCCGAACCCGGCTGTCCCGGTCGCCTGCAGGCTGTCCCGCCCGGTCACGGTCACCTGGTAGCTGCCCGGCCTGGTCGGCCAGCCGGTCACCTGCCCGGCGGTGCTGACCGATACCCCTGGCGGCAGGCCGGTCGCGGTGAACGAGGGGACCTGCCCGGCCACGGAGTCAGCCGCCCGCACC
>DATKRH010000251.1:0-15713 GCA_035532295.1 Streptosporangiaceae bacterium
GTGGTCGGATATGCGCGAATTCCGCCGCCTTCTTCTGGTGTGCTCCAACGCGGGCTGAGCGGGCGACGTCATAGTGATCGATGTAACTGCGGCCGCAAAAGCACGAAACTCCGAGGACTGGATCTTGCTGCGTTCCGTCCATTATGGGGCTATCTTGTTTGCTGGTTTATTGTGCTGGCGAGGGGCGGGATGGACGTTTTCGGGGTCCGCGACCAACTCGTGGAGGACTACCGGGAGTACACCGGCAGCTTCGTGGATGTCCACGACCCCAGGATCCGCGCGCATGTCGCGCAGCGGATGGCGGAGGGCTACCAGTGGCCCGATCCCTGGGTATCACTGAACCCGAACTTCGCTCCCGGCGGGACGATCACGGAACTCGTCCAGGCCGGGCTGCTGCATCCCGAATGCGAGCGGATCTTCCGACTGAAGGACGAGGCGAGCGGTGCCAGCGGGCCGGTGCTCCGGCTGCACCGCCACCAGCGGGAGGCCGTGGAGATCGCTCGCGAGGGTCACAGCTACGTGCTGACGACCGGCACGGGGTCGGGCAAGAGCCTGACGTACATCATCCCGATCGTGGACCGGGTCCTCCGGGCCAGGGCGGACGGGAGCTGGCGGCCGGGCATCAAGGCGATCGTCGTCTACCCGATGAACGCGCTGGCGAACAGCCAGCTGGGCGAGCTGGGGAAGTTCCTGGAGACCGGCTTTCCCGGCGGGCCGCCGGTGACCTTCGCCCGGTACACCGGGCAGGAGAACGAGGAAGCCCGCCAGCGGGTCATCGCCGACCCCCCGGACATCCTGCTGACCAACTACGTAATGCTGGAACTGGTGCTCACCCGCCCCCGGGAGCGGCGGCTTATCGAGGCGGCGCACGGGCTGGAGTTCCTGGTCCTCGATGAGCTGCATACCTACCGGGGCCGGCAGGGCGCCGATGTCGCGCTGCTCACCCGGAGGCTGCGCCACGCATGCGGGGGCCCCGCGCTGCAGTGCGTCGGGACGTCGGCCACCATGGCCACGGAGGGCGAGCTGGCCGGGCGTCAGCGGGCCGTCGCCAAGGTAGCGAGCGACCTGTTCGGCATCCCGGTGCAGCCGGAGCACGTGATCGGCGAGACCCTGGAACGGGTCACCGATCCTGCCGCCGTCACTCCTGACGCCGTGCGACGCCGCGTCAGCCTGCCGCTCGCCGCGGCTGACTACGGGGAGTTCGTCAAAGACCCGCTCGCGGGCTGGGCGGAGCAGGTACTCGGCTTCGAGCCGGGCTCGCCCGCGGATGCCCCGGTCCGCCGGCGGCGCCCGCTGACCCTGCCCGAGGCGGCGACGCAGCTGACCGGGGAGACAGGCGTCAGCCGGGATACCTGCCTGCAAGCGATCAAGGGCGTACTTGAGGCGGGCGCGCGGCTGGCCAATCCGGCGACCGGCCGCCCGGTGTTCGCCTTCCGGCTGCACCAGTTCCTGTCCAAGGGCGACAACGTCTACGTCACCCTGGAGCCGCCCGGTCAGCGGCACATCACCAGCACCTACCAGATCGCCGCGCCAGGCGGCGCGACCGAGGGCGGCCCGCAGCGGATCCTGCTGCCCACGGCGTTCTGCCGTGAGTGCGGACAGGAATACCTCGCGGTGACCCGGCTGGAAGACGGGGACAGCCACCGGTATGAGGCGCGGCGGGACAACGACGCGAGCGGCGGCGACGACGCGAGCGGCTACCTGTACATCAGCGAGGACGACGACCAGCCGTGGCCGTTCAGCCTGGAAGAGGTGCTGACCGACGGTCGGCTGCCGTACTCGTGGCTGCGGTATGACCTGGTCGAGGGCCAGGTGGTGGACCCGGGCCGGATCAAGGCACTGCCCGAGCCGGTGCACGTGGACCTGACCGGCCGGGAGACGGAGCCGGGCGAAGGGACCGGGGCCGCGTACGTGTCGAGCCCGTTCCGGTTCTGCCTGCGCTGCCGCTCGTCGTACGAGCAGGCCCGCGGCAACGATTTCGCCAAGCTGGCCAAGCTGTCTACCGAGGGCCGCAGCTCGGCGATGTCGCTGATCACCGCCAGCGTCGTGCGCACCCTGCGCAGCCGGAACGGCGACCTGGACCCGAGGGCCAAGAAGCTGCTGGCGTTCGTGGACAACCGCCAGGACGCCTCCCTGCAGTCCGGGCACTTCAATGACTTCGTCCAGGTGACCCAGCTGCGCGGCGCGCTCTTCCGCGCGCTCGCTCACAGCCCGGCCGGGCTGACGGACGAGATCGTCGCCCAGCGTGTGACCGATGCCCTCGGCCTGACCATGGCCGACTTCGCCCGCAACCCGGGCGCGCGGTTCAGCCAGAGAGATGAGGCATGGCGGGCGCTGCGCGAGGTCATCGGCTACCACCTCTACCTGGACCTGGAGCGCGGCTGGCGGGTCACCATGCCCAATCTGGAGCAGACCGGGCTGCTGCGGATCCGCTACCGGGACCTGGCCGAGATCGCGGCCGAAGCCGACGTCTGGGCGGGCTGTCACTACGCGCTGCGCGACGACAGCTCCGAGCACCGGGGCGAGATCGCGGTCGCTCTGCTCGACGAGCTCCGGCGCAACCTCGCGATCGACGTCGAATGGCTGAGCGAGGACGGATTCGAGCGGGTCCGGCGCCTGTCGGCGCAGCACCTCAGGGAGCCCTGGTCGCTGCCGGAGCGGGAACAGTCGCCCACGGCCGGAGTCGCCTTCCCCGGACCTGGGAAGCGCGGTCTGCCGCGGCACAACCTCTTCCTGTCCGGGCGAGGCCAGTTCGGGCGCTTCCTGATCCGCGAGTACGCCAACCAGAGGATCAAGCTCGGGACCACCGACGCGCAGGAGATCATCACCAATCTGTTCGAGGTCCTGGCCGACACGGGTCTCCTCACCGAGGCGGTCCCGGCCGAGGGAGATGGCGCGGCGGGCTACCGGCTCCGCGCCGCCGTCGTGAGCTGGCTGGCGGGAGACGGGAAGTCCGGCGCGGAAGACCGGGTGCGGCGGACCCTGGACAACGAGGACGGCCCGCGGGTTAACCCGTTCTTCCGGGACCTCTACAGCAGCGTCGCCGCCACCCTCGCCGGGCTGCGCTCCAAGGAACACACCGCGCAGGTCGCCCCGGCCGAGCGCCAGGACCGCGAGCGGGAGTTCAGCGAGGCCCAGCTGCCGGTGCTGTACTGCTCGCCCACCCTGGAGCTCGGCGTCGACATCAGCGCGCTGAGTGCTGTCGCGCTGCGCAATGTGCCGCCCACCCCCGCCAACTACGCTCAGCGCGCGGGCCGGGCGGGCCGGTCGGGGCAGCCGGCGCTGGTGGTCACCTACTGCGCCACCGGGAACGCGCATGACCAGTACTATTTCCGCCGCCCCACCGCCATGGTGGGGGGCGCGGTGGCTCCGCCCCGACTGGACCTGGCGAACGAGGACCTCATCCGCTCCCACGTCCACGCGGTCTGGCTGGCCGAGACCGCCCAGGATCTGCATAGCTCGCTGACCGAGCTGCTCGATGTTGGCGGCGAGCGGCCTACCCTCGACCTTCTCCCGAAGGTCCGGCAGCGGCTGGCCGACCCGGATGCCGCCCGGCGCGCGGCGCAGCAGACGCGGACCCTCCTCGGCAGCGTCCTGCGGGACCTCGAAGCTGCGCCGTGGTGGCGGAAGAGCTGGATCGAGGACGCCGTCGCCGAGGCCCCGCGGCGCTTCGATGAGGCCTGTCAGCGTTGGAAAGACCTGTACCGGGTGGCGCTGGAGGAGTTCCACGTCCAGTCACGCCGGTCGGTCGACGTCTCCGTTCCCGCGCGGGAACGGGACAACGCAAACCGGCGGGCGCGTGACGCCCGCGTCCAGCTCAGCCTGCTCCGCAACGAGGACGCCGCCGACTTCCAGACCGACTTCTACTCCTACCGCTACTTCGCCTCCGAGGGCTTCCTGCCCGGCTACTCGTTCCCGCGCCTGCCGCTCGCCGCCTACATACCGGGCCTGACCGGCCGCCGCGATGGCGATTACATTCAGCGGCCCCGTTTCATCGGGATCAGTGAGTTCGGTCCCGGCGCGGTGATCTACCACGAGGGTGCCCGTTACCAGGTGTTCAGCGTCCAGCTCCCGCCGGCGGATCCCGGCCAGGACGGGCTGGCCACGAGCAGCGCCCGGCGCTGCCGCGACTGCGGGTACCTGCACGACGAGGCGGTCGGCATCGACGTGTGCGACAACTGCGGCGAGCCGCTGCGCGACACGACCAGGTCCCTGCTCCGGCTCACGGCGGTCCGCACCCGCCGCCGGGACCGGATCTCCTCCGACGAGGAGGAACGCCGCCGCGCGGGGTTCGAGCTGCAGACCTCCTACCGGTTCGCCCAGCACGGCAGCAAGCCGGGCCGCGCCGCCGTCACCGTGTCCGGCGAGGAGGGACCGCTGCTGCAGCTCACGTACGGCGACTCCGCAACCGTCCGGCGGGCGAACGTCGGCCGTACCCGCCGGGTCAAACAGGATGTGCACGGCTACGTGATCGACATCACGACGGGGAGATGGCTGCGGGAAACCGAGCCCGCGGGGGAGACGTCGCCCGACGAGGCGGACCTTGACTCCGCGAAGGACGTCCGGCGCGCGCAGCGGGTCATCCCCTACGTCGAGGACCGCCGCAACATCCTGGTGACCAGGCTGGCTCACCCCGTGAGCCCGGAAACGGCGGTGACCGCCGCGATCGCTCTCGAGAGGGGCATCGAGGCCGCCTTCCAGCTGGAGGACAGCGAGCTGGCCAGCGAGATGCTGCCGGACCCGGCCCGCCGGGGCCGGGCGCTGCTCGTCGAGAGCGCGGAAGGCGGCGCGGGCGCGCTGCGCCGGCTGGTCGACGATCCGGGTGCGCTGGCGCAGACGGCCCGGACCGCGCTGGAGATCATGCACTTCGACCCGGTCACCGGGGACGATCTCAGCCGCGACGAGCCAGGACGCGAGCGCTGCGTGCTGGCCTGCTACGAGTGCCTGCTGTCGTACTCGAACCAGACCATGCACCGCATGATCAACCGGCACCTGGTACGTGACCTGATGCTCCAGCTCGCCAGCATTTCGGTGCAGCCGCCGACTCAGGCGGCCGGGCCGCGGGATGTGCTGCCCGAGCCGCGGAGCCGGGCCGCCGCGGCCTTCCTGGCCTGGCTCCGCGCGCGCGATTTCCGGCTGCCGGACGATGTGGACGCCGATGTCTGCGGCGCCCGTCCCGACTTCGTCTACCGGCTGGATGACGGTAACGCGGCCGTCTTCGTCGCCGACGACGGTCAGGAGAATGGCCACGCCGCCGGGCGAGGGGAGCGGGCTCGGGATGACCTCCGTGACCTTGGCTGGAGCGTCATTACTGTGGCGGGCGCAGGCGGCTGGGCAGACGTAACCGCCCGTTATCCCAGCATCTTCGGCTCGTCGTGAGCAGGCCCGCGGCGAGACCTTAGCCACGCACGACGGCGCCCGCCGGCCAGGCGGCGTGATGGAGGGCATGCAGTGACGAGCGCGACAGCAGCGGTCGGCGTAGCCGACTATCAGGTCGGGGCGCTGGTCCAGGCCCGCGGCCGGGACTGGGTCGTACTTCCGCAGTCCGCACCCCCGGACTTCCTGGTGCTGCGGCCGCTCGGCGGCGGTGATGACGAGGTCACCGGCGTGTTCCCGGCCCTGGAGCAGGTCAGCCCGGCGGCATTCCCGCCGCCCGATCCCGGTGACGCGGGAACGGCGGTCAGCGCCGGGCTGCTGCGTACTGCGCTGCGGATCGGGTTCCGCGCCAGCGCGGGCCCGTTCCGGTCCCTGGCCCGCCTGACCGTCGAGCCGAGGCCCTACCAGCTCGTGCCGCTGCTGGTGGCGTTGCGGCAGGAGACCGTGCGGCTGCTCATCGCTGACGACGTCGGCATCGGCAAGACGATCGAGGCGGCCTTGATCGCCGCCGAGTTGCTGGAGCAGGGCGACGCCACCGGCCTGGCGGTGTTGTGCGGCCCGGCGCTGGCCGAGCAGTGGCAGCAGGAGCTCGCGGGCAAGTTCGGCATCCGCGCCGAGCTGGTGCTGCCGGGGACCATCCGCAGGCTGGAGCGCGACCTCCTGCAGGGCGAGACGCTGTTTGACCGGTACCGGCACATCATCGTCTCCACGGACTTCATCAAGCGGCCCGGCCTGCGCGAGCAGTTCTGGCACGGCTGCCCGGACCTGCTGATCGTCGACGAGGCGCACACCTGCGTGACCGACAGCACGGGCGGCCGGTCCCGGATGCTCCGTTACGAGCTGGTCCGCCACCTCGCCGGCGACGCCGCGCGGCACCTGATCCTCGTCACCGCCACGCCGCACAGCGGCAAGGAAGAGGCGTTCCGCAACCTGCTCGCCCTGCTGGACGGCACGCTCGCGGGCACCGACCTCGAATCGGTGGCGGGGCGCGAGCGGCTGGCCGCGCATTTCGTGCAGCGCCGCCGCGCCGACATCCGGTCCTTCCTCGGCGACACCCCGTTTCCGCAGGACCGGCTCAGCCGGGAACGCCCGTACACGCTGGCCCCTGAATATTCGCAGCTATTCGCCGATGTGCTCGCCTACGCCCGGGAGACGGTCCAGGACCCCGGCGGCGGACCGGTGCGCCAGCGGGTGCGGTACTGGTCAGCGCTGGCCCTGCTCCGCGCGCTCGCCTCCTCGCCGCGCGCCGCGGCGGTCACGCTGACGACCCGGGCCAGGAACCTCGACGCCGCGGACGTGGCGGAAGCCGACCAGCTCGGCCGGTCCGCGGTCTTGGACCTGCCGGACGAGGAAACCTACGAGTCGGCCGACGCCGCCGCCGGCGCCGACGACGACCCGGCCGAGGGCGAGACTCCGCAGCGGCGCCGCCTGCGGCGGTTCGCAAAGCAGGCCCGCGAGCTGGAGGGCGCGCAGGACCGCAAACTCGCCGAGGGCACCAGGATCGTCACGGAACTGCTGCTCGACGGGTTCAACCCCATCGTGTTCTGCCGGTTCATCGACACTGCCGAGTACGTCGCCGACCACCTGGCGCGGGTCCTGGGCGCGGGCTACGCGGTGGCCGCCGTGACCGGCTCGCTGCCGCCGGAGGAGCGGACCGCGCGCATCGCGGAGCTGACCAGCCAGGCAGGGCACCGGCCCGTGCTGGTGGCGACCGACTGCCTGTCGGAGGGCGTGAACCTGCAGCAGCACTTCCAGGCCGTGGTCCACTACGACCTGGCCTGGAACCCCACCCGGCACGAGCAGCGCGAGGGGCGGGTGGACCGGTTCGGGCAGCTCGCCCCGACCGTCCGCGCGGTCACTCTCTACGGGACCGACAACGCCATCGACGGCATCGTCCTGGGTGTCCTGCTGCGCAAGCACGAGCAGATCCGCAAGGCGCTGGGCGTCTCGGTGCCCGTGCCCGACCGCAGCGACGACGTGGTGCAGGCCATCCTGGAAGGGCTGCTGCTGTCCCAGGGACCGGGCGAGCAGCTCGCCCTGGACCTGGGCAGCGAGCGGCGCGACGAGCTGCACCGGGAATGGGACAGCTCCGCGGCCCGGGAGAAGCAGTCGCGCACCAAGTTCGCCCAGTACGGCATCCAGCCGGGAGATGTCGCCCGCGAGCTGGCCGAGATTCGCGCCAGCCTCGGGTCCGGGGCGGAGATCGACGGGTTCACCGCCGAGGCGCTGCGCGCCCTGCACGCCGAGGTGACCGACACGCCCGACGGGTTCACGGCGAGAACCGCCCCGCTGCCTATCGGGCTGCGCGACGCGCTGACCCCCGGCCACCGCGAGCCCCTGCCCTTCCGCCGGGAGCTGCCCGTCCCGCCGGGCGCGGCCCGCCTGGACCGGACCGACCCCGATGTCGCCGCGATCGCCCGCTACATCCTGGAGAGCGCCCTCGACCCGTCCCTGCCCGCCGACCTGCGGCCCGCACGGCGGTGCGGCGTCATGCGCACCTCGGCGGTCCAGCGCCGCACCACCGTGCTGCTCGTCCGGTTCCGGATGCACGTCGGGCTGCCGGGCCGGGATGAGGGCCGGCAGGTCGTGGCCGAGGAGGCTCAGGTGCTGGCGTTCCGCGGCCGGGCCGCAGACCCCGACTGGCTGGCCGAAGCGGACGCGGCGGAGCTGCTCGCAGCCCGGCCCGCCGGGAACGTGCCCCCCGACCAGGCTGCGGACTTCGCCGAGCAGGCCATCGCAGGCCTGCCTGACCTCGGCGTTCACATTGATCAGGTCGCTGACGACCTGGCCGGCCGGCTCCGCGAGTCGCACCTCCGCGTCCGGGAGGCCGCCGGGCAGCGGGTCCGGCGGCGGGTCACCGTCACCGCCCAGAAACCCGCGGACGTTCTCGGCGTGTACGTCTACCTGCCGACGGTGCCGGGGGCCACCAGATGACCGAGACCTTCGCCTCCCTGAAGATCACCGGCGGCCTGCTCCCCTCCGACGTGATCGGCAAGATCTACGCCGGGGACTCCGACGTTCCCGGCATCGGCCCGCAGACCTACGGCCTGGAGCCCGGCGAGTCGGTCCGCCGTCAGGCGTCCCGGGTCTGGCAGTACCTGCTGGAGAAGTGGCAGGAGTTCCGGACCCGCGCCGAGGCCTCGCCCGAGCAGGCGTCCGCGCGGGTCACCCGGGAACGGTGGCTGCACATCCTGCTCCGTGAGCTGGGCTTCGGCCAGCTCACCGCCGTCGGCGGGATCGACCTCGGCGGGAAGAGCTACCCGGTCAGCCACCAGTTCGGCTCCGTGCCGGTCCACCTGCTCGGCTGGCGCGTCAGCCTGGACCACCGGACCCCCCAGGTGACCGCGCGGCCCCCGCAGGCGATGCTGCAGGAGCTGCTGAACCGGTCCGACGACTTCCTGTGGGCCCTGCTGTCCAACGGCTCGGTGCTGCGGCTGCTGCGCGATTCCACCGTGCTGGTCGGCCAGGCCTACATCGAGTTCGACCTGGAAGCGATCTTCGACGGCGAGATCTTCAGCGACTTCGTCCGCATGTACCTGATCTGCCACGCGTCGCGGTTCGTCCCTGTCGGCGACGGCGGCCCGGCGTCGTGCTACCTGGAGCAGTGGCGGGCGTTCGCCGCGGACCAGGGCCAGCGCGCCCTGGCGCAGCTGCGCCGCGGAGTCGAGCAGGCCATCTCGCTGCTCGGCACGGGCTTCCTCGCGCACCCGGACAATCAGCACCTGCGCGGCCAGCTCGACCCGCGATCGGGTCGGCTGCGCATCGAGGACTTCAACCGATCGCTGCTTCGCCTGGCCTACCGGCTGCTGTTCTGGTTCGTCGCCGAGGACCGGGACGTGCTGCTGGACCCGATACCCCCGGACGCCGACGCCGAGACGTCGCACCGGATGCGCCTGGCCCGGCAGCGCTACGAGACCTACTTCTCGTCCGCCCGCCTCCGCAAGCTCGCCCGCGTCCGCCGCGGCGACCGGCACGGCGACCTGTACGAGTCGATCCAGATCGTTTTCGCGGCCCTCGGCAGCGAGGGCGGCGTCCCGCAGCTAGGGCTGCCCGGCATCGGCGGGATCTTTGAGACCGAGCTGCCGAGCGGGCAAACCCGGGGACTGGACGAGCCGCTGGCGGGCGCCCGGCTGAGCAACCAGGCACTGCTGAGCACGGTGCGCGCACTGGCCATCGTGACCTCCCGCGACGGCGGCGGCCGCCGCCCGGTCGACTTCGGCAACCTCGGCGCCGAGGAGCTCGGCAGCGTCTATGAGGGACTGCTGGAGCAGGTTCCCCGTTACAACGATGAGACCCGCGAGTACACGCTGGAAACGCTGCCCGGTCACGAGCGCAAGGAAACCGGCTCGTACTACACGCCGTCCCCGCTCGTCGACTGCCTGCTCGACTCGGCCCTGGACCCGCTCCTGGACGAGGCCTGCGCCCGGCCAGCCCCCGCCGAGCGCATCGAGGCGCTGCTGGCGATCAGCGTGTGCGACCCCGCCTGTGGCTCCGGGCACTTCCTGGTCGCCGCCGCCCGGCGCATCGCCAAGCGGATCGCCGCCGAGGAAACCGGCGAGTCCGAGCCGCCCGACACGGTGGTCCGGACGGCGCTGCGGCGGGTCGTCGGCCGCTGCATCTACGGGGTGGATATCAACCCGATGGCCGCTGAGCTGGCCAAGGTGTCGCTGTGGATGGAGGCGATGGAGCCCGGCAAGCCGCTGTCGTTCCTGGACCAGAACATCCGGGTCGGCAACTCCCTGCTCGGCGTGACTCCGGCTTTGCTGGCCGAGGGCCTGCCCGACGCGGCCTTCAAGCCGCTGGAGGGTGACGACCGCAAGGTCGTGACGGCCCTGCGGAAGCAGAACGCGGAGGAGCGCTCGGGGCAGCGCGACCTGTTCAGCCCCGGCGGGATCGATGTCTCCAACGCGGTGCTGGCCCGGCGGGCGGCCGAGATCACCCGCGCGGTGCCGGACAGCCTCGAAGATCTGCACATTCATCAGCAGCGGCTCGCCCAGGAGCTTGCTGGATCGGGGGAACTGCGCCACGCCAAGCTGGTGGCTGACGCCTGGTGCGCGGCGTTCGTCCAGCCCAAGAACGAGGACACGCGCACGACGGTTATCACGCAGGCGGTCCTGGAGCAGCTTGCGGGGCCGGGCGGCACGCTCGAACTGGCGCAGGCCGAGGAGGAGATCGAGCGGCTGGGCCGCCAGTACCGGTTCTTCCACTGGCACGTGGAGTTCCCGCACATCTTCCGCGCGGGCGACGCGGCCAGGGACGTTGACCGGCAGACGGGCTGGGACGGCGGCTTCTCCTGCGTGATCGGCAACCCGCCGTGGGAGCGGGTCAAGCTACAGGAGCAGGAGTTCTTCGCGGCCCGTGATCCGAGCATCGCCAAGGCCCCGAACGCGGCGGCCCGCAAGAAGCTGATCGAGCGGCTTGGGGCCAGCGAGGAGGAGGCCGAGCGCGCGCTTTACCGGGCGTTCCGGGATGAGCTGCGGACGGCGGACGGGTGGAGCCACCTGCTCCGCGATTCTGGCCGCTATCCGCTCACGGGACGCGGCGACGTCAACACCTACGCGGTCTTCTCGGAGACCGCCGGGACGGTCATCGGGCCTCGCGGGCGCAGCGGGCTCGTGCTGCCCACCGGGATCGCGACGGACGCCACCACCGCGCCGTTCTTCGGCGCTCTCGTCCGCACGAGCAGGCTGGTGTCGTTCCTGGAGTTCGAGAACGAGGCATTCCTGCTCAACCGGGACGTTGACCACCGTGTTCGCTTCTGCCTGCTCACGGTGTGCGGCCGTGCGGTGCGCGTAGCGGAGGCGAGCTTCGCCTTCGGCACCCGCTACATACGTGACCTTGCGGCGCGGAGGTTCGCCATGCCGCCCGAGGAGATCTTGCTGGTCAACCCGAACACGGGAACGACACCCGTGTTCCGGTCCCGCCGCGACGCCGAGATCACGATCGGCATTTACAGACGCGTTCCGGTGCTCTGGCGAGACGATCCGCAAGACAATCCCTGGGGAATGTCCTTCATGGCTATGTTTCATATGGCCAACGATTCAGGGCTATTCCGCACCTTCGACGATCTGGATGGGGCTGGCTGGCGATTGAGCGGCAACGTCTTCGCGCGCGGCGATGAGCGGATGCTGCCGCTGTACGAGGCCAAGATGATCCGCTACTACGACCATCGCCTGGGCACTTACGAAGGACAAACCCAGGCCCAGGCCAACGTAGGCACTCTGCCACGCCCGACGCGCGAGCAACAGGACGACCCCGACTTCGCGATTCGGCCACGCTACTGGGTAGCCGAGGAGCAAGTCGACGCGCGTCTGGCCGGACGTTGGGATCGGGACTGGCTGCTCGGCTGGCGTGATATCACAAATGCTACTAATGAGCGGACAATGATTTGCTCGGTAATGCCGCGCACGGCTATGGGCCATGTGCTTCCCCTTGCGCTCTCTACGGGCGACGCCGACTTGCTCTGCGCATGCTGGTCCAGCTTCGTCCTCGATTATGTGGTACGGCAAAAGATAGCTGGCACACACATGACGTTTTTCAACATCAAGCAGCTTCCCGTGCCGAGGCCGGACACGTTCTCCGCGTCAGCGCCGTGGAGCGGCCAGTGCTCGCTGGCGGTATGGATCAGGGCGCGGGTACTGGAATTGAGCTACAGTTCTTACGATATGACGCCGTTCGCTCGGGATCTTGGGGATGACGGGCCGCCGTTTCACTGGGATGAGGAGCGGAGGTTCGCTATGCGGGCTGAGCTGGACGCGGCCTTCTTTCATGTGTATGGGATTGACCGCGATGACGCCAAGCATGTTATGGAGACGTTTCCCATCGTCAAGCGAAGAGATATCGAGCGGCATGGTTCGTTTCGAACGAAAGAAGTTATCTTGCAGGTCTACGACGCCATGGCCAAGGCCGAGCGCGATCAGCAGCCCTACCAGACGATCCTCGACCCGCCGCCCGGCCACGGCCCCCGCCATCCGGCGCTCTGAGGGAGAAGGCGGAGCCAGTGGACGAGGAGAGGGTGCGTTATTCGCTGATCGGCTGGGAGGCGCTGTGCGTCCTGCGTGACACACCGGCGGCCTTGCCGGCCGGTGAGGTCATCGCCGCGGTTCGGCAGCGCATCGATCCGACGCCCTACGAGCGTCAGCCACTGCGGGGCGGACAGAGCCGCTGGGAGACGGCGCTGCACTTCGTCAGCGGAGACGCGGCCACGGTCGGCTGGATGACCAAGCGCGGCGGCTGGTCGATCACCGAGGCCGGCATCGAGGCGCTGCGGGAGTATCCCGATCCGGACCTGCTGCGCGGCGAGCTACACCGGCGTTACCGGCTAATTGACCAGCAGCGCAAGCAGGCCCAGCAGAACCTCAGCGGCGTGCAGCAGTTCATCGCCGAGACCATCGGGCTGCTCGGACCTGGCACCTGGACCGCGCATGAGGATCTTGCGGAGTTGGCCGGCACCGTCGGCCCCGAGGTTGCGCATTTCCTGGCCAGCGGGAACATCAGGCTGGCTAACTCCTACCGGGTGCTCAATGCTGACGGCGCCATCCCGGCCGAGGGAATGCTGAATGCGGCATACCGTGGCACTAACCTGCGAGCCCGGCTGAAGAGCGAGGGCATCGAATTCGACCCGGCTGGCCGCGCGAGCCAGGACCAGCGGCTCACCGCCGCGACCCTCAAGGAGCTGCGCGGAACTCGCCTGGATGAGGAGGAGCCAGGCGGGCCCGCTCCCGCGAAGCGGGCGTGGATGGTCCGCGGGTCCAGCGTGGACGGCTACAACCTGGTGCCCGAATGGCTGCGCGAGGGCTTTGTCTCACTCAGCGCCTCGCAGCTGCCCCCGCTCAGCCCGGACGTCTCATCCGAAGGGCTGCGCCAGGCGGTGGACAAGGGGTACGAGCACAAGTCGTATGCCTACCGCGAGCAGCGGGTGGCTGAGTTCGACCGGTTCCTGCGCCGCATGCGTCCCGGTGACCTGGTCCTGACCACGGTGCACGGTGACGTCTATATCGGCGAGGTCACCGGCCCGCCGGTGTTCGGCGACTCCGCGCAAGGACTGTCTAACCTGCGCCGCGGCGTCCGATGGGCCGGCCAGCCTGTCCCGGCTGATCGGCTGGCGCCCCCGGTTCCCGCGCTGCTCCAGGACCAGGCACACGTGGTGGACCTCACCGAGGCGTACGAGCAGCTCGCGGCCCTGACCGGGCCGGTGACACCGCCGGCGCGGCCCAAGCTCGCGTTCCGGGCCGTCACTGCCCAATTCGCTGACGACCTGTTCCTGGACCAAGCCGAGCTGGCGACGATCGCCGACCTGCTGTGGGAGCGCAAGCAGATCATCTTGTACGGGCCGCCGGGGACCGGCAAGACCTGGCTAGCCCGGAAGCTGGCCCGCCACCTCACCAACGACATGGACGGGGCGGTGCGGCTCGTGCAGTTTCATCCCTCGTACACGTATGAAGACTTCTTCGAAGGCTTTCGACCGGTGCCCGGCGGCGGGGGAAGCCTGTCATTCGACCTTCGGCCAGGCCCCTTCAGGCGGCTCGCCGAGACCGCCGAAGACGACACCAGTACCCCGTACGTTCTGGTTATTGATGAGATCAACCGTGCCAACCTGGCCAAGGTCTTCGGCGAGCTGTACTTCCTGCTGGAGTACCGGGACGAGTCGATCTCGCTGCAGTACTCACCGGAGAGGCCGTTCCAGCTGCCGCCCAACCTGTTCGTCATCGGGACGATGAACACTGCGGACCGGTCCATCGCCAAGGTCGACGCGGCGATGCGGCGCCGGTTCGCCTTCGTCGAGCTTCATCCGCGCGTCCCGCCGGCTCAGGGCCTGCTGGACCGGTGGCTGGCCCGGCAGGAGTTGCCTCTCTGGCCGGCGCGGGTGCTCGACGCGCTCAATGCTCGGATCGAGGACGCGGACGCCGCGATCGGGCCGTCGTACCTGATGGACAAGCGAATCTACGAACGCGAGGGCGGCGTGCAGCGGGTATGGAAGTACTCGATCATGCCGCTGCTCGCCGACCTCTTTTACGGGCAGCCTGACCTGGAGGAACGGTACGGGCTCGCTGCCCTGATCCGGTCGACGGGGATAGCCGAGACCAGCCAGGAGCCCGGGCCGGGACGCAGTGATCCCGGTGGCCCTCCGTCCGCTGGGGGGATCCTTGATCCGGATCAAGCTGAGTGAGACCGGTCCCGACAGCGCGTGGTGCCTGACGCCGGCCCAGGGGCGGCGGCTCGCGAGGTCAGGTGTCGTCCGGGCCGTCCCGTCGCCGTACGAATCCGGGTCGTGGCTGGTCGGCCCGGGGCGGAAGGTCGGCGCGGCGCGCGTGGGTGACGTGGAGGTCCGCATCACGCCCAAGGTGACGATCGGGCGGCTGCTGTTCCTGGCGGGCTACGCTCAGCACGGCGCGGCCTGGCAGCTTGAGGACGTGCCGCTGCCCGAGGAGGCCGGCCTCGTGCCGGTGATGGCCCAGATCCTGTGGCGGCAGGTCGAGCGCGCGACTCGCCAGGGCCTGCTGTCGGGTTACGTGGTCACCGAGGAAACCGCCTACGTGCTCCGCGGCCGCCTGCGCGAGACCGACCAACTGCACCGGCACCACGGGCTGCCCATCCCCCTGGAGATCCGCCACGACGACTTCACCGCCGACATCCCCGAGAACCAGATCCTGCGTGCCGCCTGCGAGCGGATGCTGCACGTGCCGGGGGTGGATGCCGCGTCCATGGTGATGCTGCGGCGGCTGCTGCGAGACTTCGCCGACGTCAGCCCGCTCGACCGCCGCGATGTGGTTCCGGCCTGGCAGCCGACCCGGCTCAACGCGCGTTATCACCTCGCGCTGCGGGTGGCTGAGCTGGTGCTCAGGGCCGCCTCGGCCGAGCAGGGGAGCGGGGACGTCGCGGTGAACGGCTTCCTGCTTGACATGCCCAGGCTGTTCGAGGACTTCGTCACGGTGGCGCTTCGCGAGGCCCTGGTGACTGCCTACGGGGGCCGGGTCGATGACCAGGACCCGCACCAGTTCGACGAGGCCGGGCAGGTCCGGGTGCTCCCCGACATCGTCTGGAAGCTGCGCGGGACCCCGGTCGCCGTGGCAGACGCGAAGTACAAAGCGGAGAAGCCGACCGGGTACCCGAACGCGGACCTGTATCAGCTGCTCGCCTACTGCACGGTGCTCGGCCTGCGCTCCGGGCACCTGATCTATGCCAAGGGCGGCGAGCAGCCGGCGCACCATGTCGTGCAGCGATCAGGCATCGAGATCCTCTGCCACGCCGTCGATCTCGACGTGGAGCCAACTGCGCTTATGGACCAGATGCGCGCTCTCGCCCGGCGCATCGCGGACACTGCACGCCGTCCGCGG
>DATKRH010000252.1:0-7322 GCA_035532295.1 Streptosporangiaceae bacterium
AGCGCGGCCTCGTGTTACCTGATCGAAGCCGACGGATTCCGGCTGGTCCTGGATCTGGGCAACGGGTCGCTCGGATCGCTGCAGCGCTACTGCGGACTCGACGACGTGGACGCGATCTGCCTGAGCCATCAGCACGCCGACCATTGCCTCGACATGTGCGCCTACCAAGTCGCCCGCACCTACCATCCGCTGGGCCCGCGGCCGCGCCTGCCCGTCTACGCGCCAGCCGGCACCGCGGAGCGCCTGACCAGGGCGGTCGGGCTCGATCCCGGGCCGGGCATGACGGCGGCGTTCGACTTCGTGACCCTGGCGCCCGGCACCATCGAGATCGGGCCGTTGCGGATCACCACGGCCCGCATGAACCACCCGGTCGAGACCTTCGCCTTCCGGCTGGAGCACGCCGGGCACGCGCTGGCCTACTCCGCCGACACGGGTCCCTGCGACGAACTGACCGCGCTGGCCGGCGGCGCGGATGTCCTGCTGTGCGAGGCATCCTTCCTGGACGGCCCGGATCTGCCCGCCGACCTTCATCTCACCGCGCGCCAGGCCGGGGAGCACGCGGCCCGAGCGGAGGTAGGCGAGCTCGTGCTGACCCACCTGGTGGCCTGGAATGACCCCGACAGGACGCAGGAGGAGGCGGCGGCGTCGTTCGGCGGGCGGCTATCCGTCGCGGCTGCTGGCCGCCGACAGGTGCTCGGCGGCCAGCAGTGACGGACCCGGCTGCGCCCGAGCCGGCGCGAGGTCGGGGTCGGGGTCGGGGTCGGGGATGGCAGCCCCGGTCGCTACCCCGGTCGCCACTCTGAGCATGATCACGATCAGGGCGAGCGCGGCGAGCCCGAAGACATCCTCCAGGACCCTGCCCAGCAAGACGGGGACGGCATGGGTGAGGAACAGCCCCTTGCCCCAGTTGGGCACGCTGGTCGCGAACAACGCGATGGTCGCCGCCGCGGTCAGTACCCGCCGCGGGTTCCGGCCATCGCCGACGATCACGCCGAGCGCGAGGACCACCCAGCAGAGGTGATGGAACCACGACACCGGAGACAGCAGCGCGGCGAGCATGCCGGTGATGGCGACGCCGGCGATCTCCTGGCCGCGCCGCTGGACGGCACAGGCCGCCGCGTACCCGGCGATGGCGACGACGATGGCGATCCCCAGCCATACCGCGGTTGGCGCCGCCGTGGGGTAGAAGATCCGCAGGATCATGCCGCGCAGTGACTGGTTGGCGGTCGGCATGTTGGGCCCGAGCCGCGTCGGGTTGAAGATGGTGCTGAACCAGTACTGGTTCGAGTCCTTCGGGGAGACGACCCAGGCCAGGCCGGACACCGCCGCGAAGGTGGCGGCCGCCACGGCCGCTGCCTTGCGCCGGCCGGTCAGCAGCAGGTACACGATGAAGACACCGGGTACGAGCTTGACCGCGGTGGCCAGGCCGATCAGCGCGCCTCGCGGCCAGCGAGGCCGCCTGGCGCCGCAGTCGAGCACGCACAAGGACACCAGGAGGATGTCCACCTGTCCGTAGTGGATCTCCTGGAGCATCGGCACGAGCCAGGCGCAGCACAAGAACAGGCCCGCGAAGACGGCTGGCGCATAGCCGCGCGCCCGGGCCAGCAGCGGCGCGAAGGCGTACCGGATCGCGATGGCCAGCGGGACGTAGACCGCCAGGATCCAGAACAGCTGCGCTGACTGCCACGACAGCAGCGCCAGCGGAACGGCCAGCACGGCGGCGGCCGGGGGATAGGTGAACAGCAGCCCGTTGCGGGTGCGCATCGAGTAGAGCTGGCCGCCCTGCAGCACGTTCCGGCCGCCGGAGCGATAAACGTCTAGGTCAACCATGCGGCGGAATAGCGGCAGGCTATCCAGGCTTCCCCGGACAATTAGCCCGACGACCGACAACGCGACCAGCCACGCCAGGCCGGCTATCAGCAGCTGCCTGCGCGTAAGCGCGCCCCGCGCGCCCACCGCGCCCCGCGCGCCCGTCTCCGAGGTCTCGTCAGTCACGCGCGTCCAGGCCGCCGACCGCCGATAGCAATGCCACCCCTGCCGCCTCCGCATTACCGGAGAAATAGAAGAGCCGATACGCAATGTTTGCCAAGACTTGAATGACACGTGGCCGGCAACTGCCTGGCAGAGCCCTCGGAGTGAGGGCCATCTGAGCGCTCTGCCAGCGGTTTCCGGAACGCGGTTCAGCCTGCATGATCATCCAGCCCAAGGCATCGGGATGGCAGCTTGATCACAATCTTCCGGCGACGATGCTAGTCGCCTAGCACGCCCGGATGCGCCCGAATGCCCCCGATCCGATGCAAAAACTCCGTAAAGTTCTGCTGTTATCCTTACTCGCTATATCGTCCAATTGATATCGGGTAAATGTCGCCGGCTCGCTACGGACTGCCATCGGCGGTCCTGCCGGTTACCCGGCCCGGCGGGTCTCCTCCGGCGGACCGGTTCTGCGTGGCCGCGCGACGGGCCCGCGGTCGCGACCGCCGCACATAGACTCGACAGCCATGCGAGTACTCGTGACCGGCGGCGCGGGCTTCATCGGCTCGCACCTGAGCGATGCCCTGCTGGCCCGCGGGGATGACGTCGCCGTGGTCGATGACCTGTCGGCCGGCCGGGCGGGCCGGCTCGACGAGCGCGTCACGCTGCACAAGATCAGCGTGACCGCGGCCGGCCCGCTGGCGTCGGTCGTCGCCGGCTTCCGGCCCGAGCTGATCTGCCACCTCGCCGCCCAGATCGACGTGCGGGCCAGCGTCGCCGCGCCGGCCGCGGACGCAGAGGCGAACGTCGTGGGCACGGTGAACGTGCTGGAGGTCGCGCGCGCGGTCGGCGCGCGCGTCCTGTTCTGCTCGACGGGGGGTGCCCTGTACGGCCGGGATGCGCCGATCCCCTCGCTGGAGGACGTGCTGCCGCTGCCCGAGTCGCCCTACGGCGTCGCCAAGCACTGCGCCGAGCAGTACGTCCACCTGTACAACCGGCTGCACGGGACCGCGCATACCGTGCTGCGGTTCGCCAACGTGTACGGGCCCCGCCAGGATCCGACCGGCGAGTCTGGTGTCGTCCCGATCTTCTGCTCGAGTGTCCTGGCCGGCCAGCGGCCGACGATCTACGGGGACGGCAGCCAGACCCGCGACTACGTCTATGTCAGGGACGCGGTCGCCGCCTTCCTCGCGGCCGCCGACCGGGGACGGCCGGGGACCTGGAACATCGGCACCGGCCGGGAGGTCAGCGTCCTGGAGCTCGCCGACGTCATCGCCGCGGCGGCCGGGCGCGCGGTCGAGCCGCTGTTCGCACCCGCCCGGCCCGGTGAGCTACAGCGCAGCGCGCTGGCCGCCGAGCGGGCCGCGCGTGACCTCGGCTGGCGGCCCGCCACCTCACTGCGCGCCGGGGTGAGCGCGGTGTACCGCTGGATCGAGGCGGGCGCGGAGGATCGCGCTGGTTACTAGGGCGCTTCGGCGGTCCGGCGGCACCGCTAGGCTGACGGCCATGTCTCGACCCGACGGGCGCCGCCCGGATCAGCTGCGTGACGTGAAGATCACCAGGAACTGGCTGGAGCACGCTGAGGGCTCGGTACTCGTCGAGTTCGGCGGGACCCGGGTGCTCTGCGCGGCCAGCGTGAACGAGGAACTGCCGCGCTGGCGTCGCGGCAGCGGCCTGGGCTGGGTCACTGCCGAGTACGCCATGCTGCCGCGCTCCACCAATACCCGCAACGACCGCGAGTCGGTCAAGGGCAGGCTGGGCGGCCGCACCCACGAGATCTCCCGGCTGATCGGCCGGTCGCTGCGGGCCTGCGTCGACCCCAAGGCGCTGGGCGAGAACACGATCATCATCGACTGTGACGTGCTGCAGGCCGATGGCGGCACCCGTACCGCGGCGATAACCGGCGGCTACGTCGCGCTGGCCGACGCGGTGGCCTGGCTGCGGAACCGGAAGCGGTGCAAGGGTGACCCGCTGACGGCGTCGGTGTCGGCGGTCAGCGTCGGCATCCTGGACGGGCAGCCCAGGCTCGACCTGTGTTATGCCGAGGACGTCATCGCCGAGACGGACATGAACGTCGTCTGCACCGGCGACGGCCGCTTCGTGGAGGTGCAGGGCACGGCCGAGCGGGAGCCCTTTGACCGGGAGCTTCTCGATGAGCTGCTGAGCCTCGCCGTCGTCGGCTGCGGTGAGCTGGCCACGATCCAGCAGCAGGCGCTGGCCACATGACGCAGCACCGCGAGGAGGCAGCAACGCTGCCCCGGCTGGTGCTCGCCACCGCGAACCCGGCCAAGCTGGCGGAGCTGACCCGCATCCTGCAGGCCGGCCGGGTGACGGTCGATCTGGTCGGTCTCGGCGGGTTCCCCGGTGCGCCGGAGGTGCGGGAAACCGGGGCCACCTTCGCCGAGAACGCCCTGTTCAAGGCCCGAGCCATCGCCGAGTTCACCGGGCTGCCCGCGGTAGCCGACGATTCGGGCCTGTGCGTGGACGCGCTCAACGGGATGCCCGGCGTGCTCTCGGCCCGCTGGTCGGGCAAGCATGGCGATGACGAGGCCAACTTGTGGCTGGTCCTGGGCCAGCTCGCCGACGTGCCGGACGACCGGCGCGGCGCCCAGTTCGCGTGCTCGGCCGCGCTCGTCCTGCCCGCTGGCCGGGAACACGTCAGCGAAGGGATCATGCGCGGCCGCCTCATCCACGAGCCCAGGGGAGAGAACGGGTTCGGCTATGACCCGATCTTCCTGCCCGACTCCGCCGAGCTGACCACCGCCCAGATGAGCTCGGACGCCAAGGACCGGATCAGCCACCGCGGCAAGGCACTGCGCCACCTGGCCCCGGTCATCGCCGCTTTGGTGTGCTGATCGGGGGGGCGCCCCCCCGAGCCCCCATCGCCTTGTACCGTAGGGGCGACCGACTGGCTGCTGAAGGAGAGCCCGTGGCTGATGAGCGGCTCGCGCCTGGAGATCCGGCGCCCGATTTCACCCTGCCCGACGCCGACGGGAACGAGGTGAGCCTCGCGTCCCTGCGCGGGCAGCGGGTGATCATCTACTTCTACCCGGCGGCGATGACCCCCGGCTGCACCAAGCAGGCATGTGACTTCCGGGACAGTAAGTCGGACCTGTCTGACGCCGGCTTCGCCGTCCTCGGGATATCCCCGGACAGCCCGGCGAAGCTGGCCAAGTTCCGGGACAAGGAGAGCCTGACCTTCCCGCTGCTGTCCGACCGCGACCGCGTCGTGCTCAAGGCTTACGGCGCCTACGGCGAGAAGATGCTGTACGGCAAGAAGTCGGTCGGCGTCATCAGGTCGACGTTCGTCATCGGGGCCGACGGGAAGGTCGAGGAGGCCCGTTACGGCGTCAAGGCCACCGGGCACGTCGCCCGGCTGCGCCAGGACCTGGGCGTCTGACGATTCTCGCCTGGCACTGACCGCCCCGCGTGGCGAGGGGCCGTAGCCCAACGGCAGAGGCACAGGACTTAGGATCCTGCCAGTGTGGGTTCGAATCCCACCGGCCCCACCACATCGTTTGCGTACGGCACGGTCACCGCGTTCCAAGGCTTCGCGCAGTTGGCGCGGATGGACCTCGTCGAACAGTCCGGTATCGACGAGCGGGGTTGGGTTCACGGCGCGTTGAGTCGGAGTCGTAGACCGCCCCTCGAGCCGATGGCGGCCCGTAGCGTCAGGCTTGCACCGAGGGAGAGTGGGAGACGGTGGGCGGTGGTGAACCCGTTCGGCGGGGTCCTGGCCGCCGCCGGTCTGATAGTGGACAACCGCACAGACGGCCGCGCTGAGGCAGAGGCTAAAGGCGGCGGTGGCGGCGAGCAGCCATCCGGTCGAGACGACGGTGCGGGCCTTGATCCACTCGGCACGCCAGGCGTCGGCAAACCGCGGCCAGTAGAATCCGCCCGCCTTGCGGCGGACCACCGTTGACAGGCCGACCAGCTCGATCACCTCGTTCACCCGCCGCGAGGTGATCCCTTGGGAGCGGGCCGGCCACAGCAGATGGTTCCAGGCGCTGCGGCCCGGCTCGACCGCTCCGGCATCCAGCAAGGCGCCGACGTGGCGCGGCGGGCGGCGCAAGCTCCGGTAGGGATGGCCGACCACCAGCGCCTCGCCCGCGTCGGGGGTGTCGAGCCCGAGGATCACCCGCAGTGTGGTCGACTTGCCGACATCGTTGCGGATACTGTCCGGCCTGATCAGGGGAAACCGGAAAATCGTACTGCCGGCAGGCGGGTGGCTGTGCTGGCTGCGCATGCAGCAGACCGCCTCCTTGCAGCGCTTGCTTCCAATCACGTAAACTCGTACGATGTTCCTGTACGAGTGAGGTGAGGCCGAGATGACCGCAGTAAGCATCAGCAATGCCCGTGAGAATCTGTTCCCGCTGGTACGGCAGGTCAACGACGACCACGTTGTCATCGAGATCGTGGCACGCAACGGCGGCAACGCCGTCCTGATGTCCGCCGAAGACTACGAGTCACTGCAGGAAACGCTCTACCTGTTCTCCACGCGCGCCAATGCCGTCCATGTCCTGCGCGGGCTGGCCGAGGCGCGCGAAGGCACCGCCCAGCCGACCGAACTCGAGAGGCTGGCCGGCCGGTTCGGCGTGCAGGCAGGCGAGTGAAACTGTCGGTCACCTCCGGTGCCCTCGAGGATCTCGAGGCCTGGTCGATGACCAACCCCAAAGTGCTCTCCAAGATCATCAGGCTGATCGCCGAGTCGACACGCACGCCGCGAACCGGCACTGGCAAGCCGGAACGCCTCAAGCACCTGGGCGGCGAGGTCTGGTCACGTCGGATAACCGAGAAGGACCGGCTCGTGTACGACGTCCAGTCCGATGTGATCACTATCATCGCCTGCCGCTTCCACTATGACGACCACTGACTCCCGGCATGATCCGGAACCGGATGTTCTGGGCGCGGCCCATGCTCCATCCGGGAGCGAGCGGCAGCAGCTGGGCGACCCACCGGCGGCGACCGATGACGGTAGGTTCTCTACGGGCAGGCGTCCCGGGCAGTCTCCGGGGAGCGGCACGCCGCAGCGCTGGCCGAGGCCAATCTCCTGCCGCTCCAGCGACTGCGGCCCAACGGAAGTGAATGTCACATTTCAGTACCGGGCGTGAATGCAGACCCGCGCAAGTTCGCCAAATAGGCCGTCGCTCGCGAACCGGAACCGGATAGCTTTGGGTGCACAACGTGCGTACAGTTAGAGCATGAGTTCAATGAAGGCCGAGCGGCTGCACCTTAGGGTGGAGCCGGAACAGAAAGCGCTGCTAGAGTCCGCCAGCCGGGCCGCAGGGGATACCGTATCCGGCTTCGTCCTCCGCGCAGCTACCGAGGCGGCCGCCGATATCCTCGCCGAT
>DATKRH010000253.1:0-2791 GCA_035532295.1 Streptosporangiaceae bacterium
TCCCCTCCGCGATTTGACCATCCGAAATCGCGGGATCAAGCGGTTGGATGCACCGCTGGTTCTGGCCTGATCCCGTCCGCTATGTGTCCGTAACCGCTGCTATGCAGGGGCGCACGGTGACACATCATGACCCACAGCGGGACACCAGAAAGATGGCCCAGGAGACCGGGAACACCCAGCTCACAGGCCGTTTTCGCAGGTGTTGGCAGGTGCTGTGCCTAGCGCAGCGGAAACCCGGCCAGCGGTTCACCGAACCGCTTGGCCCCGTCCGCTCGTATGGCTCTGGCCTGCTCAGACTCCGCTGACGGTCATTTCCGTGGCGGTCCCTGTCCGTCATGCGTCCGTGCGCGCGGGGGCGCTGGCCGGTGAATCCACGGACGGATCGTGGTTCCGTCCGTGGATTCACGCGCCGCACCTGCTGCGGCCCGGAGGTGGGGGCCGGCGGTGCCGCCGCCGGCCTGGCCACAGCCGGCGCGGGGCGGCCGGGTACGCGGTGCGTGCCGGGCCGGCTGAGTGTGGCGGGGCACGGGCAGTTGCGCTGCCCGTGCCCCGTCGGCGTGTTCAGGACTGCTTGTCATCTGGGGTGGACTGGTCATCTGGGGTGGTGAGGGCGTCGGTGATGCGCTGGTTGGTGGCGCCGGCCTGGCCGTCGATGCAGTGGGCGTAGACCTTGAGCAGGACGGCGACGCTGTGCCCGGCGCGGCGGGCGACTTCGGTGGCCGGGACCCCGGCGTTCAGCCACAGGGACACGGCGGCGTGCCGGAGGTCGTAGGGGCGGCGGGCGAGGGGGGAGGCGTGCTGCGCGGTGGTGAATGCGGCGGTGCGGGCGGACTGCCAGATGGCGCTGTAGGTGCTTTGCTGGATGGCGCCGTCGCGGGCGGTGCGGAACAGCCGCCCGTCGGGGCCGGTGCCGTACCGCTGGAGGTGGGCGCGGAGCAGCGCGACGAGGTCGGGTGGGATGGGGACGGAGCGCATCTCGTGCTCGGCGCGGTGCTTGAGGCCGCGGGGTTCGTGGGCGGCGCCGTCGTCGGTCCAGCCGCGCCCGGCGCGGGGTTCAGATGCGGCCAGGTCGATTCTTCCCCAGCCGCGGGCAGGCAGGTGGCAGTCGGTTTCCCGCAGGGACACCACCTCGGAGGGGCGCATGGCGGCGTAGTAGAGGCAGCCGAAGAACGCTTCCAGGTGCTGCCCGCGTGGGCCTTGTGCGCGGACCGCGGTGAGCAGCGCCTGGGCCTGGGCGGGGCTGGCGACGACACGCCGGTCGACGGTCTCGGCGACCTCGGGGGCTTTCCACTGGAGGCGGTCCACCGGGTTGGCGCCCAGCAGCCCTTGCTCGACGGCGTAGCCGAGCGCGTTGTAGAACACGGCCCGCTTGCGCCGCTGGGTGGTAGCGGCGGCTGGCTTCCCGGCGCAGGTCCGGGCGCACGCGCCGAGCACGGCCCGGAGGGTCTTGGGGTCCTCCAGCGCGGTGACGGGCTGGGACATCGCGGCGACCCAGCTCAGCGCGGCGGCGATGTCACCAGGCGGGGTCGATTGCCGGGTGCCGGGATTGAACGCCCACCCGTACAGCGCCCGGCGCACGACTTCTGGGTCGGGGGCGCCGCGCTTGCGGGGGGCCAGGGCCACGGTGACGGTGGTCAGCGCGTCGGCGGAGGACCGCCGCGAGGTGGCGGCCTGGCCGGGCCATTTCATCTCGGTGTAGGCGCGGGCATGCTCGTACCAGGTGCGCGGCCTGGCGGCGTGACCTTCCCGGGCGGGCAGGCCGGTGATCTCGTCGAAGGTCTGACGGTCGCGGATGGCGTCTTTCAATTTGGTGATGAACCCGTCGGCGAGGGGCTTGGCGGCGAAGGATTTGCAGTGCTCGCGGCCGGCGACGGCCCAGCGGACCCGCCAGCGGCCTTTCGCGGTGTCACCGATCTTCTTGGGGTCCCAGATTTTCACGTCGTAGGTGCTCATGCTGCGGTGTCCTCGTCTTCCTGGTTGTCGTGCAGGCTGCGCAGCCACTGCTGCAGTGCGCTGCGCTGGACCCTTACGGCGCCGCCGGGCAGCCGGACCGACGCCGGTCCGGTGCCCCGCCGCCGCCACCGGTAGAAAGCAGCCCGCGATACCCGCAGGGTGGCGATCACTTCGTCGATGGTCAGCAGGTCATCGGGGTCGCCGGTCACGCCTGCCTCCTCCTTCCGCGAGGGCGCCCGCGCCGTTGCGGGCGGTGCGTGTCCGGGCCGGCGGCCTGTCCGTGCGGTGTGGTACATGCACGCTCGGGCCGGGCGGGATGGTCAAGCGTCCGCGAAGACGCCCTGGCGGCGGATGGGGGCGGTCTCGCCGGGCGGATGGCCCGCACGCGGCCCGGTGGGCCGCCGTGTGCGCGGGTGCGGGCCGGGCCGGCACCGTGGGCGGCTGGTGCCGTTGCGGGCCGTGTGGCCGCGTCAGCGCCCGCGGCACGCCGCCGCCGCGGGCGCTGACGCGCCGGGGGCTGCGGCGGGTGACCTGGGTGTCCCGCCCCTGGCTGGACTTGACGTCTGGCGCGGAGTCGGGTGTCGATCGGCGCGGTGCGTGACCCCGTCGGCGGGGCGGCCTCCCATGTGGCCTGTCCCGGGCGGGGGAAGCGGCGCCAGCCTGATCGGCAACCCTGTGGAGGTGACTGACCGTGGACAACACTCCTGCAACCCCCGGCACCGGCCGGGCAGGCCCCCGGCCGCCGGTACCCGGCGGCCCCGGCCGCGCTGGTGAGGTGCCGGGTTTCCCGCAGGACCCGGACCGTGAGGATGAGGTGGACGTGCTGTTCCTGGCCGGG
>DATKRH010000254.1:0-13044 GCA_035532295.1 Streptosporangiaceae bacterium
GGCTGCCCGCCGCCGAAGCGGTCGATCGCGGTCCGGTCGAACGCCCTCGTGGCATGTGGGGTGTAGTACGGGAACGTCGTCTGGAACTGCCAGCGGGAGATGGGCGTGTCGCCCTGGCTGGTCGTGCGGGTCAGCGCGAACACCTTCAGCACGTCGCGGCCGTAAGCAGCGAGCAGCCGCCGCGGCTGCTGGGTCAGCACCCGGTGGTTGAAGTCCGACAGCATGCTGTCGACCTGGGGACGCGGCAGGCCCGAGTAGTACGGCCGGATCGGCGAAGCCTGGTTGTACTCCAGCCAGTCCGGCCCCCGGGCCTGCTGTGCCTTGGTCGGGCACATCCCCCGCTCGGCCGCCGGCAGCCTGAGGGTGGCGCAGTCCGCCGCCGCCGCCGCCCGTCCGTAAAAGGACGTGGCGCCGGTGTGCGACAGGAAGAAGCCGCCGGTGAGGATGAAGGAGCCGGTGCAGTAGACCAGGATGGGCAGGGCGCAGGCCAGGCACAGCGCGGCCGCCTTGCCGACGGCCTGCCGCCAGCCGCCCCCGGCCCCGCCAGCCGCCCCGGCCCCGCCCCCGACCACGAGCAGGTAGATCGCCGCGGGCAGGATCAGCGCCTCGCCGACCTGGGCGATGGTGGCCGAGGTGCCCAGCACGAGGCCGGCGACGATCACCCGGCGCCAGCCGGGCCGCGGCTGCCAGAGCAGGATGGCCAGGCCGGCCACGATCAGGGCCTCGAACCAGGTGCCCGGCATGATCGTCTGCTCGGTCTGCAGCTGGTAGGCGTCCAGCAGGACCGGCGCGATGGCCAGCGCGGCCAGCCAGCGCGGTGCGCCGCGCCGCAGCAGCAGCAGGTAGATCACGATCGCCATGGCCAGGCCCAGCACGTGCTGGATGGCGGCGACCGTGTCGAAGTTGCCCACCAGCAGGATCGCCCGCAGCGGTCCCTTGTAGCCGACCGGATCGTTGCCTTCGGCGTTGTACAGGTACCTGTTCGTGTCGATGTAGAACAGCGCGGGGCGGTAGGCGAGCTGGGCCAGCACCCGCAGCACCAGGCCGGCGGCCAGCAGCGCGGTGGCCAGCCAGTGCCGCCTCGCCACCCCCAGCCAGCCACCCCGGGAGGCCAGGCCAGCCCGGCCCGGCCCGGCGGCCCGCGCTGGGCGGTCCACACCCGCGGAGGTCCACGAACTCATAATCGAACCGGAGCCTGTCCGCCGCTGGAATGCCATAGCGCGAGCAAGACCGTAACGATCGTCAGCCACCGGGTCATCCGGTTGCGCGGAACCTGGGTCAGCGCCACCCAGGCGAGCGCGGTGTACCACGGGAACACCCACGGAGCGACGAGGATCCAGGCGAAGGTCAGGGCGAAGGGCGCCACCACCTCGCGGGGCTGATCCGAGGAGATCCGCCGGTAGATGAGCCCGGCGACCACGATCATCGCGATCGGCCACAGGCAGCCGATGACCGTCGCCATGGTGCCCTTGCCGACCCCGACCGCCTCCCCCAGCACCTGGAAGAGCCACCATGGCGAGGGCAGCGTGACCCACTTCGATCCCTCGAACAGCGGTTTCAGCGCACCGAGCCCGTAGAAGCTGTACTGCAGGGCGACCGTCGCCAGTGACACCACCGCGATCCGGGTGGTGCGCATCCACTCGTGGCGCCGCAGCAGCGGCCAGGCGAGACCGAGCCCGATCAGCGCCCCCGTTATCTTTATCCCGCAGGAGAGGCCGATCAGGACGCCGATCAGCACGTCGCCCCACCTGCCCGAGACGCGCCGCGCCACCTGGATCGAGCAGATCGCCCCCGCCGCCACGAACGTGTCGAGATGACCGCCGCTCACCAGCTGCTGGATGATGACCGGGTTCGCCGTCCAGAACAGCGTCGCCCGCACCGGGTCGTCAGAGGTCTTGAGGAGCAGCACGCCGACACCGATGAACACGATGCCGTTGAGGATCATCAGGACCCAGATGGTGGTCGCGACGTTCGCGCCGCCGATCCACGCCGCGAAGGACTGGATCACGTTGGCGAAGGGCCCGTACACGGAAGGCTGGCTCTTCCATACCGTGCCGATGACCGCGAAGTAGGCGGTGTGGCGCAGGACCAGCGGGCTGGTCGTGTACGGGTTCCCGCCCTGCGAGGCGATCCGCCCATATGCCGCGTAGCTCGCGGTATCCGATGAGCCGACCGGGGTGAGGCTCACCATCACCGCGACGATGACCGCGCTGACCAGCAGCAGGTGCAGCGGGTTCGGGCGCCACCCCTGGCTGTGCGCCCACAGCATCCCGGCGAGCCCCAGGCAGGCGAGGACGTCTCCGGTGTAGAGCATCGTCATCGCGAGCGCGCTCTGGTGGGTCAGCGAGGGCAGCAGGTAGGACAGCGGCAGCCTGATGGGCAGCGTCTCGGTGTTCGGCGCGGTGGCCCCGACGAGCATGCCCAGCAGCAGCCCGACGCCGGACACCGCGATGGCGACCTTGGGGTCGGAGAGCTTGCTCCAGGCGAGGGTGCGGATCACCTTGCTCATGACCCGCTCGATCGGGCCAGCCGGGCCTTGCTCCGCGACCGGACTATCCGTCCCCGGCCGCCTGGCCGACCCGACTGACCCGGGCAGGTCGGCCGAGTGAATGGACGCCTGTCTCACCTGGCCCATACCTCCATTGGCGGACTCGCGCGACCGTTATCGACCCAGGTACCGCCGCGCCGGCCGGTCTTGCCCCCGGATACCGTCATTATTTCTCGGCTGGCCCCGCGTGCAGGTCTCGGCCCAGCGTAAGGTGGCCCCGCGGGTGCCACGTCACATTTGACTGAATCGTGGCCCGGTGTCCCCGCGGGCCGGGCAGCCGGGGACCGCGCCGTTTCAGGCCTGCCCGGGGACCTCCTCGGTGCACAGGCAGAACGGGTGCCCGGCCGGGTCGGCATACACGCGGAAGTGGCGGCCCGGCTGGAAGTCGTACTTCGTCGCGCCGGCCGCCAGCACCCGCGCCTCGGCCGCATCCGCGTCCTCGACGTCGAAGTCCAGGTGCAGCTGCATCGACGAGGCCGGGTCCGGCCAGGCCGGCGGGGCGTAACCGGGTGCGGTCTGGAAGTCGAGCCGGCCGCCCGGTCCCATGACGGTCGCCCAGTCCTCATCGAGGAACGTGATCTTCCCGCCGGTGATCTCGGCGTAGAACGCGGCCAGCTTCCCGGCGTCCGGGCAGTCGAGCGCGACCGAGCCGAGCTTGATCGAGTCAGACATGAATGTCCCCTCCGGCGCGCAGGCGCACGTCACCGCCTTGCGCGGACCAGCGAAGTAGGCTTCGAGAACCCCGGCGGACCACGAACCAGGCACGTCGCCGCCAGCCGGGCCAGCCGGGCGAGCGCCGCCGACCGCGCGGCACCTGACAGCGGACGCCAACTGGAGCTACCACGATAAACCCCACCAGGCCACGGCTAACGGTCGCCACGCTCGCGGCCGTCCTAGCCATGGCGGCTGCCCTGGTCGCAGCCTGCGATCAGGCCCCCACCGGGTCCGGCGGGCCCGGCGGGACCCCTCGGGCGGCCTCGCCCACGGGCACCCGGCACCCGGCCACCCGCCCGGCCGCCAGGCCAGCCGGGCCGCACGGCGGCGTGAACCTGAACGTGCTCGTGGTGACCGACGGCACGCCGGCGGTCGGCGCCATCCGCCAGCAGCTAGCCGCCGAGGGCGTGCCCTTCACGGTCGTCAGCCTCCGCGACCCCTCGCGGCGGACCATCACCGGGGCTTTCCTCTCCCGCGCTCTGCCGGATGGCACGGAGGGGGGCACGAAGGGGGGCGCGCAGGGGAGCGTGCAGGGCGGCAACTTCGACGGGATCGTGCTGCCTGGCACCGCCCCGGCGGGCCTGTCCGGGACCGAGAAGGCCGCGCTGGCCAGGTACGAGACCACCTTCGGGGTGCGCGAGGTGGACGCCTACGCTCCCCCGGGCGCCGACCTCGGGATGAGCGCACCGGTCTACAGCGGGCCGCTGCGCGGCACCGCGGCGGTGACCAGGGCCGGCGCACGCGCCGGGTTCGGCTATCTCAACGGGTCGTTCCCGTTCAGCGGCGGCCCGGCCGGCCCGGCGCCGTTCGGCTACCTCGCCCAGCCCCTGCCAGCCAGCGGACCAGCCAGCGCCACGCCGCTGGTGACCGCGTCGATCCCGCATGCGTCCGGCACCGCCACCGGCACGCTCGTCTGGCAGTACACCCACCGGGGCCGCCAGCAGCTCGGGATCGGCTTCGGCTATAGCCACTACCTGGCCCAGTTCCGCTACCTGGCCCACGGCATCGTGGACTGGGTCACCCGCGGCGTGCACCTCGGCTACTGGCGCAACTACCTCGATGTCGGCTACGACGACGTGATCAACGCCGACGCGCGATGGAGCCCCGCCGGCCACTGCACGCCCGGCGGCGGCGCCTGTCCGCCCGGCACGCCGGCGACCGCCCCGATCCGGATGACCCCGGCCGACGTGTCCTACGCCGTCCGCTGGCAGCGCCGGCACCACTTCACCATGGAGTTCCTGTTCAACGGCGGGGACTCGGCCCGGTTCCGGGTGCACGGGACAGATCCGCTGCTGGCCGCGTTCCGGCCGGTAGCCAACGATTTCTCCTGGGTCAATCACACCTATACCCATGCGAACCTCGGCTGCGAGCAGGACTTCCAGGTGGCGCCCTGGAAGTGCGTGACGTCCGGCGGCCGCATCGTCTGGGTCGGCGCTGGCACGGTCAGCAGCCAGATTCTCCGCAACCTGGCCTGGGCCAGGCAGAACGCAATCCCGGTCGAGGCCGGGGTACTGGCCACCGGCGAGTACTCGGGGCTGCGGGTCCTCCCCCAGCAGCCGGTAGATAACCCCCACCTGGTCCGGGCGATGGGCCCCGACAAGATCAGGTGGGTGGCGATGGACGCGTCGCGCGAGCCGGCCGGCCGGCCGGTCGGCGCGGCTCTCGGCGTGCCCCGGCACCCGATCGACGTGGGGTATGACGTCTCCACCGTGCCGGAGGAGATCAGCGAGTTCAACTGGTACCACACCTCGAAGCGGGACGGCGGCAGCGGGCGCTGCCAGGCCGACCACGCCACGGCCTGCATCAAGCCGCTGAACCCGAAGACCGGGTGGACCTCCCGCATCCTGCCGGAGCAGGTCAAGATCGTCTTCGCCGCGGTCCTGAGCAACGACCCGCGGCCGTTCTTCATGCACCAGTCCAACCTGACCGGCGACCGGCTCGGCTATCCGGTGATGGATGGCGTCCTGTCCGCTTACCGGGCCGTTTACGGCCCTGGCGCGCCGATCGTCAACCTGACGATGGCCACGGCCGGGGTCGCGCTGCACGACCAGGCCCTGTGGGCCCGGGCTCAGCGCGCGGGCACCGTCAGCGCCTACGTGCAGGGCAGGACGGTCACCGTCCTCGGCCCGCCCGGCACGCAGGTGCCCGTCACGGTCCCGGCGGGGACCAGGCTGGGATCGGCGGCCGACCCGGGCTTCGGCCGCCCGTACGCCGGCGAGCTCTCGGGGTATCCGAAGCTGGGCTCCCAGCCGCTGCGACTCGCCCTGCGCTCGGCTCCGTTCCGGGCCGCTCGCTAACGTGCCGGCCGACCTCGTGTGTACCGGGACGTCATCGCGCGGTCCGCTGCTGACCGGCCAGAGTCCCCGAACTTAGGTTCGAGTAGCGCTCCGCCTCCTGCTGCCCATCGTCATCATGAAAACGCTCAAGATGACGAGCAGTATCCCGACCAGGAGCAGAATGTCAGCGATCTTGTGGATGTTAAATCCGGAGCTATGGACCGTGGTGGCGAACCGCAGGATGGCTCCCACGATCACCAGCACGACTCCGAACGACGTCAGACCGATACTTGAATTCCTATTCATGGGCCCCGAGCGTAGGGTAATCGGGTCATTTGCTCCAGGCGGCGCGCCGCGCGGGTTCGCGCGGGTCCGCGGGGGTCCCCCAGGGTCTCGGGAGGCGCCGCCCGTTCAGGGTCGGGTGCCAGCTTCTGACGCCCCTATGGGGCCAATTGATCACCAGTAGAACGTTTGCGTTATCCTCCAGGGACTTTGGCTGCACTGATCTCAGGCGCGCTGACGGCACTGAATGAGACGCGGGGTCCGATGACGGCGGAACTGACCACGGAACTGATGACGGCTGGACTGGCGGGCAAGACCGCCGTCGTGACGGGCACGGCGCACGGCATCGGTGCCGCGATCGCCGAGGCGCTGCGCGGCGACGGGGCGATCGTGCGCGGCGTCGACAAGGACGAGGCCGACCTGACTGACGCCGCGGCGGTGCGGGAGTTCTTCGCCGGGGTCGGCGGGGTCGACATCCTGGTCAACAGCGCCGGGGGGGTCTGCGGGCAGGTCGGCCATCCCCTGGAGGACGTGACCGACGAGGACTGGCATGCGGTGGTCGACGCCAACCTGACCAGCGCCTTCCTGTGCACTCGCGCGGTCGTGCCGGGCATGAAGGAACGCGGGTGGGGCCGGATCGTCAACATCTCCTCGGCCGCCGGCCTCGGCGTCAGCCGGACCGGGATCCAGGCGTACGCGAGCGCGAAGGCCGGCCAGATCGGGTTCACCCGGCAGATGGCCCACGAGCTCGGCCCGTTCGGGATCACCGTGAACTGCATCGCCCCCGGCTTCGTCCTGTCCAACCCCACGACGCTACGGCAGTGGGAGGCCTACGGCGAAGAGGGCCAGCGGCAGCTAGTACAGGAGATCGCCACGCGGCGGCTGGGGCAGCCCGAGGACATCGCCGGCGGCGTGCAGTTCTTCGCCGCGCCGCGGTCCTCCTGGGTGACCGGGCAGACGATCGCGATCGACGGCGGCAATGCCGGCCTCTGAAGGCGGGCCGGCCGCCAACCACGGGCCGGCCGCTCGTTCCGGGCTGGCCTTTGCTGCTGACGACGTCGGCTACCTGCGGGAGCTCAGCGAGTACGTGGCCGTGCCGAGCGTCAGCCGGGACGCGAGCCCGGAGACGATGGCGGCCGCGGCGCAGTGGCTCGCCGGGCAGCTGGCCTTCGCCAACGCCCGCGTGGTGCCGACCCGCGGCCATCCGGTCGTGCGGGGCGAGTGGCTCGGCGCCGCCGGGGCGCCGACCATCCTGGTGTACGGGCACTACGACGTGCAGCCCACGGGCGACCACGCCGAGTGGCTGACTCCCCCGTTCGAGCTGCGCGTGGACGGCGACGTCATGCGCGGCCGGGGAACCTCGGACGACAAGGGCCCGGTCTACATCGTGCTCAAGACCGCTCAGGCGTTCCTGGCTCAGGAGGGCGGCCTGCCGCTCAACGTGAAGTTCCTGTTCGAGGGCGAGGAGGAGATCGGCAGCCCGCACCTGCCGGAGTTCGTCGCCGAGCACGCCGCGGAGCTCGCGGCCGACCTGGTCATCTCCGCGGACGGGGCCATGTGGCGGCCGAGCGAGCCGTCGCTGGCGCTGGCGTCCAAGGGCCTGGTCTCGATGGACATCGCGGTCGAGGGCGCCGACACCGACCTGCACTCCGGCCGGTACGGCGGGACCGTCGCCAACCCGCTGCATGTCCTCAGCGAGATCCTGGCCAGCCTGCACACCCGCGACGGCACGGTCGCGGTGGCCGGCTTCTACGACGGCATTCCCGAGCTGAGCGCGCAACGGCGGCGAGAGATCGCCGCGGTGGCCTTCGATGAGACCGAGTACCTCCGCCAGCTCGGCCTCGACCGGGCCCACGGCGAGCGGGGCTTCACCACCCTGGAGCGACTCTGGGAACGGCCGACGCTCGAGGTCAACGGCGTGGCGGGCGGCGGCAAGTACACCGTCATCCCGCACCTCGCCGTCGGTCACGTGTCGGCCCGGCTGGTCCCCGGCCAGGACCCCGACGCCGTGATCGAGGCCATCGTCGCCCACGTGGGCGCCCAGCCGGCGCCGGGCGTGCGCGTCGAGGTGCGGGCCGACGCGGCGCGGGTGCCGGCTTACACCATTCCCGCCGATCACCCGGCCATCCGGGCGGCCACCGCCGCGCTGGAGGCGGTCTACCCCGGCGAGGACGTGCTGCAGGCCTGCATCGCCGGCACGCTGCCGGCCACCGCCCTGTTCGAGCGGGTGCTGGGGGTCAAGACCCTGTTCTTCTCGTTCTCGACCGCCGACGAGAAGCTGCACGCGCCCAACGAGTTCATGCGCATCCGGCGGCTGCGCGAGGGGATGCGGGCCTGGGAGCAGCTGTGGCGGCTGCTGGCCGCCGGGCCGCACCGGCTCGGCGGCGCGCGGGCCGGCGTCGGCACGGGAGGAGACCAAGATCATGGCTGACGGGGCGAGCGGCTACACCGCCTACTCCTACCTGGCCCCCGGCGAGGACTTCCCGCGGTTCGAGCTGACGCCCGAGTTCGGCCGGGTGCCGCCCTACGACGCCGGGCTCACCGCCGAGCAGCGGGAGCGAGCGGGGCGGCTGCTGCGCGACACCATGGTGATCAGCCTGCACGACCATCCGGTCCGGTTCCCGGCGCGGATGGAGGAGACGCCCGGCTACAACCGCACCGGCCGCCAGCACGCCGCCTACGCGGGCCTGGCGGCCTCGGGCATGACGATCGTGTTCGACAACATGATGGACGGCACGGCCTGCGTCACCGGCAACGCCCCGTGGCGGTGGGACGACATCATCACCGACCTCGGCATGCGCCAGGCCGACCTGGCCCACCAAAGCGACGTCATAACGGTCCGCACGCTGGCCGACATCGACGAGGCGTACCGGTCGGGGCGAGTCGGCCTGGTGTTCGGCCTGGAGGCGGCGACGCCCATCGAGAACGAGATCGACCGCCTGGATGTCCTCTACGGCCTGGGACTGCGGCAGATCGGCATCGCCTACTCCGACGCCAATGCCCTGGGCAGCGGCCTGCGGGAGACCACCGACGGCGGCCTCACCGCGTTCGGGCGGCGGGCCGTCCGGCGGATGAACCAGCTCGGCCTGGCCATCGACCTGTCCCACTCCTCGGACCGCACCGCGCTGGACGTCTGCCGGCTCAGCGAGCAGCCGGTGTTCCTCACCCACGCCGGCGCCCGCGCGATCTGGGACACCGCGCGGATGAAGCCCGATGACGTCCTGCGGGCGGTGGCGCAGACCGGCGGCGTGATCGGGATGTCGGCCGCGCCGCACACCACGCTGTCCGGCGCGCATCCGCGGCACACCATCGAGTCGGTGATGGATCACTTCGAGTACTGCGTCGACCTGGTCGGCATCGAGCACGTCGCCTTCGGGCCGGACACCCTCTACGGCGATCACGTCGCGCTGCACACGGTCTTCGGCCACCTGCTCGGCCTGTCCGCCACTCGCGGGCCGGCCTTCGAGCCCGTCGCCTACGTCGACGGGCTGGAGAATCCCACGGAGAACTTCGCCAACATCTGCGGCTGGCTGGTCCAGCGCGGGTTCGACGACGAGGCGGCCCGGGCCGTCCTCGGCGGCAACATCTACCGGGCGCTGCAGTCCATCTGGGTGGCCCCATGATGGAGGGTGCCCCATGACGGAGCCGGGCCAGCCGTCGGCCGCCGCCCAGGATGCCGCCGCGCGGCTGGCCGGGCTCAGCGACGAGTATTTCGACGTCGTGCACACGACCGACCCGGTCACCGCCACCCAGCTCGGGGTCACCGGCTTCGATGCCCTGGTCCCCGACCCCAGCCGGGACGGCGCGGCCCGCGGCGCGCAGCGGATCGGCTCGATCCTGAGCCGGCTGGGCGACATCGACGCCGACCTGCTCGACGACGCGGGCCAGGTCAACCACGCGGTCCTGGCCCGGCTGGCCTGGGGCGCGCGCTCGGACCTGGAGCAGGGGCTGTGGGAGGCCAACGCGTCCGCGGCCGCCTACGCCGCCCCGCAGGCGATGGTCTTCCAGTCCGTGCCGACGGCGTTGCTGACTGACGGCGGCGCGGTCGAGGGCTACCTGCGGCGGCTCGGCGCGCTAGGCGGTTATTTCGACGCGGTCACCGCCCGGTACCGGCAGGCGGCCCGCGACGGGCGGCCCTCCACGCAGGTCGGGGTGCGGCAGGCCATCGGGCAGCTGACCGGCCATCTCGGCAAGGACATCGCCGCCGACCGGCTGGTGGACGTGCCGCTGCCGGCCGCGGTCGACCAGGCCGCGATCAGGAGCCAGATCGCCGGCGTGGTGGCCGGCGAGATCCGGCCGGCCATCCGGCGGCTGCTGTCCTGCCTGCAGGAGGAGCTGCTGCCGGCCGCGCGGCCGGACGAGCGGGTCGGCATCGGCTTCGTCCCGGGTGGCGCGCAGGGGTACCGCGCGGCCGTGCGGCGGCACACCACCACCGACCTGTCCCCCGAGCAGATCCACCAGATCGGCCGGGATACGCTCGCCGCCCTGCAGGCCGAGTGGGCGCAGCTCGGCGGCCGGGTGCTGGGCACCGGCGACGTCCCGGCCATCCTGGCCCGGCTGCGCGAGGACCGGTCGCTGCGGTTCTCCGGCTCCGCCCAGATCGTCGAGGTGGTCACCGGCGCGCTGCGGCGGGCCGAGGCGGCCCGCGACGACTGGTTCCCGGCGTTCCAGATCCCGGACTGCGTGATCGAGGAGATCGACCCGGTCGAGGCGGGCAACGCCGCGCTGGCCTACTACCGGCCCCCGGCCGCGGGCGGCCTGCGCCCCGGCGCCCACTGCGTCCTGACCGCGCAGCCGCAGGAACGCTTCATCTACGAGTACGAGGCCCTGGCCTTTCACGAGAGCACGCCGGGTCACCACCTCCAGCTGGCCTCGGCGCAGACGCTGGACGGCCTGCCCGCCTACCGCCGCTTCCTCGACGCCGAGGTGTGCGGCTACGTCGAGGGCTGGGGCCTGTACTGCGAGCGGCTGGCGGACGAGATGGGCCTGTACACCTCGGATCTGCAGCGTCTGGGCATGCTCTCCTTCGACGCGCTGCGCGCCTGCCGGCTCGTCGTCGACACCGGCATGCACTACTACGGCTGGTCCCGCGAGGCCGCCATCGAGTTCATGTGGGCGAACACGGCTACCACCCGGGCGAACGTGATCAACGAGGTGGACCGTTATGTCGCGTGGCCCGGGCAGGCGCTGGCGTACATGATCGGGCGTCGCGAGATTCAGCGGCTGCGTGGGCTGGCCGAGCGTCGGCTCGGCGCCCGATTCGACATCCGGGCCTTCCACGGGACGGTGCTCGGCAACGGCGCCGTCCCGCTGGGGGTGCTGGAGCAGCTCGTGACCCGGTGGGCCGCCGCGCCGAGTTACTGATCGCGCATCGGGGGTAGGCCCGGGACATGCCAACTACGCCACCTATACCCGAGCCCGGCGGACCGGGGCCGCTGCCACCGGAGCCGATTCCGCCGACGCCCGAGCCCCGGCCGATGCCGCCGACGCCCGAGCCGCAGCCGATCGGCCCGGAGCCCGTCCCGATGCCCCCGCCGGCGCCCCTCCCGGTCCCGGAGCCTGACCAGCCCACGCCGCTGCACCCGGAGGCACCCGGCCGGGACGGCGCATAACCGCCCTGCTCACGGGCATGCCGCAGCTGTCGCGCGGCAGTTGTCGCGACAGGGAAGGGACCAGCCATGGAACAGCAGGAGCAGCTAGTGGCGACCGGCGGCGAGGACATCCGCGCCTACCTGGCCGCCCAGGGGATGACCGAGGACGACATCACCAAGTACCTGGTGCAGGCGCGCGGGAGCGGGCCTGCCATGGCCAGCTTCACCTTCGGCCCGGACGAGGCCGGGATCGCGCCCAGGTACAACCTGATGTTCGCCGACGAGGTCTACCGGCTGACCGTCGAGCACCCAGCCTGACCCCCGCTGCGGCGCCACCCCGGCCTGGGTCGGCCTAGGGTCGGCCTGGGCCCGGCCGACTATGCCAGGGCGGCTATGCCAGGGCCAGGACGATTCTTATTTCTCCGATCTGGATACGACTGACCAGAGGTGCTCCGTCCGCAGGCTGTCACCCAATGGAAACAAGTGTCCAGCGGTAATAAAGTGATTCAGGATACGATTCCTTTACCTCGCTGCTCACGCTGTCCGGGAAAGAGCCCCGGCACCCGCTGGCCCAGTCGGCCCAGCTCCGGCCAGGTCGTCGTTATCTGTTGACCAGAATGAGTTAACACTGGGGAAACAGTAGCGGCTGGCCGGCCGGGTCAGCGCCCTTTTTTGTTCTTCCCCTGGTCTATCCCACCAGCGAAAGCAGAGTTACCCTCAAGGTGTGGCGTTGCTCCCTAAAGGCGCTTTCAGCAGCAAGCGCGCAGCGATATTCGCCGTCATCGTCTCGGCTGTCGGCCTGGCGATAGTCCCGGTCCTCACCGTCCCGGCGATGCTGCTGGCGGGCTTCGCGTGGCACAGCGCCCCGCGCTGGACCAGGGTGACGCTCGTCATCGGCGGCGTGATCTTTGCCGCCTATGCCATAGCCCTCAAGCCAGCCGCCCCCCACAGCTAGTCCTCACCCCGCTCGGCAAGCACCAGCCCGATGGCCGCTCGCCAGCCCTGCGAGCGACCGCACCACCATACGATCCCGGCCGAAGCCCTCGGGTTCACCTGACGGGAACATGTGGACAACTCTGCCGTCGGAAATCCGAGTTTCCGCAGCTGAAAGCATTGGCTGGAGTAGTTATCCACAGGGCGGCCTCCCCCTGCTTGACATATTGCGCGCTATGCTTGGTATAGTTTGCAGAGACGCAAGGAGGACACCATGATCGACACCCGAGCTGTCGGCCAGGAACTGCAGGAGCAGCTCGTCGTAGCGGCCCGCAAGGGCCAGGAGCAGATCCGCAAGGGCCAGGAGCAGGCCAGGGAGCAGGTCCGCAAGGGCCAGGAAGTCTTCACCGAGGTCGTCCGGGCCCTGGCTGCGACGGCCGAGGCGTTCAGGCCGCAGCTACCGGCGATCAAGCTTCCGTCGCTGCCACCCCCGACGCTCCCCAGGTGGCCTGGTTCCGCACGGCTGCCTAGCGCCGGGACGGTGATGATCACCGCCCAGGAGATCGCCGAGCAGGTGCTGGCCGCCCAGCGCAAGTTCGCCGAGCAGGTCGCGCAGGTCGCGCAGGTCGCCGGCCCGCTGCTCGCTCAGGGCGCCGCCCACCTGGGCCGGGCCGCCCAGACCGCCGGGCTCACCACGCCG
>DATKRH010000255.1:0-16869 GCA_035532295.1 Streptosporangiaceae bacterium
GTCCCGTCCGGACGTCGTGTGGCTGGACCGGCCGCCGGAGGACGGCACGCGCCCGCCGACTCTGCGGGTAGCACCGCTGGAGGTAGGCGGCCTGCTGGCGGACCGGCTGTTCGGCCGGCATACGGTCGCGCTGACCTCGGCCACCTTGTCCCTGGGCGGCTCCTTCGAGCCGCTGGCCCGGCAATGGGGCCTACCGCTGGCGGGCGCCGGAGCCGACCGGGCCATCGCGGGAGTGCCCGCGCCGCGGGGCGGCGGCGACCAAGACGGCGGCGACCATGACGGCGCGGGTGACGCTGACGGCGCGGGTGACGCCGAGCGGCACCCGCTGGACTGGACCGGGCTGGACGTCGGCTCGCCGTTCGACCATCCGCGCAGCGGCATCCTCTACATCGCCCGGCACCTGCCGCAGCCGGGCCGGGACGGACTGCCGGAGTCCTACCTCACCGAGCTGCGGGAGCTCATCACCGCGGCCGGCGGCCGGACGCTCGGACTGTTCTCCTCGATGCGAGCCGCGAAGCAGGCCGCCGCCGAGCTCCGCGACAATCTCGGCTTTCCGCTGCTCTGCCAGGGTGACGACTCGACCTCGCTGCTGGTGGCGAAGTTCGCCGCGGACGAGCCGACCTGCCTGTTCGGCACGATCTCGCTCTGGCAGGGCGTCGACGTGCCCGGCCGGTCGCTGCAGCTGGTCGTGATCGACCGGATCCCGTTCCCGCGCCCGGACGACCCGCTCGCGTCGGCCCGGCAGCGAACGGTGGCGGCTCGCGGCGGCAACGGGTTCATGACGGTGGCGGCCGCGCAGGCCGCGCTGCTGCTGGCCCAGGGTTCCGGGCGGCTGCTGCGCACCATGACGGACCGGGGCGTCGTGGCCGTGCTGGATCCGCGGCTGGCCACGGCCCGGTACAGCGGGTTCCTGCGGTCCTCGCTCCCGCCGTTCTGGACGACCAGCGACCCCGAGGTGGTGCGCGGCGCGCTACGCCGCCTGGCGGCTGAGGTCGCGGCCAGCTAGCCGGCCGGGCCGAGGGCGGCTTCCCGCCGGATCTCCTCGGCAGGCACTGGGTGCTGCGCGCCTGCCGGTCTTCGTTATTGCTGGTATCAGAGGACGTCGTGGCCGGGGCGCGGCTCGGCGGGGATGACCTTGTGCGCCGCGGGAATGGAGCCCAGCCGGCCCGCCTGGTAGTCCTCGAACGCCTGGACCAGCTCGGCCCGGGTGTTCATGACGAACGGCCCGTACGCGGCCACCGGCTCGCGGATCGGCTGGCCGCCGAGCACCAGGATGTCGAGCTTGTCGCTCGGCCCGTCCATCCGGCGCTGCGCGCCGAAGGTGAGGACGTCACCCGGCCCGAACACTGCCAGCTGACCCGTGTGCACCGGACGCTGGTCGGCGCCGACGGTGCCGGCCCCGGCGAGCACGTAGGCCAGCGCATTGAAATCGGGGCGCCAGGGCAGCCGCAGCTGGGCACCGGGCTCGATGGTGGCGTGCAGCAGGCCTATCGGGGTGTGCGTGACGCCCGGCCCGGCGTGCCCGGCGACCTCGCCCGCGATGACGCGCAGCAGCGAGCCGCCGTCCGGCGAGCTGAGCAGCGCGACCTGGCGCGCCCGGATGTCCTGGTAGCGGGGGGCGGCCATCTTCTGCCGGGCGGGGAGGTTGACCCAGAGCTGGAAGCCGTGGAACAGGCCGCCGCTCATGACCAGTTCCTCGGGCGGCTCCTCAATATGCAGGATCCCGCCGCCGGCGGTCATCCACTGAGTGTCGCCGTTGGTGATCAGGCCGCCGCCGCCGTTGGAGTCCTGATGCCGGAAGACGCCGTCGATGATGTAGGTCACGGTCTCAAAGCCGCGGTGCGGATGCCAGGCCGTGCCCTTAGGCTCACCTGGCGCGTAGTCAACCTCGCCCATCTGATCCATGTGGATGAACGGGTCGAGGGCCCGCAGGTCCACCCCGGCGAACGCGCGCCGGACCGGGAAGCCCTCGCCCTCGAACCCCTGGGGCGCCGTGGTCACGCCGAGTACCTGACGATCCTGCGCAACCGCGGTGTCTGGCTCCTCGATCCTGGGCAGGAGCAAGATGTCGTCGACGGTAACCGCTGGCATGACTAACCTCCTCAGGGGCCGGACATTCTCATCAGCCTACTGACCGGGCCAACGGTAATTGAACGTGCAACATTCCCGCTGTGCTACGCGGCGAGGCCGCGCGCTGCACGCAGCCGGGAGCAGATAGGCGAGACTGGTAACGGACGTTGGGTGCTGGGCGGGTTAGGGAGGCAGTCATGCCACAGCCGCAGGGCGATGAGCTTGCGAGGGTACGGGCACGCCGGGAGGAGTTGCGCGAGCGCTACCTGCGGTCGGCGGCTGACCGGCCGCCGACGACGGTCGGCGGGGTCCATCACCTCGCGCTGATCTGCAAGGACACCGAGGAGACGATCAGGTTCTACCAGGAGTTCCTGGGTTTTCCGCTGGTCGAGCTCGTGGAGAACCGGGATTACGCCGGCTCCAGCCACTTCTTCTTCGACATCGGGAACCACAACCTGCTCGGGTTCTTTGACTTTCCGGGCTACGAGCATCCGGCGTGGCAGGAGACCATCGGCGGCGTCCAGCATCTGGCCATCTCGGTCTCGGCCGACCAGTTCGAGGCCGCCCGCAAGAAGCTGGACCAGGCCGGGGTCGACTACCTCGGCCCGGATCGCGGAGCGGACGACAGCCTGTACTTCCGCGACCCGAACGGCGTCGGCCTGGAACTCTACCGCGAGGACCTCGGCAGGTTCGCGGGCCAGCAGCTTCTCGGCTGAGTTACTTCTCGGCGCGGCGCGGCTACCGGTTCTCCCGGCGGATCACCAGGCGCAGCGCTGACCAGGTCTGGTCGATGGCGCAGACCTTGTTGTCCACCAGGCCGGCCGGCCGGGCGACGTCCCGCACCACCTGGTCGGACATGTCGGTCGGCAGCCGGGAGGCCCGTTTGGGCCAGGCGACCCACAGGCCGCAGGTCGGCGCCATGCGAGAGCGCAGCCGGGGCAGTTCGTCCTCCAGTTCCGCGCGCTCGGTCACGAAGGCGATGATCACGTCATAGCGCGCGTCGTTGGCCAGGTCGGTGTGCACGGACGCGACCCCCGGCAACGGGCCCAGGGTGTCGTAGAAGCCGTCGGGGGCGCCGATCAGCGCGACCTCGTCGTCGTCGCCGATGCCCAGCTTGCGCGGCAGCGGAGTCTGCGCATACCCGGCCCGCTCGGCGGTCGGCCGGCCCGTCTCGGCGTCCGGCGTCATCTCGGGCTCCTCTCCACTGGTCACCTTGGGTCCGGTTCAGAACGAGAAGCCGCCCGGCTTCCCGTTACGGTCGGCGATCAGGCCGGCGATCGTCGAGATCGCGATCTCCGCCGGGCTGCGCGACCCGATGTTGATCCCGATCGGCCGGCGCACGCGGGCGATCTCCTCCGGCGGCACGCCTAGCTGGGTGAGGGCGGCGATGTGCGGGCCCTCGTGCCGCGGATTGCCCATGATGCCGACCCAGCGGGCATCGCTGGCCAGGGCGTCGCGCAGCGCCAGGCCGAGCTCGGGCCGATGATGGTCGGTCACCACCACGTCCGCCGCTCCCGCCGGCCAGCCGTCGAGGCTGTCCGCCAGGACCATGCCCGCAGCCTTGGCGGCGCGGGCGCGCTCGGGATCGGGCTCGACGAGCATGGCCTGATAGCCGGTATCGGCGGCGTAGCGGAGCAGGAACTCGGCGACCGGCGTCGCGAAGACGGCGACGAGCACCTTCTCCTGGCCGGGCGGCGGCGCGGCGCCGTGCGCCACCTCGCAGGCCGGATCCTCATGCTGGCTGGTCATGGCACTGAGCTTGCCACTATTGGCGCGCGCCGGGAAATCCGCGGCGCGGACGCCCAGGGCCCCGCCAGCCATTACTGGGTCAGGAACTGGCGGACCGCCTCGCGCAGCGGGCCTAGCCGTGCCGCGGCGGCCCGCCGGGCCTCGTCGAGCCGTCGGCCGGCCAGCGGCTCGACCACCTCCAGGTAGGCCTTGAGCTTGGGCTCGGTGCCGCTCGGCCGGATCACCACCCTGGCGCCGGCCAGCCGGTAGCACAGCACGTCGGCCGACGGCAGGTCCCTGGTGCCGCCGGTCAGGTCGGTGACCGAGGCCACGGCCACGCCGCCGAGGAAGGTGGGCGCCGCGGCGCGCAACCGCGCGGTGACGTCGGCCGGCGCGTCCGTGGCCACCGTGAGCTGCGCCGTCAGGTGCACGCCGTGCGCGGCCTCCAGCGCGTCGTAGACCTCGGCCAGCGACTCGCCGCCCGACCTTGCCTTAGTCGCGAGCCCGAGCAGCGCCAGCGCCGCCCCGATGCCGTCCTTGTCCCGGACCACGTCGGTGACCGCGTAGCCGAGGGCCTCCTCGTAGCCGAGCACGAAGCGGGTACCGGGCCGCGACTGCTCGGCCCGGACGATCCACTTGAATCCCGTCAGCGTCTGGGCGTACGGGGCGCCGGCCGCCGCCGCGATGCGCGACAGCAGCGTCGAGGAGACGATCGTCGAGACCAGCAGCCGGTCGTCGGGCCCGTCCTGCGGGGCCCTGAACCGGTCCAGCAGGTACGCCCCGAGCAGCGCGCCCACCTGATCGCCGGTCAGCGTCCGCCAGCCGCCCGGCGCGCCGGAGTCGGGTACCGCGACCGCCAGCCGGTCCCCGTCCGGGTCGTTGGCGATCACCAGGTCGGCGCTCGACCGCCGGGCCAGGGCCAGCGCCAGGTCGAGCGCGCCCGGTTCCTCCGGGTTGGGGAAGGTCACCGTCGGGAAGTCCGGATCGGGTGCCAGCTGCGCCTCCACCACATCCGGCTCGGAGAAGCCCGCCTGCTCGAACGCGCGCAGCGCCAGCCCGGCGGCCACCCCGTGCAGGGGCGTGTAGACAAAGCGCAGCCAGGCGGCGCCGGGCGGTCCCGGTGATATCGCGCAGATGGCGTCCAGGTAGGCGCGGGCCACCTCGTCGCCCAGCTCGGTGATCAGCGGGCTGTCCGGCTCGGCCACGGGCACCTGGGCCAGCGAGCCGAGGTCGCCGATGGCCGCCTCGATCTCGGCGTCGGCCGGCGGCACGATCTGCGCGCCGTCGGCCAGGTAGAGCTTGTAGCCGTTGTCGGCGCGCGGGTTGTGGCTCGCGGTGACCATGATGCCCGCGGCCGCGCCCAGGTGCCGGATCGCGAAGGCCAGCAGGGGAGTGGGCTGGCGCGGCGGCAGCAGGCGGACGCGGATTCCGGCGCCGGCCAGCACGCGGGCTGCCTCGCCGGCGAACTCATCGCTCCGGTGCCGGGCGTCGCAGCCGATGACCACGCCGGAGTCGGCGGCGGACGGGTCACGGCTCAGCAGCCAGCGCGCCAGCGCCGCGGTCGTGGCCCGGACGACCGCGCGGTTCATCCGGTTAGGTCCGGCGGCCATGGCGCCGCGCAGGCCGGCGGTGCCGAACCGCAGCCGCCCGCTGAACCGGTCGAGGAGCTCGGCCTCGGCGTCCGGGCTCCCGTCGGCTAGCAGCGTGGCCAGCTCGGCCCGGTCCCGATCGTCTGGATCGCTGGCCATCCACGCGGTCGCCTTCGACCGCAGTTCCGCGCCGGTCATGCCGCGCAACCCTGCCTCTCACTAGAACCCGGCGCCCGCGTCTGCGCTGGCGCCTTACCTGAACTGAACTGATGGCTATATCTGAGCGGGCATCTATATCTGAGCTGGCACCTGTATCACAGCTGGTGCTCGCATCTCAGCCGAGCCCCGGCAGGATCTCGGCGAGCAGCTCGCCCATCCGGGCGGCGGACGCCTGGCCCGTGGCCAGTACCTCGGCGTGGTCGAGCGGCTGGTCGGACAGGCCCGCGGCGATGTTGGTCACCATCGAGACGCCGAGCACCTCAGCGCCCAGGTGCCGCGCGGCGATGGCCTCGAGCGCGGTGGACATGCCCACCAGGTCGGCGCCGCAGGCGCGCAGCATCCGGATCTCAGCGGGGGTCTCGTAGTGCGGGCCCGGCAGGGCCGCGTACACGCCCTGCGCCAGGCTCGGGTCCGCCCGCCGGGCCACCGCCCGCAGCCGCGCCGCATACAGGTCGGACAGGTCGGTGAACCGGGCCTGATATCCCGCAGGCGGCGGCGGCCCGCTCAGCGGGGACTGTGCGGTCAGGTTGAGCTGGTCGCTGATCAGCACCGGCTGGCCGGGCCGCAGATCGTCCCGGATGCCGCCCGAGGCGTTGGTGAGCACAATCACCCGGCAGCCCGCCGCGACGGCCATCCGGACGCCATGCACGACCGTCGCGACCGGGTAGCCCTCGTACAGGTGCGTGCGGCCCAGGAAGACCAGCACCCGCAGCGAGCCGACCCGCAGCGACCGGGCCACCGGAATGTGACCCGCCACGGTCGGCTCGGCAAAGCCGCCGAGCTCGGCCAGCGGGACCTGCGCGTCGGCCTGGCCGAGCGCGTCGGCCGCGGGCAGCCAGCCCGAGCCGAGCACCACGGCGGCGTCGTGGGCGGCGCAGCCAGTCAGCTGAGCCAGCCGCGCGGCGGCGGCCGCGGCGGCCGAATAGGGGTCGGCGGGCGCGGGCGCGGGGTCAGCGCGGGCGGGGTAAGGGTCTGTCATGCCTTTATGTACGGCTTTCCGTCGGCCGCCGGCGCCCTGACGCGACCGACGAGGCCGGCCACCGCGACGATTGTCGCGACGTACGGGGCCATCAGCAGGATATCGGACGGGATCGGGACATTGATGGTCGAGAGCACGGACTGCAGCTCTGAGGTGAAGCCGAACAGCAGCGCCGCGGCCAGCGCGCCGAACGGAGTCCACCGGCCAAAGATCAGTGCCGCCAGAGCAATGTAGCCCAACCCGGAGGAGATGTTGGGCGTGAAGTTTCCGTTCGACCCGATGGTCAGGTAAGCGCCGCCGATGCCGGCGATCAGGCCGCCCATGATGACCGCGCCGTACCGGGTGCCCAGCACCCGGATGCCGACCGTGTCGGCGGCCATCGGATGCTCGCCGACCGCGCGGACCCGCAGTCCCCAGCGCGTGCTGAACAGGCCGACCTGCACTCCGACCAGCAGGACGTAGGTGATGTACAGGAAGATCGTCGAGTCGAACAGGACCGGCCCGATGATCGGGATGTCGCCGAGCAGCGGGATCTTCACCGGCAGGAAGGTGGCCGGCGAGTTGAGCGAGTTCTGATAGGGAACCAGCGCCCGGTCATACAGGAAGCCGGTGAGGCCGGCGGCGAACACGTTGAGCACCACGCCGAGCACGACCTGGTCCACCAGGTAGCGGATGGCGAAGACCGCCAGCATCGCGCCGAGCAGGGCCCCGGCCGCCGACCCCAGGACCAGTCCGAGCCACAGAGCGCCGAAGAAGCTGGCGGCGACGGCGCCGGTGAACGCCCCGAACAGCAACTGGCCCTCGATCGCGATGTTGATCACGCCGGACCGCTCGCACAGGCAGCCGGCCAGCGCGCCCAGGATCAGCGGGATGGACGCCTCCAGAGTGCCCTCCAGCAGGTTGATGATGCTGAACGTGGACGGCTGCCCGACCTCCGCCCAGCACAGCAGCGCCACCACGAAGGCGAACAGGACCACCCCGATGCTGACCCGCCGGGCGAGCGCGCCCAGCGGCACGAGCAGCCGCGCCAGCCCGGCCGCGATCGAGATCCCGCCGCACACGTAGGCGGTCGCGGCGGCGGGCAGGCTGAGGTTGGGCACCGTGACCTTCGCGAACTCCGGCGAGAAGGCGAAGGATGCGTCCCCGTGCTTGGCGTACAGACCGAAGCCGACGATGTCGACGAGGCCGAACGCGATAAAGGCGGCCGCGGCGACGGTCCGGCGGCTGACCGTGAGCGAGAGGCCGGCGGGCCTGGCGAGGGCGGTCACCCGTTCCACCCCTTGGCGAGAGACTGGCCGGCCCCGCGGGCCGTCGCCTGGTGCAGCCGGAAGATCCCGCGCACCAGCGGCGGCGCCGCGACGAACAGCACGACGAGCGACTGGATCACCGTGGTGATGGTCAGCGGCGTGGAGGTGCTGGCCTGCATCGCGATGCCGCCCGCGTGCAGGGCCCCGAACAGCAGCGCGGCCAGCACCACGCCCAGCGGCCGGGCCCGGCCCAGCAGCGCGACCGTGATCGCGTCGATCCCGTAGGTCCCGTAGCTCTGGAAGGTCAGCGTGAAGTCCGTGCCCTGGACGACCGCGCTGGAGGCCAGCCCGGCCAGGCCGCCGGCGATCAGCATGACACTGATCCAGGTCCGCGGCACGCTCATGCCCGCGCTGCGGGCCGCGCTCGCGTTGGCCCCGACGCTGCGGAACTCGAACCCGACGGTGCTGCGGTTCAGCAGCCACCAGACACCGATCGCGCAGGCCAGCGCGAGCAGGAAGCCCGCGTTGACCCGCAGGTGCGAGCCGAGCAGCAGCGGCAGGTGCGCGTCACCGGCGATGAACGGGCTGATCAGGTCCGAGCGGCCATGGCGCTGCATCCCCGAGGTGCCCAGGATCCAGGCCAGGAAATCGGCCAGCACGTAGTTGAGCATGATCGTCACGATCACCTCATGCGCCCCGGTGGTCGCCTTGAGGAAGCCGACCAGCCAGCCGATGACCGCACCGCCGGCGAACGCCCCGAGCACGCAGACGATGACATGGATGACGGGCGGGAGGCTGACGCCGAAGCCCAGCCACGTGCACACCAGCGCGCCGCCGATGAACTGGCTCTGCGCGCCGATGTTGAACAGCCCGGCGCGGAATGCCAGCGCCACCGACAGGCCGGCGAAGATCAGCGGCGTCGCGTTGACCGCGGTCTCCGAGAGCGGGCTGAAGACCTGGCTGACGGTGCCATCGCTGAAGGCGACGCCGAGCGACTTCTGCTGGAAGATGGCGCCGACGGTGTGCGGGTTGAATATCGAGCCCTCGAACATCGCGAGGTAGGCGCCGGCCGCCGAGTCCCACGCCCGGCCGATGGCGTGGCCGGGCGCGGCGAAGAAGGCACCCCACGCGTTGAGCACCGCGGGGTCGGTGAAGGCGATCAGCAGTCCGCCGGCCACGATGGCCGCCACGATCGCCAGGATCGTAACGACGACGGAGTTGCCCTCGACGATCGATTCGATCAGCAGCCGGCCCAGCCGCGGCCGCTGGCCTCCGGCCTCCTGCTCGGCTGGCTCGGCCTGCTCGGCTGGCTTGACCTGCTCGGCTGGCGGGACTGGCGGATCGGCTGCCGCTGGCTGGAGGCTCATGCCGATTCTCCGGCTGACTGGCCCGGCTCCGCTGCGTCGGCCGCCGTCGCGCCCGCCATGAGCATGCCGAGCTCCTCGACGGGAACCGACGGCGGCCGGAAGCCGGTGATCCGACCCTCATACATAACGGCAATCCGGTCGGCCAGCGCGTACACCTCGTCCAGCTCGGCGCAGATGATGACGACCGCGACGCCCTTATCGCGCTCTTCGATGATCCGCCGGTGCACGAACTCGATCGATCCCACGTCCAGGCCGCGAGTGGGCTGGCTGGCCAGCAGCACCCGCAGGTCGCGGCCGAACTCGCGGGCGAGGATCACCTTCTGCTGGTTGCCGCCGGACAGCGTGCCCGCCGGGGTGTCCACCGACGTGGTGCGCACGTCGAACTGGGCCACCCGGGCGGTCGCGTTCTCGCGGCTGGCCGACAGGTTGAGGGCGATGCCCCGGGCGTACGGCGGGCGGTCGTAGACGTCCAGGATCAGGTTGTCGGCCACCGAGAAGTCGGCGACGAGGCCGTCTGCCTGACGGTCCTCGGGGATGTAGCCGATGCCCGACCGGATGCGCTGCCGGGGCGTCTGCGCCGTGATCTCCCGTCCGGCCAGCCGCACCGACCCGGCGCTGACCGGGCGCAGGCCCATGAGCGCCTCGCACAGCTCGGTCTGCCCGTTGCCCTGGACGCCGGCGACGCAGAGGATCTCGCCCGCGCGGATGCTGAAGCTCACCCCGTCGACCGCGTGCTGCCCGCGGTCGCCGGGCACGTTAAGGCCCTCGACCGCCAGGACCACGTCGCCGGGTGCGGGCGGCGACTTGCTGACCTGGAGCACGACCTTCCGGCCCACCATGAGCGCGGCCAGTTCCTCGTCCGTCGCCGTCGGCGGCCGCTGGCCCATGACCTGGCCCCGGCGGATGACCGTGATGACGTCGGCGATCTCCTGGACTTCCCGGAGCTTGTGCGAGATGAAGATGATGGAGCGCCCGTCGGCCCGGAGCTGGCGCATGATCGTGAACAGCTCGCCGGTCTCGCCGGGCGTCAGCACGGATGTCGGCTCGTCCAGGATCAGCACCTGGGCCTCGCCGACCAGGGCCTTGATGATCTCGACGCGCTGCTGCACCCCGACGGGCAGTTCCTCGATGAGCGCGTCCGGGTCCACCCGCAGGCCGTAGCGCTGCGAGAGCTCACGCACCTCCCGGCGCATCCCGCGCCGGTCGAGCAGGCCCAGGCCCCGGCTCCGCCCCGCGCCCAGCGTGACGTTCTCCGCGACCGTGAAGACCGGCACGAGCATGAAGTGCTGGTGCACCATGCCCAGGCCGGCCCTGATCGCATCCTTGGGGGAGCGCAGCGTGACCGGCTGGCCGTCGGCCAGGATCTCGCCCGCGTCGGGCTGGGTCAGCCCGTACAGGACGTTCATCAGCGTCGTCTTGCCCGCGCCGTTCTCGCCGAGCAGGGCGTGGATCTGGCCGGGCTCGACGGTCAGGTCGATCCCGTCGTTGGCTACGAGGGCGCCGTACCGCTTGGTGATGCCGCGCAGCTCGAGCCGCACCCCGCTTTCCCGCCCTCGGCCTGCTGCCGCTGGGCCTAGACCGGGCTCTTGGTCGGCGTCTTGATCGCGCCGCTGATGATGCCCTGCTTGATCTTCGCGAGCTGGGTCTGCAGGGCCGCGGGGACCTTGCTGGCGAAGTCGTGGAACGGGGACAGCACGACGCCGCCGTTGGACAGGTCGCCGACGTAGTTGCCGCCCTTGAACGTGCCGTTCGCGGCCGCCAGGACGGCCGCCTTGACCGACGCCTGGATGCCCTTGGTCACACTCGAGATGAAGTACTTGCAGTACTGCGCCGCGCTGATGCAGCCGTCGGTGTCCACCCACAGCATGTTCACCTTCTGCGAGCCGGCCTGCGCGTCGGCGTTCTGCACGGCCTTGGCCGCGCCCAGGCCCACGTTGCCGGCCACCGGGAAGATCATGTCGGCGCCGTCGCTGATGAACGTCTGCGTCAGGGTCTGCCCGGCGGTCTGGTTGGTGAAGTTGCCGGTGAAGCTGCCATTCTGGGTCTGCTCGTTCCAGCCGAGCACCTTGACGTTCTTGTGGTTCTGGGAGTCGTAGTACTGAACGCCGTCCCAGAAGCCGTCCATGTAGATCGTCACCGTGGGCAGCTTCTGGCCGCCGAAGGTCGCCACCGTGCCCGTCTTGGACATGCCGGCCGCCAGGTAACCGCCGAGGAAGCCGTCCTGCACGGTGTTGAACACCAGCGAGTCGATGTTGGGGACGACCGAGGGATAGCTGTAGTCGACGATCGCGAACTTCTGGCTCGGGTTGGCCTTGGCCGCGGCCTGGGTGTTGTCTCCCATCAGGAACCCGACCGTGACGATGATCCCGCACTTCTTGGCGACGAACTCGTTGATGTTCGGCGTGTAATCGCTGCTCGACTGCGACTGCAGGTTGTGCACCGTGATGCTCGGATCGGCCGCGGCCGCTTCCTGCATGCCCTGCCAGGAGGAGGCGTTGAATGAGCGGTCGTCGAGGCCGCCGGTGTCGGTCACCATGCAGCCCAGGAACTTGCCGGCCGGGGACGCGGCGCTCGACGAGGAACCCGGCGCGGCGCTCGAGCTCGGGCTCGGGCTGGAACTCGGGGCGGATGTCGCCGAGCCGCACGCGGCCAGCAGCGCGGCGGCGCTGACTGCCGCGACGGTCATGAGGGTCACTCTCACCGTTGCCTCCTAGGTCATGGCCACCAGCGCTGCCATAGGTGCGATCAGGCCCGCGGACTGGCCGGCGGCCCTGGACCAGGACGGCGGTGTCCGGCATATACCCCGAGGGATGCCCGAAGGTTAACTGTGGCCTGTAGCCGGGGAAAGGGCAGGAGTCGGAGCAAGGCCGCCCTGTTGCACAATTGAGACCCGCAGGTCGCGTGAGACCCGCGGGTCCAGCGCGGAGGTTGCATGAGCATCGACTGGCCAGCACTGCGCGCCGCCGCCACGGCCGTGGCCGGGCACGCGTATGCCCCCTACTCGGGGCTGCGCGTCGGGGCGGCCGGGCAGTCCGCCGGCGGAATCGTCGTCACCGGCTGCAACGTGGAGAACGCGTCCTTCGGGCTGACCCTGTGTGCCGAGTGCGGCCTGGTGTCGGCCTTGCACGCGGCCGGGCTGGACCGGCTCACGGCGGTCAGCGTGGTGGCGGCCGACGGCGCGCCGCTGGTCCCGTGCGGGCGCTGCCGGCAGCTGCTGCTGGAGGCCGGCGGACCCGAGTTGCTCCTGGACGCCGACGGTGCCCCGAGGCGGCTCGGTGACCTGCTTCCGGCCGCGTTCACTGACGCCGACCTGGCGAGCCGGCGCGACGGCGGCGGCCGGCGGGACGGCGGCGGCGGGCGGGCTCGGGGCGGCGATGGCGGGCCGGCGCAGCATGCCTGATGTCGTGGACCTGATCCGGGCCAAGCGGGACGGCGGCCGGCTCGCCGACACCGACATTGGCTGGCTGATCGATGCCTACACGCGCTCCGCGATCGCCGATGAGCAGATGTCCGCCCTGCTCATGGCGATCGTCTTCCGGGGCCTGGACCCGGCCGAGCTGCGAGCCTGGACGGCCGCGATGATCAGCTCGGGCGAGCGACTGGACCTGAGCGGCGTCCGCGCGCCGACGGTCGACAAGCACTCCACCGGCGGCGTCGGCGACAAGGTCTCGCTGATCCTGGTCCCGCTGGTGGCCAGCTGCGGGGCGGCCGTCCCGCAGCTGTCGGGCCGCGGCCTGGGCCATACCGGCGGCACGCTGGACAAACTGGAGTCGGTGCCGGGCTGGCGGGCGGACCTGGACAACGCGCAGCTCGTGGCCGTGCTCCAGTCGACCGGCTGCGTGATCTGCGCGGCGGGACCCGGGCTCGCGCCGGCCGACCGCCGCCTGTACGCGCTGCGCGACGTTACCGGGACGGTCGAGTCGATCCCGCTGATCGCGAGCTCGATCATGTCCAAGAAGATCGCCGAGGGAACCGCCTCGCTCGTCCTGGACGTCAAGGTCGGCAGCGGCGCGTTCATGCCCGACCTGGCGGCGGCCCGGGAGCTGGCTTCGACCATGGTGGAGCTCGGGAACGCTCACGGGGTCCGCACGAGCGCGCTGCTGACCAGGATGGACGCACCGCTCGGCCGGGCGGCGGGCAACGCGGTCGAGGTCGAGGAGTCCGTGGCGACCCTGCGCGGAGCCGGCCCGGCCGACCTGGTGGAGGTGACCCTGGCGCTGGCCCGCGAGATGCTCGCCCTGGCCGGGGTCCAGGCCGATCCCGCGGCGGCGCTCGCGGATGGCCGGGCGCTGGCGCGGTACCGGGACATGATCGCGGCACAGGGCGGCGACCCGGACGCGCCGCTGGCCGCCGCGGCACACTCGACCGTGGTGCGCGCGGCGGAGGCCGGCTTCGTGCGCCGGCTGGATGCCCGCGCCGTCGGCGTGGCCGCCTGGCGGCTCGGCGCCGGCCGGGCCCGCAAGGAGGACTCGGTGAACGCGGCCGCCGGAGTCATCTGCCTGGCTAAGCCCGGCGAGCGGGTGACGGCCGGCCAGCCCGTGCTGGAGCTGCGCGCCGATGACGAGGCTCGCTTCGGCCGGGCCCTCGACGCGCTCGGCGCGGCCATCGAGATCGGCCCGCGGCCGCCGCGGTCGCAGTCGCCGGTGCTGGAGCGGATCGGCCCCTGAGCTGGAGTCGGCGCCTGGGCTGGAGTCGGCGCCCTGGCCCGCACCGGCCCGCGTGAGCCGGCGGTCTGTGACAATGGGGGCCATGGCTGTGACGCTTGAGGAAATCCGCCGGGTCCCTAAGGTGCTGCTGCACGACCACCTCGACGGCGGGCTGCGCCCGGCGACGATCGTCGAGCTCGCCGCGCAGACCGGATACGCGGGCCTGCCGGCCAGCGACGCCGGGGAGCTGGCCGCCTGGATGAGCCGGGTCGCCCAGCGGGGCAGCCTCGAGCGCTACCTGGAGGCCTTCCAGCACACGGTCGGGGTCATGCAGACCCGAGACGCCCTCATCCGGGTGGCCGCCGAGTGCGCCGAGGACCTGGCGGATGACGGCGTCGCCTACGCGGAGGTCAGGTTCGCCCCCGAGCTGCATCTCACTCGCGGACTCAGCCTGGACCAGGTGGTGGAGGCGGTCCTCGAGGGCTTCCGGCGCGGCAGCTCCGGCCGCCCGATCACGGTGTACGCGCTGCTCACCGCGATGCGGACGGCGGCCAGGTCGCTGGAGATCGCCGAGCTGGCCGTGCGGCACCGCGACGCCGGCGTGGTCGGGTTCGACATCGCCGGCGCCGAGGCGGGCAGCCCGCCCAGCCGCCACCTGGACGCGTTCCAGTACGTGGCGCGGGAGAACTTCCACATCACCATCCACGCGGGGGAGGGGTTCGGCCTGCCGTCCATCTGGGAGGCCCTGCAGTGGTGCGGCGCGGACCGGCTCGGCCACGGCGTCCGCATCATCGACGACATCGGCATGTCGCATGACGGCGGCGCGACGCTGGGCCGGCTGGCCAGCTACGTCCGGGACCGGCGGATCCCGCTGGAGATGTGCCCGACGTCCAATGTGCAGACCGGCGCGGCCGCCTCGATCAAGGAGCATCCGATCGGCCTGCTGCGCGACCTGGCGTTCCGGGTCACGGTCAACACCGACAACCGGCTGATGAGCGGGGTCAGCCTGTCGTCGGAGTTCCATGCCCTCGCGCAGGCCTTCGGGTACGGCTGGGGAGACATTGAGTGGCTAACCCTGAACGCGATGAAAAGCGCGTTCGCCCACTTCGATGAGCGACTGCGGCTCATCAACACGGTCATCAAGCCAGGCTTCGCCACGGCCCGCGCCGCCCGCCTCGGCTCCCCCGCCCAGCCGCCGGCGCCGGTGCCGCCCCCGGCCTGGTGACCTCGGCCGCCGGGACCTGCGATGCCGCTCTGCGGCAACTGCTGCACGGCCTGCCGGGCGTCGACGAGGTCGGCGTCCGGGACCGCGCGGCCGCCCTGGCCACCCGGTCGATCAAGAAGGACGCCAAGCTGGCGGCCCTGGACCTGGCGATCGCGATGATCGACCTGACCACGCTGGAGGGCGCGGACACCCCCGGCAAGGTGCGCGCCATGTGCGCCAAGGCCCGGCGGCCCGACCCGCGGGACCCGGCGGTGCCGCCGGTGGCGGCCGTGTGCGTCTATCCCGACCTGGTCGAGACGGCCAAGGGCGAGGTCGCGGGCAGCACCGTGGCGGTGGCGTCGGTGGCCACGGCCTTCCCGTCGGGGCGGGCGTCCCTGCCGGTCAAGCTCGCCGACGTGCAGGACGCGGTGCGGGCCGGCGCCGACGAGGTCGACATGGTGATCGACCGCGGCGCGTTCCTCACCGGACGCTACGGCCAGGTCTTCGCGGAGATCAGGGCGGTGCGGCAGGCCTGCGGGCCCGCGCACCTCAAGGTGATCCTGGAGACCGGTGAGCTGGCCACCCTGGACAACGTGTCGCGGGCGTCCTGGCTGGCCATGCTGGCCGGCGCCGACTTCATCAAGACCTCCACGGGCAAGGTCACGCCCGCCTCGACGCCGGCCGTGGCGCTGGTCATGCTCGCCGCCGTCGCGGACTACGAGCTAGCCGCCGGCCGTCAGGTCGGGGTCAAGGTGGCCGGCGGTATCCGCACCGCCAAGGACGCGATCCGTTACCTCGTGCTGGTCAACGAGACCACCGGCCCGCGCTGGCTGACCCCGGCGCTGTTCCGGATCGGTGCCTCCAGCCTGCTCAACGACCTGCTGATGCAGCGCAGCAAGCAGCTCACCGGCCAGTACGCCGGACCCGACTACTTCTCCCTCGACTAGCCAGCCAGGCCAGTCCCGGCGAGCCAGCCCCGCCTAGGCCCGCGGGTCGCCGGTGATCACCCGGACCGGCTCGCCGCGCTGCCAGGCCGCGATGTCCTCGGCGATGTCGTCGTACCACCCCTCCATGGTTCGCTCCGTCACGTAGCCGAGGTGCGGCGTCAGCACCGTGCGGGGGGAGGTGCGCAGCCAGTCGTCGGCGGCCAGCGGCTCCAGGTCGTAGACGTCCAGCCCCGCGCCGGCGATCCATCCCTCGGATAGCGCACTGCGCAGCGCGTTCTGGTCGATGATCGGCCCGCGAGAGGTGTTGACGAGGATCGCGTCCGAGCGCATCGCACGCAACTCCGGCTCGCCGATCAGGCGCCGGGTCCGGGGCGATAGCACCAGGTGCACGCTGACCACGTCGGCCGTAGCGAACAGCTCCTCCTTGCTGACCGACTGGACCCCGGCGGCCGCCGCTACCGCCGGGTCCAGGTGCTGACTCCAGGCCACGATGTCCATCCCGAACGCGGTCGCGATCGCGGCGATCTGGTGCCCGATGCGGCCCAGGCCGACCAGCCCGAGCCGGGCGCCGAGCAGGTCCCGGCCCACGGTGGTCTGCCAGCCGCCGGACCGCACCGCGGCGTCCTCCTGCGGAATGTGGCGCAGCACCGCCAGGATCAGCCCCCAGGTCAGCTCCGCGGTGCTGGCCAGCGGGGGGCCTCCCGCGCCGCCCACCTCCAGCTGACCCGCCCCCGACGCCGCGGGGACGCGGCACGGGGTGCGGCACGGCAGATACCCCGCGAGGTACGTTATCGGGAGATGATCGGAGGGTGCGCGAGGGCATGGCTGGCACACCGCAACTGACCGATCCGGCCTGGGCCTACGCCCCCGCTC
>DATKRH010000256.1:0-11406 GCA_035532295.1 Streptosporangiaceae bacterium
CCAAGGACGTCGCCGGCTACGAACTCCGCAAGCTGGTCTACGGCGGGCGAGGACGACTCGGAACCCTCCGCGCCGTCCGGCTCCGGCTCCTGCCCAGGCCCACCGACTCCAGGCTCATCCGCGGCCCGGAAATGCCCATCGACAGCGCCGAGATGCTGTGCGCACTCGTCCGCACAGCTGACCTCCCGTTCTGCTACCTCGGCGTGCTCGTCACCGCCAGCGGATCCGCCAGCGTGACCGGCAGGGCCGAGCTTCGGGGCGGCACGCTCGACCGGTACCTGGGCATACTCCAGTCCGTCAGCCCGCAGACGCGCTGGGACGTCACCATCGGGGACCGCTGGACCGACCCGGTGATGCGCGCCCTCGCTGACGACGGGACTTCCCTGGCCGGGGCACCCGACGGCTCCCCGCGCCAGATTGCGCTCCTCCGCAACCTCGCGGGCGGGGGACGGGCAGCCTTCACGTCCACAGGACACCGGCGCGTATGGTGGCGCGGCGAACCGCCCAGCCCAAGCCGCCGATCGGGCCTCACCGGCCGAATCATCAGCGCTTTTCTGGCGGCACCGCCGTGACCTGGGTCAGCATCGTCGGGGATGAGCTGCGCAAGTGCACCAACTGCGGGCTCTGCCTCAGCGCATGCCCCACCTTCCAGGACGACCGGTCAGAAGGCGACTCGCCACGAGGACGCATCCGTCTCACCGCCGAAATGCTCGCCGGCGGCGGCAGGGATCCCCTGGCGTCACGGCACCTCGCCGGATGCATCGAATGCGGCGCCTGCCACGCCCCGTGCCCGACCGGGGTCAGGTTCGCGACAGCGCGCCGGGCACACCGGGCCGCGACTGAATGCCTCGACCGTGCGGGTTTCGACCAGCGCGCAGCGGAACTCGCCGATCTGATTGCTCGCGATCCCGGTGCGCAACTGGTGATCCGGAGTGTCCAGGCGCTGCTCGCAGAGCCGCCGCCTTCGCCGCGTCGCAGCGGCCCCCTTATCGGCGGGGTGCTCGTGCTCACCGGGCCGATGCTCAAGCTGGCGGCACCCAGCCTCATCAGCCAGCTTGAAGCGAGGCCGGCTGGCAAGGGACCGCCATTCGTAAGGGACCTGGCGTTGTCCGCCGCTCTGCACCGGGCGAGCGGCCTGCTGCTGGACGTCGGCATGTCCGCGGAGCACGACCGGGCCGTTGCCCAGATAGGCGAGATCGTGCGGCAACGCGGCTACCAGCAGGTGAGCATCGCCGTGCTCGACCTGCTTTCCCTCCGGCTCCGTGATGAGCCCCTCCCGCCGCAACTCCGGATTATCCCAGCGGCGGAGGTTTTCCCGTTCGCGGCTCTGCCGGCGGCAGCGTGGGATGACTGCGCAGAGGACCCGGCCCAGGGCGCGGGCGCGCTGGGCCGGGTCGTCCCCCTGCCTGCTGAGCATCGCGCCGCCAATGCCCCTGTGCTGCTCAACCGCAGGGCACTGGCATCGCTCTGGGAACTGATCGAAGCAAAACGCGGCTGGCTGAATGGCCGGACGCTGATCACCCCTGACGCTCGCAATCTCGTCCGGTTCGCCGGCGCCCGCCACCCAGCAGAGCTGGCCGTCATCGATTCGCGGCATGGATTAGGTGAGATGTGAACCAGCCCAAGGACGCCCCCAGCGCGGGGATTGATGTGGCCGGCCTGTGCCGTGACCTGATCGCCACGCCCAGCGAGAACCCGCCTGGCGGCGAAGACGCAGTTGCGCGGAAGGTTGCTGGCCTGCTCTCGGCAGCAGGCTTCGAGGTCAGCTGGCATGAGGCGCAGCCGGGGCGCCCTAATGTCGTTGCCCGCCTGCGCCGTGGTGACGGCCGGCGCCTCATACTCCAGGCGCACACGGACACCAAGCCGGCCGTGGCCCCGAACACGGCCAGCTTGTGGACGGCCGACCCGTTCCGGGCCGTGGAACGCGACGGCCTCCTGTACGGGCTCGGTGCGTGTGACACAAAGGGCGGCCTGGCCGCCCAGCTCGCGGCGGCCTGCGCCCTCGCGGGCGAGCCGGGGTGGTCCGGCGAACTCGTCGTCCAGGCTGTAGCGGACGAGGAGGACGGCAGCAGGCTGGGGGCGGAATACCTGCTGACGCAGGGACTGCTCACCGCGGACGGTGCCATCGTGGCCGAGCCGACAAGCTGCGCTCCGTCGCTGGCACAGCTGGGAAACGCCTGGGCGGAGATCACGATCAGTGGCCGCGCCGCGCACGCCGGAACGCCAGAACGCGGGCATGATGCCTTCCGGGCGGCGATCCGGTACATCACTGAGCTAGAAGCGCTCCTTGCCGACGCCGCGACCGACCCGGCCTTCCCCGGTCACCCCCGTCTCAACGTCGGTGACTTCGCGATGCCCGGCCATCCCGGAACCATCCCCGGAGAATGCCGGCTGCGCTGCGACATCCGGGTCCTTCCCGGACGCGAACGCGACGACGTGCTCGCGCTCTACGACATGGCCGCGGAGAAGGTCCGGCGAAGCTCCGGCGTCACGGTGCTCATCACGCGTTACCAGGGCGGCGGCTGCCAGTCCCACTGCATCTCCGCTGAGGACCGGCTCGCGGAGGCGTTCCGCGCCGCACAGCACGAAACAGGCCAGCCATCAGCGACAACAGCCTTCGCGGGAGGAACCGACGCGCGGTACTTCGCTAAAGCGGGGACACCAGCGATCGTCTACGGACCGGGAAGCCTGCAGCAGGCACATGCGCCCGATGAGTTTGTCCCCGTCGCCGGGCTGCGCCTAGCTCAACGGCAGGTACGGGCAGCCGCATGGGCTTTCCTGCGCGCGTGACACAGCCGCACAGGTGCCCGTCCCGCCGCCAGGTACTGAGAACACGAGGAGATCTGTCACATATGGGTGGTCACGTCCGGCCCTGCATCAGCGTCCTCGTTCCCGCCCGCAACGAGGAACTGACGCTGCCAGCGACACTGCCGGCGATCCTGAAGGCGGCTCATGAGCTGCCGCAGCCAGCAGAGGTGCTGGTGATCATGCCGCCCACCTCGCCATTCCTCGCGAATCCGCCATCGGAGGACCCGCAGCTACGCTGGCACGCGGCGCCACGGCCCGGGAAGTTCAACGCCCTCCGCGCCGGCGCTGACGTGGCCCGGGGCCAGATCCTGCTCCTCGTCGACGCGGACGTCCTGGTCGAGCCGGACACCTTCCGGTTCCTGGCACAGCCGATCCTCGACGGCTCCGCCGACGTCGTAACCGGGCGCATCGAGCTTCTGCCACGCGCGGCCAACGCCCAGCAGCGCATGCTCGAACGCTGGGCGACGACATCGTTCAGGTGCTGGGAGGAGATGCGGGCCAACCACCCAGATCTTCTGTGGGCGCTTCCCGGTGCCATCTACGGCATCAGACGCGATCTGTTCCCGCGCAGGCCGCTTGTCCCCATCGTCGACGACGCGTCCATAGGTCTGCACGCGAAGGAAGCAGGTTCAGCCTTCGCCCACGCTCCCGGCGCAGTGGTCCGCACACACGCCCCTGCCAGCTACCGGCACTGGGCCCGGCAGAAGCTGCGCAGCCGCCGTGGCTGGGCAGCGCTCGCGCGGCTGCGCCCAGACGAGGTCAGCGAACTTGAGATGACCCTTCGCCAGTACCTCTCATCAGCTGCCCGCGATGACGCGACGGGCAGGCTGATGCAGGCGCAGGATCACCTTCTGAGGCTTGCGGCTCGCCAGCTGCTCCGATTCGAGCGATCACCTTCCGGTTCGTGGGAGCCAGCGCGCAGACAGGATCAATGGCCGCAATGATCCCCGTTCACCCGAGGCGTACGCCCCTTCTTTAGCCAGGAGATACACCGTGGACCAGCGGCCAGCAGCACCCGGAGGGCCAGCAGCCTCGAAGGGCGCGGATGGATTCCGTCTCATCACCGGGCACCTGGCTGACATTGATGCCCTCATACGCGAGCATCAGTTGGAGCGCCACGTGTATGAACTCGATCTCACTGGATACACAGTCATCAAGGATGCGCTGCGGCCCGACGCCACTGCGGTGCTTGAGCGTGCGCTCCTCACGCTTGCCGGAGAGCAGGACGGTGCGCCCGCTGACCCCCTGAGCAGGTCACACGAAGACCGTACTCAGGAAGTGATGCTCCTGCTCACCCGAGGAGGCAGGCCATTCGAGGAATTGATTCTGCACCCCGTGGTCCTCCCGCTCATCACCTACCTGCTGGGCCAGAGCTGCACGATCAGCAGCGTGACCGGGTACATCAAGGGACCCGGCCCGGCTGCTCTCGGGGTGCACAGCGACACCGCCTACGTGCCCGATCCGCTGCCGCCGTACGCGCAGGTAGCCAACGTCAACTACTGCCTGACCGACTACACCGCCGCTGGCGGATGTCTCACGGTCGTCCCGGGCAGCCACCGGTACTGTCACCGGCCGCGCGATGGACAGGGTGCAAGGGAAGCCGTGCCAGTCGAGGCCCCCGCTGGCGCGGCCATCGTGTTCCATGGCAACACCTGGCATGGAGCGCTTCCCCGCACCTTCCCAGGCCTGCGGCTCACCCTCTCCACCCTGTATTCCCGCATGTACATGCGCCCGCAAGAGCGCTACGACGAGATCATCGGCGAAGATGTACTCGCCCGGAACCCCCCGCGCTTCCGGAAGCTCATCGGCAAAGACGTCCCGACCGGCTGGCGCTCGAACAGCGATGCCGAGCGGATTGCCGGGCTCCGGAAGGCAAACGCGCCGATCTACTACCGGACACGCAGCGAGCACGCCTGAGGCAGCTGACCCAAGTCAGCGCCCGCGGCCGAACGGGACGAGGCAGCCCTACAGCACGTCGCGATTGCCGAGGTATGAACGGAGGACGTCCGGAATGCGCATGCCATGGTCCTGCGTCTGGAAGTTCTCGATGAGGGCGGCGAGCAGGCGGGGCGTAGCCACCGCAGTGTTGTTAAGCGTATGCACATACCGCACCGCGCCGTCCTCGTCACGGTAACGAAGGTTCGCCCGCCTCGCCTGCCAGTCGTGCAACGTGGAGCAGCTGTGCGTCTCGCGGAAGCGATCCAGCGACGGGAACCAGGTGTTAATGTCGTTCATCCGGAACTTACCGAGCCCCATGTCCCCGGTAGAGCACTCCACGACCTCATAATGCAGCCCGAAGTCCTGGAGTATCTGTTCCGCGCAGGACAGCAGCACCCCGTGCCAGCGGGCGGACTCGGCGTCGTCGGCCTCGCAGATAACGAACTGCTCAACCTTCTCGAACTGGTGGACCCGCAGCAGTCCGCGCACATCACGGCTCGCGCTGCCTATCTCACGCCGGAAACACGGCGAGATGCCGGCATAAAGAACCGGCAGGCGGTTCTTATCCAGGATCTCGCCGGAGTGCAACCCGACCAGTGCGACTTCGGCGGTGCCGGCTAGGAACAAGTTATCGGCAGGAAGCTCGTAGGTTTCCTCCCGGCCCTTCGGGAACATGCCGCTCCCGACGAGCGGGGCTTCCTTGACGAGGACCGGTACGGAGATGGGCGTGAAGTTCCTGGCCCGGAGCAGATCCAGGGCGTAGGAATGGATAGCCCGTTCCAGCAAGACGAGATCACCGACGAGTGCATAGGCGCGCTCACCAGCTACCTTACGGGCGCGAGCGAACTCAGCCCAGCCACGCTTCTCAGCGATCTCCACGTGGTCCAGTGGCTCGAAGCCGAACTCCGGGCGTTCTCCCCACGTTTTGATCGTGACGTTCGCCGACTCGTCGGCGCCGACCGGAGCGCCGTCCCACGGGATCCCGGGCGTGAGCAGCAGCATCTCATGAAGCTTCGCGCTCGTCTCAGTGAACCGTTCCCGCAGCTCGCGAAGCTCCCGGTCAAAGCCTTCATGCTCGGCGCGCATTTCAGCCCGGCTGACCTCATCAGCCTTCGCGAACTGCTTCGCGAATACTTTCCGCCGGGCCTGACCCTCATCAACCTCGAACTGAAGCTTCCGCGTCAACTGATCTAGATACAGCAGCTCATCGATATCAAGGTCAATACCTTTTACCCGGATAGCGTCTTTCACTATTTCCGCATTTTCCCGGATGAAGCGCCTGTCAAGCATGATTTGCGTCAACCCTTAGCTAATTTCGGACTTCCCCGGACTCTTCCGTGGCACGAAAATGCTACCAGCCCGGGGCCATCCGAGGCTGACGGCGGCGGCAGCACGCCGTGACGGTGGCAGAGCACGTCAGCGAACTCGCGGACCAAGACACGGGTGACTCTTAGTTCCTCTCAGCGGGCGGTGATCCGCGCGAGCTTGGCGCGGTTGTCAGCGGCGAGCTTGCCGGGCGGGGTGAGGATCCAGCTGGCTGCCTTCTTGGCGGCAGGTGCCGGTGGTGACGCGGTGACGGCGGTGTCCGGGCGAAGCCGGGTGGTGAGCCGGCGCAGGGTGCCCAGGCTGCCCCGGTTCCCGCGGGCGCGAACGCGGGCCAGCCCGCGATCACCCGTCCGGCCGGCCCGGCGCCGGCCGCCGCGACGTTCGCGGCCAGGCTCGCCGTCGTCCCGGCGGCCAGCGCGGCCCACTGCAGCCAGCCCGACCGGCGCCCGGGTGCGCCGGTCGGCCAGCAGCACCAGCGAGGCCACGATCTCGATGCCATCCACCGACAGCGGGAACGCGTGCGCCTGCCACCCCGTCTCCCCAGGCGCGGCGGCCAGCTCCTGCATGTGGCTGTAGCTGATCGCGCCCGCGATGCCCGCCAGCCCGGCCACGGTCACCCCGGCCGCCACGCGGATGCACGCATCAGCCCGACTCCCGGCCGCCGGGGCACCGCCCTGGAACGCTTCAGATCTGGTGCTGACGCGGCTCATCGCGCGCCCTTTGCTATCCCTGACCTGCGCAGACGTACCGGAAGCAGATCACCTTCGATCAGGATGTCACGGTTCGCATGCTGGTACGTTCGGCCCACTGAGACATCGGTATCCTTTGCGACGATCCTGATCTGCTGCGTTACCGCAGGTCCGGGTACCGGTCGGCTAGTGCTCCGGGCGGGTTAGCACGGCTGTACTTGCGTCGTTGCCCGGCGTTGATGAGAGTCAGCTGCATGGATCCGGACGTGGAGCTGAATCGCGCTGCCTGGGAGGCGGCTTCGGAGAAGCACGTTCGCGAGTATCAGGAGCTCCTGCAACTCGCGAGGGACCAGTCGTCGCTCATCGAGTGCGAGCTCGATCTGCTGCGCCCATTGCTGCGGTCCTCGCCTGCCGTGGTGCATCTGCAGAGCGGCCACGGTCTCGACGACATCGCCCTGGTCGCCGCTGGCGCTCGCTCCGTGACCGGTGTCGACTTCAGTGAGGTGGCGGCCACCGCGGCGCAGCGCAGAGCGGAGGAACTGGCCGTCGCCTGCCGGTACGTGGTGGCTGAGGTGCCGGGTGTCCCGCTGCGCAGCGAATGCGCTGACCTCGTGTACACCGGCAAGGGCGCGCTGATCTGGATGCGGGACCTGGCTGCCTGGGCCAGGGACGCCGCCCGCCTTCTAGGGCCGGGGGGACACCTGTTCATCTGCGAGGCCCATCCGGCAGTGCCGCTGTGGACCTGGGACGAGGACACGGCCCGCATCCGGCCTGACCGCAATTACTTCGGGCGCTGGCACGTGAACGACACGTTCCCGGCACGGGGTGCGGTGGAGTGGCAGTGGACTCTGGGAGAGATTATCAACGCGGTGATCTCGGCCGGGCTGGACGTGCTGCACGTCGCCGAGCACCCTGAGCCTTTCTGGCGACCGCGGAACGTCGAGGCGGCGGCATGGCGGGGACAGCTCCCCAACTCGTTCACCATGCTCGCACGGCACACTCGCCGATGATCTGCCATCCCGCGCGGCCCGCCGCCCGCTTGCGGGTGCACTCGCAAACTGCTGCCAGCAGCACTCAATCGCGCTGACACCGCTTACCGCGCCTCTTGCGGCCCGCGACCTGCGCAGACGCATGGCCAGCGGGGTACCTTCAGCCAGCACCTCGCGGTTCGCATGCTGGTACGTACGGCCCGCCGCTGGAACATCGGCAATCCCGGCGTCTACCTTCACCTGCAGCGTCGCTGTCTGCCGGGGTACCGACTGGCGGGTTCGCCGCCAGCAGACTGCCGCGGGTCTCGGCGTGAGCGGTGGGACGTTCATGCGAATCGCGACCACATAGTTAAGCGCGGCTCTGCTGGCCCGGGTCGGGAATCGTCCGCGGCGAACTGGTCAACGAGATCAAGATCAGGATGAGGTCACCTGACCGCATGCGGAAAGGCGCGGCGATCGGCTGAGTGCTGATCATGGCCGCCGTTCGCTGGCAACTCACGCCCGATTGGCGCACGCCGCTTACAGGCTCGGCGCCGGGATGGCCGGCCGGATGGGTGACAATGGTGGATGTGTGGGCACCGCGAGTGCGCGCCGAGAGAATCTGGTGACGAGAGGATGCGCGGGATGTCACAGCACATGGGTGCGTGGTTGCGGGTGCAGCGGCGGACTCGTGGCTGGGATGTTCCCGAGATGGCGCGTCAGCTCGCCCGGGCAGCGGGCGGTGAGCGCGATACGCTTCCCGCGCTGGATACCCTGATCGCCTATATCCGCCGCTGGGAACGCGACGGTTCCGGGATTTCTGAACGCTACATGCTGCTGTACTGCGCCGCCCTGCGCCTCTCACCAGGCCAGTTCGGTGCCGGGGGCACTGCGGGCCAGCCAGCAGCGCCAGCCGGCGCCACCGTAGCCCAGCCTGCCGGCTATGCGGCACCCGGGGGCGCGCTCGTCTGGGATCCGCCGGGCAGCGACCCTGGTGTGACGCTTCCGGCCGTGGGAGCGCACAGTGGAGGGCAATCAGGTGGGACGTTGCCTGATGTCCTCCAGGCGTGGGATGAGCTGATGCAGCGGCGGGCGTTCTTCCTCGGTGCCGGAGCGGCGGGGGTTCTGGCGCTGGCCCCGTATCGCCTGGCCGATCCTGCGCCGGGTGATCTGGACGAGGCGGTCGCGGCGAGCGCGGAGCTGATTGCCTGCTGCAGGCGGCTGGATGGGGTGCTCGGCCCGGGTGCGGTGTACGGCCTGGTGACTGAGCATCAGCGGCGGCTTGCGGGCTGGCTGCGGGATGCCCGCACCGCCGACGCCTGGCGGCAGGTGGCCGCGGTGACCGCTGATGCGGGCATCCTGCTGGCCTGGCTGTCTTTTGACCTGGACCATTTTGACGACGCGGCGGCGCAGTACCGTCAGTGTTCTGAGCTGGCTCGCGGCCTGGATGACGTGGATCTGCGCGCGTTCCTGGCCGGGCGGATGAGCCGTACCCTGTCTGAGTGCGGCCGTCATGCTGACGCCCTGGTGTTCGCCGATGCCGCAGGGCGGATCGCGGGCACTGCGGCGTCTTATGCGCTGCGGTCCTGGCTCGCTGTGACCCGCGGCTACGTGCATGCGTGCCTGGGCCCGGATCATGAGCGATCCTGCCGGGCTGACCTGGAGGCGGCGGCCTGGCTGCTGTCGCGGGCTGAGGAGCCGCGACCGCCTTATCTGGCCTTCTTCGGGGAGCCGTACCTGGACAAGTGGAGCGGGCATGCGCTGCTGGCCCTGGCTGAGCATAAGGTCACGGCGGCAGTAGCTGAGGGCCTCGCGGCGATCGATCAGGCCCTGGCGTCCTGGTCGCAAGCCGATGTCCGCGAGTCCGGCGAGGTTCTCGCTGCGGCGGCGAGCGCCCGTCTCGCCGGAGGGGAGATCGGTGAGGCCACCCGGCTTGCCGGCCGGGCGTTCCAGGTCGCAGGTGCCACCGGGTCACCGCGCATCATGCGTTACGTGACCGGCCTGCGCCGCCGGATGGAACCGTGGCGGGACTCCGGGGAGGTGCGCGCCCTCGACGAGCAGTTGCTGGTCGGCGGGTAGCTGGGTTGACGCGCCGGGATAGTGCCCTGCTGCTCGTCCTCGGCGCCACGTGGGGTGCGGTGTACCCGCTGACCACGATTGCCCTGCGGGAACTGTCACCGCCAGCAGTTGTTTTCTACCGGGCGGCTCTGGCTGCGGTGGTGCTGCTGCCGGTGGCCCTGCGTGCCGGGGTCCTCCGCGCGGCTGCTGCCCGCCCGCTCGCGGTGCTGGGCGCCGCGCTGCTGCAGGCCACGATCCCGCTGGTGCTGCTGACCGCCGGTCAGCAGCACGTTTCCGCCGCGCTGGCTGGCATCGTGCTGGCCACTCAGGCGCTGTGGGCAGCAGTGCTGACGGCGGCGGCCGGCGGCGGCCTGCGGGCCAGGACAATGGCCGGGATCCTGACCGGGCTATGCGGCGTGATCGCCCTGTTCGCTGCTGGCCTGCGCCTGGACGGAAGCACGGGGCTGGGCGGCCTGGAGCTGCTGGCCGCGGCGGCCTGCTATGCCGCTGGCAGTGTGTACATCGAGCGGGTCATCCCCGAGGTACCGCCGGTCGCCACCGCCGCCGCCGCGATGACCGTGAGCGCGATCGCTCTCGTCCCGTTCGCTGCCGCCACTGGCCTGGCGGTCCCCGGCCTGGCCACAGCGGTCTGGGTGGTAGTGCTCGGAGTGGCCGGCACTGGCGCGGCACTGGCCGGCTTCTACCTCCTCATCCAGCGTGCCGGTGCGGTACGGGCCAACCTGGCCGGGTACCTGGCCCCGGCTTTCGCGGTCCTGTATGGCCTGGCGTTCCTCGGCGAGCATCTTCATCCCGGGGCCATCGCCGGCCTGGCGCTGATCCTGGCCGGCTCCTACCTGGCGGTCGCCTGACTACGGGGGCTGCCGCGGTGCATGCCGGTTCCTTCCCCGTGCGGCGCGCAGTGCCCGCAGGCACCAGCGGCGACCGTGCGTTCAGCCAGGCGCGGCCGCGAACGGACGGTGTCCGGCTCTGCCCGTTTTTGTCCCTTCTCTTCTGGGAGAAACCGGGGAATGCTGGGCATGACGGGTGCTGCGCTCTTGGAAGGGACCGATGAAGCAATCTACAGTGCCGAAGCCTGCTGGAATTCACCGCTGGGAAACTACTGTCAGCACAAAGGCTGCCTGGCGCAACCTGCGGGCAGGGTGCACGCCGACTCCTTTCCAGTTCCCTTTCGGCCCGGAAAGCGAAGCGCCCCTGAATGACCCCGCACGGCGGATCGGGGAGGCAGCGTGATAACTGACGGTTTCTCATCGGCCGACATCGACACGAGAGTGCCTGGGCGTAGGCGGCAACCTCGTGTGGCTTGTCGAGGTAGAAGGCGCTGGTCATGTTCTCGCCGTAAACGATGTCAGGCAGCTCGGCGGCAGGGAAGCGCAGCAGGTGGAACATGCCGTACATGGCGGGATGCGGGCCCCCGGCGAATGGCAGCACCTGCAGGGTGATGCTGGGCGTCCCGGCGGCCTCGATGAGGCGGGTGAGCTGGGCGCGCATAACCGCGGCCCCGGCGGCGGGACGGCGCAGGACCGCCTCGTCGATCACCACCCACAAGTGTGGCGGGTCGGAGCGGGACAGGACTTGCTGGCGGGCCATGCGCAGGGCGA
>DATKRH010000257.1:0-7763 GCA_035532295.1 Streptosporangiaceae bacterium
GCCGGCATGCCATACTCGACCGCCCAGTCCAGTGCGAGCTGGTCCACCCCGGATCGCAGCCATGGCTCGGCGAGCAGGTAGGCGGCGGCAGCCCGTTCTGTGTCGGTTGCGGGTTCGTAGTCCAGGTAGCGGGCCTCGGCGGTCGGCTGCGCGCCAGCCGGGGTGATCTCGGCGAAGTCGAACCGTTTGCTGACCGTGCGGGCCGGGTCGTGGCCGTCGGTGATCTCCTGGGTGACCGCAACCAGCAACCGTGGCTGCTCGCCTGGATCGTGCCGGTTGACCAGCGTGGTGCCGTGCTTGAGCAGGGTGCCGTAACGCTCGATGACCAGGTCGGTGACCGCGTCGAGCAGCGGATGACCGGGCGCGAGCAAGTCAGCGCGGGGCAGGCCAGCGGGGCGGACAAGTTCCCGGTCGAACGTCACCCGCTCGTACTTGTGCAGCACCGGCGCGCCGAGGCCGATCTGGCGGTCCCGATCGCGGATGTCGGCGGGCACGTGGCGGATCTCGTAACGGCCCGCTTCGCGTTCCGCGATCGTCCCGCCGAGCAGCGTGAACGCGGCCAGGAAGAACGCCCGCACATAGTGCGGCTGCAGACGGCGTGCCCGGGCTTCCTCCATCCTGGCCCGCCACTTCGCCACGTCGGTCCGGGCGAGCACGTCATGGTAGGCAGCCCGCTCGGCGATGAGCCGGTCCAATCCCTCGCCGACCGTAGCGTCGATGACCTGGTCCAGGCGGGCACGGACCTCGGGCTGCTCGCCGTAACGGATCGCGTCCAGCAGCAACTGGCGCAGCGGCTGACCCTCGAACGCGTCCCCGAGCACGTCGAAGACCTTGCCCTTGTAGGCGACACGCTGCTCTTCGAGCTTGTCGAGGAGCCGCAGGAACACCGCGCCCTCCCGGGTGCCCTCGGCGACCAGGTTCCACAGGTGGCACACCTCGGTCTGGCCGATCCGGTGGATGCGGCCGAACCGCTGCTCGATCCGGTTGGGGTTCCACGGCAGGTCGTAGTTGACCATCAGGTGGGCGCGCTGCAGGTTCAAGCCCTCCCCCGCGGCGTCGGTCGCGACAAGCACCCGGCAGTCGGTGTCCTGGGCGAAGACTTCCATGACCTTGCGGCGTTCCTCGCGGCGCACGCCGCCGTGAATGGTGACGACAGCTTCCGGGTGGCCAAGGTGGCCGCGGATCCGTTCGGCAAGATATTCGAGGGTGTCCCGGTGCTCGGTGAAGATGATGATCTTGCGGAGGTTGCCGGCCGGGTCGCGGATGAGCGCGTTCGCCGATAGCAGCTCCCGCAGCTCGGTCCACTTCCTGTCCGTGCCGGAGTGGCGGACTCGGCGGGCCAGGTCGGCCAGGTCGCCCAGCAGGGTGATCTCGTAGTCGAGTTCGGCGGCGGTGCGGGCGGCGGTCGCGGCGTCGGCAACCTCGGACTCCAGCTCCTCGACCTCGCCGCTGGTCAGATCGTCGATCTCGTCGAGGTCTTCGCCTGTGTCCTTGCCGAGCAGGGTGGACAGGCGCTGGCGCAGGCTCTGCTCTATGGGGGAGGCGGCCGCGCTTGTCATCTCGCGGCTGCGGCGTTCGAGCCGGCGGCGCCTGCGTTCCAGTGACTTCAGGATCGCCTCGGGGCTGGAGGCGAGCCGGCGCTGCAGGACGGTGAGCGCGAACCCGACAGTCAGGCCGCGCCGGGTGTCGCCCTCCTGCTTGAGTCGGTCGGCGCGGTTCATCTCCTCCCGGACGTACTGGGTGACCGCGTCATACAGCTCCTGCTCACCGTCCGACAGGGGGTAGGGCACGGTGTAGGCGCGGCGCTCGGGGAACAGCGGCTTGCCCTCGAAGGTGAGCAGCTCCTCTTTCACCATGCGCCGCATCAGGCCCTCGGTGTCCACGGTGTGCACCGCGTCGCGGTAGCGGCCCTCGAACCTGTCGCCATCCAGCAGCGCCATGAACAGCTGGAAGTCCTCCTCCTTACCGGCGTGCGGGGTCGCGGTCATCAGCAGCAGGTGGCGGGTGTGGCGGCCGAGCAGCTGGCCGAGCTGGTAGCGCTTGGTGGTCTTCAGCTCCGGGCCGAAATAGTGCGCCGACATCCGGTGCGCCTCATCCACCACCACCAGATCCCAGTCGCAGCGGTCCAGTTGCGCGCGCAGGTCATCGGAGCGGGACAGCTGGTCCATGCGGGCGATCAGCAGCGGGAACCTGGTGAACACGCTGCCGTCGATGGCCGCGTCGGCGAGCTGGCGGGTGAGCAACTCGAACCGCAGGCCGAACTTATCCGCCAGCTCCTCCTGCCACTGGTCAACGAGGCTGGCTGGGGCCACGATCAGGCAGCGTTCGGCGTCCCCGCGGAGCATCAGCTCCTTCGCGTACAGTCCGGCCATGATCGTTTTACCGGCGCCGGGGTCGTCGGCGAGCAGGAACCGCAGCGGGGTGCGCTCCAGCAGCTCCCCGTATACGGCCTCGATCTGGTGCGGCAGCGGCTCCAGGTCACTGGTGTGCACCGCCAGCATCGGGTCGAACCGGGCCGCCATCCTGATCCGCAGCGCCTCCGCGGCCAGCTTGAACGTCGCCGCGTCCCCGGTGAAGTCGTAGGCGGCAGCCGCCTCGGCCAGCGTCAGCCTGGGTTCGTGGTCGCGGTACAGCAGACGCTCATCCAGGCGGCCATCGCCGGTGCGGTAGGTGAGCTGAAGCGCGTTCGACCCGATCCAGCGCACGGCCACCACCGTCACCGCGCCGTCGCCAGCGATGCCGCCGACCAGCGCGCCTGGGGTGACATCCTCCAGCCGGACACCCATATGCTCTACCGCTCCTCCAAACCTCACAACCCCGCCCCCCGGCAACCTGCCCGGCTGGCACACCACGTGCCGACGGGCGCACCGTACCTGCCCGCCCCCGACTCTAGACGCGCATGCCGACAGCGAGGTCTGCATCCTCAAGCCAAGTCCGCACCCGCGCATCTGACCATCCCGTTGCCATGGCTCTCGTTCTGGTGGTTCCTTTGCCGTTACCTTCGATAATTCACCGGTGTGACGTCCTTGCCCGCCCATGCTCGTGCTCGTGGCGGCCAGATTCCCGGGACACCAAGGGCGCTGGTGCCGGACGTGTGCCGAGGGTGCAAGGCAGCGCAGGGGAAACCCGTCGAGGCGAGCGCGGCGGTAGCCGCACTCTTAGTAGCACGCGGCAGGTGGGCTGGATCGCTCATGGGATCGCGCGCCGTGAGCGCTTCTGGGAGCAGGGACTCCCGAGTAGCAGCGGTCGCGACTTCCACGGTGACTTCCGAGTAGTCGCACCCCGTCCGGTCTGCGACGCGGACGATCTGGCAGATCGCCCCGGCTGGCAGTTGCCCGGCGATCTCCGGCAGTTCGGCGTTGACCACGGGCCGTTGTTCGTCGTCCAGCGCGGAGAGGCTGCGCCCGCAGGTGATCCGCTGGATCGTCTCAACGGTGCCGATCGGGAGCGTGCGTGCGATGAGCGTCGCAGCGCTGCGCATGGCCGCAAGCTGCCCTTCGGCGTGTTCGAGCCGCCTACCCCACTCGTCCAGATGGGCATCGATAACCACCTGGGCCAGCGGATCGGTCCTGCCCAGCGCCTCCGCCAGCGAGTCCGCCCCATCGGTTTGCAGGATCTCGGCTGGGTCGCGCCCGCCAGGCAGGATCGCCGCGCTCAACCTGCCGGTGTGCGTGAGCAGCACCTGGTAGGCCCGCACGATCCCCTCACGCCCGGCCCGGTCCCCGTCGAGTGCGACCAGCACCCCGACCCGGTCCAGATCAGTCACCTCAGCGAGCGCCTCCACCTGCCGCCCGCTCAGCGCTGTCCCGCACGGCGCGAGCCCCACGTACCGCCCGGCCCCGGCCTCGGTGACGGCGATCGCGTCGAATGGGCCTTCCACGATCACCGGCATCGCCCCGCGCTCCAGCAGACCGCGACCCTCGTGCAGGCCGAACAGTAGGTCCCCCTTGCGGTAGAGCGGGGTCTGCGGGCTGTTCAGGTACTTCGGCGCCCCCGCCCCGGCGTCCGGCCGCGCCCGCCCGATGAACCCGGCGATCCTCCCCCGCTCGTCGCGGACCGCGAACACGACCCGGTCCCGGAAACAGTCGATCAGCGTTCCCCGCGCCGACCGGCGGGCCAGCCCGGCCGCCTCGATCACCGCGTCCCCGAACCCGCGTCGGCGCAGGTGGCTAGTGAGCGCCGTCCACCCGCCCGGCGCGTACCCGGCCCCCCACCGCTCCCCCGCCGCCGCCCCGAGCCCGCGCCCCGCCAGGTAACCCGGCGCCCAGCTGCCGTGCAGCCGCCTGCGGTAGAACCGTTCGGTCTCCGCCAGCGCCCGCCGGATCTCCTCCTCCGTAGGCGCGCCCGCCTGCTTTCCGCCAAGGCCGACGTCCCGCCCGGGCTCTGGTTCTTCAGCCCGAACGGCTGGCGTGTCCCCGGCCGACGTGCCGAACAGGGCGGCGTCGAGGTGGGAGATGATCACGGCGGCGGCCTGGGTGATCCGCGACCCAGCAGCGCGGACGGTTTCCTCCGGCCGTGCCCGCGGGTCGCTGCCCGCCCAACTCGCCACGAACGGCCACGTATATAGAGAGGTATCCATCCCGAGCCGGGCAGCGACGATGAACGTGACCGAGTCAGCCTCCACCTTGCGGACGCCCCGGCACCCAGCCGTGCTCTCCCCCGGCACGTGCACGGCGCCGCCGTGGGCCAGGACGTGGCCGAGTTCGTGGAGTAGCGCCCGCGCCGCCGCCAGACCGTCAAGACCGGCATTGACCCGGATACGGTGACCGCTCCAGCTGGTCTCGCCGTCACCGTCACCGCTGACAGCGCGCTCGACCGCGAACCCTTCACGCCGGGCCAGCCAGGTCAGCGCGTCCCACAGCCCTGGCAGCATGGCACTGTGATCCGGGAACGGCTCGGCCGGATCGTGGACAGGCGGCCCGGTGGTCTGGGAGACATCCCATACATACGCCACCCAGGGCTTGCCCGCCTCCTGCCGCAGCGTCCCCCGGCCAGCACGACCAGCCCGCTGCTGGCCGACAGCGCCCGGCGGCTGGCCAGGTTCAGCGATGACCTGGATGCCGGGCTCGCCTTTGCGGACCTGACGGCCCCGCGCCTGCCATTGGTCGTATCCGGCGACCAGGGTCGCGGCGGGCCACTGGCCGACGATAAGCATGACGTTGGTGAAACTCCAGCCAGGGAACCGCGCCGCGATCCGCAGCCACCTGGCCCAGTCTTCCCCCGACGCCAGCGCCCGGGTCTGCCCGGCCGCCCGCTCGCGGAGTTCCGCGAGCGCCTGCTCGGGGTTGCGCCTGCTGGGACCGTGTTCGCGAGGACGGGAGGCCATTACATCTGCCCCGAATCCGGTTCGAGGCCGCTGACGGCAGCTAGCCAGCGCAGCCGTTCGTTCGCGATATGGAAGCCCTCGGCGCGCAGGCGGCGGGCGAGCGCGGCCTGGCTCAGACGATCGCCGTCCTCGCGAGCCTGCGCGACCAAGCGGGCAGCGGCGTCGATCAGCGCACGGTCACCGTGACCATTCCGGCTCGGCGGCGGGAAGCCGACAGGGAACGGCGGCGAGATGCCCCCACCGCTGCCGTCCACGCCGGCCGAAAGCAGGTGCCCCACCGTCCCGTTGACCTGCGGGAGGGAATGGCCGTTCGGCGATGCCCGGCCGGTCAGGGCGTGGTGGTCGGCCGCCTGGCCCGGGAGTGGATGTGTGCTGTCGCGGGCGGTGATCAGGCTGGCGAGCAGGGCGCGGGAGTCGCCCGCAGTCGTGTAGTCGAGCCTGGCCAGCGCGCCGGTGAGGGTGAGGACCTGGACCTGGCGCAGCACGCCGGCCGCGAGCGCGGGGTCGGCGAACCGCGCCCGGGTCAGCGACGCCTGGGCGCGCCGTTCGGCCCGGCGCACCCGCCGCGACGTCCCGGCGCGGGGCTTGCCCGCCCGGTCCTGGGCGGCTAACGCCAGGCGCAGCGTATGCAGGCGGCGGGCGGCGAACTCGACCCGGACCCGCCGGGTGGCCTCCTCCGCGGATACGCCCGGGTCTGCGGATAGCTGCATCTGCACCCGGATTCGCTCGGCCGGGCGCAGCCAGCCCAGCCCCGCCAGGCGGCGTTCGGTACGCCGCGCGGTGTGGCGCGTCTCCCGCAGCGAGAACTCAAACAGGGTCGCCGCGATCACCGGCATCAACGCGAACGCCTCACGCGCCCCCGCATGATCCGGAGCGTGTGTCCAGTTGAACAGGCTCGACGCGGCGACCAGGCCCCACACCGCCAGCCAGGGCGCTAGCGCCGACTCCCCCCGCGCGGCCCGGCGCATCAACAGCACCGCACACAACCCCGCCGCGCCGTCCAGCGCACCCCACAGTAAGTAAGGCCACGGGCCGGCCAGCCCCATGTTCGCGCGGGCGAACCCCACCAGGCCATGCGCTGAGATCGCCGCTGCCACCGCGGCGAAACCGAACAGCAGCCCATACTGGACGGCGGACCCGACCGCCTCCCGGACGCGGGCCCGCCTTCCCAGGTCAGCAGTCACTCAGTGCCCGCCCGGAGCGTCACGCGGCGGAACAAGCGCCGGAAGCGGTTCGCTGTGAGGTCCACGGCCACCTCGCACGAGGCATCATCCATAGATGTCGCCTAAGCCATGACTATCAATCTGAGTTGCTGTCACTATAGGTGCCCAGCAGGCTCGTCTGTCAACCAGAGAATCTCGCCAGGGAATAGGGTGTTGATCTAAGATGATGACCAGGCACCGCGAGGAGGATCGTCATGGCTGAGGCTGCACGCGCCGGCGAGACGCCCACGCAGCCCCTGCGCACCCTCGCCGGCAAGGTCAACTGGCTCATCGACCAGGCCCACCCCGCAGGCCGCGGCCCCTACTCCAACGCCGAAGTCGCCGCGCTCATCGAAAAGGTCACCGGCGAGGAGTTCTCCCACACCACCATCTGGAAACTCCGCAACGGCCAAGCCGCCAACCCCCAGATGCGCCTCATCCAAGCCCTCGCCACCACCTTCGGCGTCCACCCCGCCTTCTTCTTCGACGACTACGACCAGGAACAGGCCGGGCAGCTCCGCGAGCAAGTCGAACTGCTCGCCCTCATGCGCGACTCCGGCGTCACCAGCGCTCAGCTCCGCGCACTTGCCGCCCTCACCCCCGCCGCCCGCCAAGCCGTCGCCGACCTCATCGAACACACCACCCGCACCGAACGAGGCCGCTAGAGGGCTAGGTCCGGGGTCGTGGTTCCACTCCAGCGCGCGCTCCTTCACGGTCCAGCCGACGGCATCCTCATGCGGACTGGGGAAGCCGGAGTCGCTCACTCCCTTGATGGCCCGGCAGGCCGCGCTGACCGGGTGGACGCGCGCCCAGAGTGGCGTGGACGGTGCGGCCGGAGGCATCGTCGTGCCAGTCGAGTTCGGCGGCTAGCTGGCGGACCATGTACAGACCGCTGCCGCTTTCCGCTAGTTCGCGGGAGGGCTCACCGTCGCGGATGACGGGATGCCGCACCGATCCCTGGTCGGTGACGGCTATCCGCACCCCGAGCAGCCACCGGCTGACCTGGACGGTCACCAGCCCGCCAGGTTTGCCGGATTCGCTGTGCAAGATCGCGTTCGCAAATAGCTCGGAGACGATGAGGGCGGCGTCCTCGGCGAAGAGGGAGCCTTCGAGCAGGGATGCGACGAACCTGCGGGCAGCGCTGGCGTGTTCCGCGGTGCCGGGGAAGGCCCGCGCCCAGGACGACACGATCATCACCGCCCCCCTGCGGCCATGGCCCGGGCGCCTCTCGCCTC
>DATKRH010000258.1:0-10284 GCA_035532295.1 Streptosporangiaceae bacterium
GAGCCGCCTATCGGAATCGAACCGATGACCTATTCATTACGAGTGAATCGCTCTGCCGACTGAGCTAAGGCGGCGTGCCGCCGTCAACACGGCAGCGGAAGGAGTCTACAGGCCGGCCGGGGCGTCTCGCGCGTCGCCGTACTTCGCCTCGTATGCCTGCCGGGACCCGCAGACGCTGGCCTTGGGGCAGGCGGAGCGCCGGCCGTCCTCGGCGAGCTTGACCACGATCTGGTCGGCCGGGACGTTGTGCCCGACGACCGTGCCGGGGCCCTCCGGGGTCTCGACCCGCTCGCCGTACCTGGGCGCCGTCGCCCGGAAATCCTGATAGAGCGGGTGCTCGTACTTCAGGCAGCACATCAGCCGCCCGCACGCCCCGGCGATCCGCAGCGGGTTCACCGGCAGGTCCTGGTCCTTGGCCATCCGGACGGACACCGGCTCGAAATCCTTGAGGAACGTGGCGCAGCACAGGTCACGGCCACACGGGCCGATGCCGCCCTGCAGCCGGGCCTCGTCGCGCGGACCGATCTGCCGCAGCTCGACGCGCGCCCGCAGTCGCCCGGCGAGGTCGCGGACCAGGTCGCGGAAGTCCACCCGGTGCGGCGCGCCGAAGTAGATCGTGAAGACGTTGGGCTCATCCAGGTAGTCAACGGCGATGACCTTCATCGGCAGGCCATGCTCGCGGACGAGTCGCCGCGCCGCTACCTTCGCCTCGGTGCGCCGCTGCCGGTTCGACTCGTCCCGGCTCAGGTGCTCGTCCCCGGCCAGGCCGGCGCACACGGGCAGGCCGCCGATCTCGTCGTCGACCCACTGCGGCGCCCAGATGCACTCGGCGACCTCCGGCCCGGAGTCGGTCGGCACCAGCACCTTGGTTCCGACGGATGGCTGATAGGGCCCCGGATCCAGGTAATACAGCCGCCCGTTGCGCTGGAAGCTCACCGCCATCATCATGCCCACACCCCCAGGTTACGGTGCGATCACGGCAGCCGTCTGCCCTGGGCCGCCCACTCTGTTAGCTGGCGCGGTGGTCGTCCAGCAGGGCGATGGTCATCTCCTCGACGGCCAGCAGCGGGGCGACGGCCCCGGCCAGCCGCTCGCGGCACTTCATGATCGCCTCTATCCGGCGCACCGTGGCCTCGGGCCGGGAGGCGGCGGCCAGGCGGCTAAGGTCGTCGTGCCGGCCGGCATTGGCCAGCTCCACGTCGGCGCCGAACTGAAGGGCGAGCACGTCGCGGTAGAACCCGGCCAGGTCGAGCAGCGCCCGGTCCAGCGAGTCCCGCTGCACGCGCGTCGCCCGCGACTTCTGCCGGCTCTCCAGGTCCTTGAGGGCGCCCGCCGCGCCCCGGATCGCGGTCGCCACGCCCTTGCCGGTGGAGCCCTCGCCGAAGGCGCGGCGCATGGCGTCACGCTCCGGCTCGTCCAGCTCGCCGGTCACCGCCTCGGCATCCGCCTTCGCCGCCTTGACCAGGGCGTCAGCGGCGGCCAGGGCGTCGCCGAGCTTGCCGACCTGGAACGGGACCCGGAGGACGTCGGCGCGTCGCCGGGCGGCCTCGGGGTCGGTGGCCAGCCGCCGGGCCCGGCCGATGTGCCCCTGCGCGGCCTGGGCGGCCGCCAGCGCCCGGTCGGCGCTGATCCCCTCGCGCTGCAGGACCTCCGCGACCGCCGCGGTGGGCGGCGTGCGCAGGTTCACCAGCCGGCAGCGGGACCTGATGGTGGTCGGCAGGTCGTCGGCATACGGGGCGCACAGCAGCCAGACCGTCCGCGGCGCCGGTTCCTCGATCGCCTTGAGCAGCGCGTTCGCGGCCTGCTCGGTCGCCCGGTCGGCATCCTCGAACAAGACGACCCGCCAGTGCCCGCTGACCGGGGCCGTGGCCGCCTTCAGGACGAGATCCCTGGTCTGGCGTACCCCGTAAGAGAGCCCGTCTGGCCGGACGAGCAGCAGGTCGGCGTGGGAGCCCACCGCGACCTGCCGGCAGGCCGGGCACTCGCCGCAGCCCTGGCGATCACACAGCAGCGCGGCGGCGAAATCGCGGGCGGCCACCGAGCGGCCGGAACCCGGCGGCCCGGTGAACAGCCACGCGTGGGTCATGCCGCTGAGCCTGGCGTCCGGGTCGCTCGCCGCCGCCACGGCCCGGCGGAGCTGGGCGACTACCGCCTCCTGCCCGACGAGCTGGTCAAACGCCGGCCCGCCGGTCATTCGCGCACCGCCGGGAAGCTGCCCGTCGTCTCCTCGGCCGTCATGGGCACCGGGTCCGGCAGGAGGTCACGGACGCTGGACTGGATCTCGCGGCTGAGGTCGCCGGGCTCCTTGGTGGCGTCCAGTACCAGGTAACGGTCGGGGTCGGCCTTGGCCAGCGCCAGGAAGCCGGTCCGCACTCGCTGATGGAACTCGGCAGGCTCGGCCTCCAGCCGGTCCCCCGACCTGGCCCGGCGGCTCAGCCCCGCCTCGGGCGGAAGGTCCAGCAGGATGGTCAGGTCCGGTAGCAGGCCGCCGGTCGCCCACTTGTTGAGCTCGTCGACCTCGGACAGCGGGAGCTGGCGGCCGGCGCCCTGGTAGGCCAGCGAGGAGTCCACGTACCGGTCGGTGACGACGATCGCGCCGCGGTCCAGGGCCGGGCCGATGACCGCCGCCACGTGCTCCGCGCGATCCGCCGCGTACATGAGCGTCTCGGCGCGCGGCGCCAGCCCGGCGTGCGTGTTGTCCAGCAGCAGCGCGCGCAGCCGCATCCCGACCTTGGTGGCTCCCGGCTCGTGCGTGGACACCACGTCGAAGCCCTGGTCGCGCAGCCAGATGGCCAGCAGCCGGGCCTGGGTCGACTTCCCCGCGCCCTCGCCCCCCTCCAGCGCCAGCAGCAGCCCGCGGCGCTCGTGCGCGGTCTCCGGCTCGGTGCCCGGCAGCGGGGCGGGAGCGACACCGCGAAACGCCGCGGCCAGGTCGGCGAGCAGCGGCATGCCGGGCCGGTTGTCCATCTGGCGGTAGGAGGCCCGGCCGAGCGCCACGGCCACGACGGCCGCGAGCAGCAGGACCAGGTTGTACCCGACGTTGTTGTAGCTGACATCGGCGACCCGCAGCCGCTGGCCGCCGGTCACCGCGCGGACGAGCGCGCTCAGGGCGGCCGCCAGGGACGGGGAGATCGCGATCACGGCGAAGAGGATCACCCGGATCCCCGACTGGAGGAAGGCGAACGTCCGGCCGCGGGTGTCATCGTCGACCTCGAGGCCGACGATCGTGTAACCGGTGACGTAGGCGACGCCGGCGCACGCCCCCAGGATGAGGGTCAGGAGCGCGACGATGACCAGGTTCGGGATCAGCGCGGTCAGCGCCAGCGGCAGCGCGGCGAACGCGATCGACAGCCCGAAGAGCCGGTGCCTGCTGAAGCCGTGCAGGATGCGCAGGCCGAGGAACATCCCGGCCGCGAGGCCGAGGAAGATCGCCGCCCAGACGACGCCCCAGCCCGCGCCGCCGCCCTGCAGGACGTTCTTCACGTAGGACGGGCCCAGCCCGACCACGACGCCGCCCGCGGCGAACGCCCCCGTCATGCCGATAACGATGCCGCGGACGATCCGGTTCCGGCCCAGGAAGCGCCAGCCTTCCCAGATCGACCTGGCCACCGACGGCGCCGCGGACGTCTGGCCATCCGCGCCGACCGCGCGGTACCGCGGGATCTGCAGCGTCGCGACCGTGATTGCGGAGACCACGAACGTCAGGACGTTGAAGTACAGCGCCAGGTCCACCGGATTGGTGGAGAAGTAGTGCGAAACCGAGCCAAGGCCCCTGCTGACTAGGGACAGCAGGGCGAACACCAGGCCGGCGACGGGCGCCGTCCCGTACGTGGCGAACAGGCTGATCTGGTTGGCCTGCTCCAGCCGGTCCGGGGCCACCAGGTTCGGCACCGAGGCGTCCTTGGCCGGCGTCCAGAACAGCGACGCGCAGGAGGCCAGGAACTGGGCGATGTACAGCCAGGTCAGCTTGTCGATGACGCCCAGCGTCAGGTTGACGGGAATGGACAGGTAGAGCACGGCCCTGATGACGTCGCCGGCGATCATGATCGTCCGGCGGTCGAACCTGTCGACGATGGCCCCGGCCAGCGGGCCGAACAGCAGCGCGGGCAGCAGCGAGGTCAGCCAGACGCCGCTGACCGCGTACAGGCCGCTGCGCCCGCCGAGATCGCTGGCGAGGATGGACAGCGCGAGCAGGCTGAGCCAATCCCCGAGGCTGGAAAGCGACAGGGCGATCCAGAGCCGCCGGAACGGCCTGATGGACAGGACGCCGCCCCGGCGCTCGCCGCCCAAAGGGGATCTAAAGTTCACTGCGCCAGGGTATCGGCACAATGCCCTTCGGACGGTTCAGCCGGCGTAAGCCCGTACTTTCGAGCCGCCCGATCTGGCGGCCGATCCTGCCTACTTGGGCTTGGAGCTGGACTTGGCTGCCCGCGATGTCCCGTTGCCGCGGGCCGCCGTGCTCTTGGCCGCCGTGCTCCGGGGCGCCCCCGCCGCGCGTCGCTTGGGAGCCGGGGCCGCCGCGCGTCGCTCGGCGAGCAGCTCGATCGCCCGCTGCGGCGTTATGGATTCCACGGCGTCGCCCTTGCGCAGCGACGCGTTCGTCTCGCCATCGGTCACATACGGCCCGAAGCGGCCCTCCTTGAGCACGATCGGCTTGCCGCTGACGGTGTCGTCGCCGAGCTCCCGCAGCGGCGGCACGGCGGCCCGGGCCGAGCGGCCCCGCGTCTTCGGCTGGGCGAATAGGCCGGCCGCCTGGTCGAGCGTCACCGTGAACATCTGATCTTCGGATTCCAGCGAGCGACTGTCGGTGCCCTTCTTGACGTAGGGGCCGTACCGCCCGTTCTGCACGGTGACTGGCTCGCCGTCCAGCTCGCCGAGCGTTCGCGGCAGGGTCAGCAGTCGCAACGCGTCGTCGAGGGTCACGCTGTCCAGGTCCATGGACTTCAGCAGCGAGGCCGATCGCGGCTTGGCCGAGGCCGGCGCGTCCTCCTCCAGCTGCTCGGTGACGTACGGCCCGAACCGCCCGACCTTCGCGACGATCGTCTTGCCGGTCTGCGGATCGGTACCGAGGATCTTCTCCCCGCTGGGCCGGGACAGCAGCTCCTCGGCGAGCTCCGGGGTGAGCTCGTCGGGCGCGGTGTCGTCGGGCACGTTCACGCGCTGGCCGTCGCGCTCGAGGTAGGGCCCGTAGCGGCCGACCCGCACCACGATGTCGGTGCCGCTCAGCGGGAACGAGCTGACCTCGCGCGCGTCGATGTCGCTGAGGTCGCTGACCAGCTCCTTCAGGCCCTCCTCGCCCTCGGCGCCGAAGTAGAACCGGGTCAGCCAGGGCACCCGCTCGGCGTCGCCGTTAGCGATGTCGTCGAGGGCGTCCTCCATCCGCGCGGTGAAGTCGTAGTCGACGAGCTGGGCGAAATGCTGCTCCAGCAGGGCCATCACGGCGAACGCGACGAACGACGGGACCAGCGCGGTCCCCTTCTTGAACACGTAGCCGCGGTCGAGGATGGTCCCGATGATCGACGCGTAGGTGGACGGGCGGCCGATCTCCCGGTCCTCCAGCTCCTTGATCAGCGATGCCTCGGTGTAGCGGGCCGGCGACCGGGTGGCGTGCTCCGCGGCCGCGAGGTTCAGCGCGGTGAGCGGATCGGCCTGCGTCAGCGGCGGCAGGCGGCGCTGGTTGTCGTCGAGCTCGGCGTCCGGGTCGTCGGAGCCCTCCACATAGGCCTTGAGGAACCCGTAGAACCCGATGATCTTGCCCGAGGCGCCGAACTCGGCCTCGCGCCCGGCAATGGTCTGCGCCGCCGGCGCCAGCTGCTCGCCGGACCCGGACCCGGACCCGGTGACGGTGACGGTGACGGTGATCGGCTCGGTGGCGCTGGACTGGCCCAGGACGCGCACCGCCACGGACTCGCCGGTCGCGTCCTTCATCTGCGACGCGACGGTCCGCTTCCAGACCAGCTCGTACAGCCGGAGCTGGTCGCCGGACAGGCCCGTCTGCGCCGGCGTCCGGAAGGAGTCGCCGGCCGGCCGGATCGCCTCGTGGGCCTCCTGCGCGCTCTTCACCTTGCTGGTGTAGGTGCGCGGGGCGTCGGGCACGTACTGCGCGCCATAGAGCTCGCTGGCCTGACGGCGCGCCGCGGTAATGGCGGTCTGCGACAGCGTGATGGAGTCGGTCCGCATATAGGTGATGTGGCCGTTCTCGTACAGCCGCTGCGCCGTTTGCATGGTGTATTTCGCGGAGAACCCGAGCTTGCGAGACGCCTCCTGCTGGAGCGTCGTGGTCCGGAATGGTGCGTAGGGCTGGCGGCGGTACGGCTTGCGCTCCACCGACTTGACCGAGAACGTGGCCCCCGAGCCGAGCCGATCGGCGAGCGCGGCGGCGGCCGCGCCGTCCAGGTGCAGGATCGGCGTGCCGGTATCGCCGGACTTCAGCGCGCCGGTCGAGCCGAAGTCGCGGCCCTGCGCGACCCTGCGGCCATCGACCGACACCAGCGTCGCCGGGAACGAGGTCGCGTCGGCCGGGTCGGCCCGAGCACCGTCGGCCGGCTGCTTGGCGAACTCGGCCTCCAGGTCCCAGTACTGCGCAGGACGGAAGGCCATCCGCTCGCGCTCCTTGGCCACCACCAGCCGGACCGCCACGGACTGCACCCGCCCGGCCGACAGCTGCGGCATGACCTTCTTCCAGAGCACGGGTGACACCTCGTACCCGTACAGCCGGTCCAGCACGCGGCGGGTCTGATAGGCCTCGACCATGCCCAGGTCAACGTCGCGCGGGCTGGCCACGGCCCGGGCGATCGCCTCGGGAGTGATCTCGTGGAACACCATCCGGTGCACCGGGATGGTCGGCTTCAGCTCCTCCAGGAGATGCCAGGCGATCGCCTCGCCCTCGCGGTCCTCATCAGTGGCCAGCAGCAGTTCGTCGGCGTTCTTCAGGGCCGCCTTGAGCTTGGACACCTGCTGCTTCTTGTCCGAGTTGACGACATACAGCGGCTCGAAGTCGGCGTCGACGTTCACGCCCAGCCTGGCCCAAGGCTCGGTGCGGTACTTCGTCGGGATCTCGGCCGCCCTGTCGGGCATGTCGCGGATGTGGCCAATGCTGGACTCGACGACGTAGCCGTCACCGAGATAGCCCGCGATCGTTCGCGCCTTGCTCGGCGACTCCACGATGACCAGCCGTCGTGCGCCGTCGCCGCGGGCACCGCCGTTGCCCTTGGCGGTGCCGCCCTTGCCCTTGGCGGTACTGCCCTTGGCGGTGCCGTCCTTGGCGGTGCCGTCCTTGGCGGACGTTCCCGTCCTAGCTGCCACGATCTCCACCCTCACATCCCCGGTCGCCCTGGAGGCTACCGCAGGCACCTTGCCAGCAGTGGTGCCTCGGTCACACTATGACCTCCGGGACCGACGAGCGGCGGCAAGCCAGCCGGAAACGGCCAGCCGCGCCCGTCCTGCATACCTAACTCGCTGTCCCTGGCTGAGTGTTCCCTGCCTGCCCGCCACGGATTTCCTCAAGGTGATTGAACCATCGCTGCGGGCGCGCACAATAAAGGGTGATGGCGGAGTACTCCTACCTGGTGCTCAACTTGCCGCGAGGCACCTCACGGGACGCGGCTAGGCGCATCTTGACTGAGCACGCCGAGTACGGCCACTGGGAACTCTCCCGGCTTCGACTGTATGCGGACGGCAGCAGGAAGGCGACATTGCGCCGCCAGGTGATCCGCGCTGTTCGCACCCCGTTACCCGGCCCGTGGCCCCCGTGGCCCCCGTGACACCCGTGGCCCCGCTACCCGGCCCGTGGCCCCCGCTACCCGGCGAGCCCGTGGCCCCTGTGACCCCGGCGAGCCCTAGTCGGCATGGCGCGGCGCGGCGCGGCGGCTCTCCGGCCATGTCCGGCCTTCCTCCGGGTCGGACAGCCGGTGCTTGCTCTGATAACTCTCCCGGCCCGGCAGACGGGCCGCGCCGCGCCGCCGCCGGGCGCCAATCAGGCCCCGAGCCCGCCGCGTTCCGTGCCGCTGCGCCATGAGCACCAGGAAGACCGCCCCCGACAGCAGCATGCCGACCGCAAAGCCATCGAGGGTCCCCGCGCCAATGGCGGGCAGCAGGGCGGCACCGAATCCGGAAGCGACAGTTTCCTGCACCGCGATGAGAGCCAGCATTCCCGTCAGCCTTTCTCTTCCGAGCCAGCCGCGCCGCCGCGGGTAGCCCCGTTACCTTTAGTCTTTTTTCTCTTACTTAGAGTAACCATCCGGGAGCCGCGCCTGCCCCTGCCGCGCGCCGTCCGGCGACTGAGTTACTGGGCTAGACGGCGGCCACGGCACGGCACGCCGCCGAAGCGGCAGCGCCGTAGGCCGTGGCCGCCGGAGCGGGAGCACGCCCGCCTCCGGTCGCGAGGATCAAGCAGCCCAGGCGCCAGGCCCGCACACCGACCGTGACTCCGCGCCGCCCCGCCACGACGCGGCCACCGGCCAGCGACCCCGGACCGTGAGCCTGTTCCGGCAACACAGGCGACCCTCCTCGTCGACCAGGCGATGCCGTTCCGGGGAAACCTGCCCGGAACCCGCCAAGTGCGAGACCGCTGACCGAGACGCTCATGCGACTGGGGCACGTCCCGGGGATGTCAGCCCCACACAATGCGTTACGTTAGCACTACTCAACGTGCGCATGGGATATTCACTGGAACGGGTCCCGCATCCTGACTCGTCCGTGTGCTCCTATTGACCTGGGAATGGCCGGTGACCTCGGCTCAGGCGTCAGCAGCGGTCGAGGAAGTCATCCAGCACGCGGACCCCGAACTTGAGGGCGTCGACCGGCACGCGCTCGTCGACGCCATGGAACATGCCGCCAAAGTCGAGGTCCGGCGGCAGCCGCAGCGGCGCGAAGCCGAAGCAGCGGATGCCCAGCCTGCTGAAGGACTTCGCGTCGGTGCCGCCGGACAGGCAGTAGGGAACCGGCTTGCCGTCCGGGTCCTGCGCCAGGATGGCCTCCGACATCGCCGCGAGCAGGTCACCGTCGAAGCTAGTTTCCACGGCGTCCTCATGATGGACGAGTTCCCGCTGGACGCCCGGGCCCAGCAGTGCGTCGATCTCGGCGAAGAACTCCTCCTCGTAGCCCGGCAGGAACCGGCCGTCGATCTGGGCCGTGGCGACCTGCGGGATGACGTTGACCTTGTAGCCGGCCGCCAGCATCGTCGGATTGACGGTATTGCGGATCGTGGCCCCGACCATGCGGGCGATCGGCCCCAGCTTGGCGAGCACGCTGGGCAGATCGTCCGGCGTGAATTCGATGCCCAGCGCGGCGCACGCCTCGCGCAGGAAGGCATACGCGGCCTCGGTCTCGCGCGCCGGCCACTCATGGCGGCCGATCCGCGCCACCGCCTCGGCCAGGGTGGTGACCGCGTTGTCGGGCTGGATCATCGAGCCGTGACCGGCCGTGCCGCGGGTCGTCAGCCGCATCCAGGCCATGCCCTTCTCCGCGGTCTGAATCAGGTACAGACGGCGACCGCCGATCGTCGCGCTGAACCCGCCGACCTCCCCGATCGCCTCGGTGACGCCCTCGAACAGGTCCGGGTGGTTCTCGACGAGCCAGCGGGCCCCCCAGGTGCCGCCCGCCTCCTCGTCAGCGACGAACGCCAGGACGATGTCGCGCGACGGCCGGCGGCCCTCGGCCAGCCGCTGCCGCATCACGGCGAGCACCATCGCGTCCATGTCCTTCATGTCGACCGCGCCGCGCCCCCAGACGCAGTCGTCGGTCACTTCCCCGGAAAACGGGTCCACCCGCCAGTCCGCGGCGTCGGCGGGCACCACGTCGAGGTGCCCGTGGATGAGCAGCGCGGGCCTGGTCGAGTCCGTTCCGCTGATCCGCGCCACGACGCTGGCCCGCTTGGGGTGTGATTCGAGCACCTCTGGCTGCAGCCCGGCCTCGGCGAGCAGCCCGGCCACGTGCTCGGCCGCTGCCCGCTCCCCGGGGCCGGAGTGGTCGCCGAGGTTGCTGGTGTCGATCCTGATCAGGTCACTCGCCAGCGCGGCGACCTCGTCCTGGGCGCCCGTCCCGCGTCGGCCTGCGGCGGAAGAGTTTTTGGTCATCTCGTCATGGTCGCATCCTGACGGCTGGCTGGCTGCCGGACCCCTGGCCGACGGCTCTCGCCTCGCCGTTAGGGCCCTGGGTTTGCTATCGTGAGGCCGGCCCGGCTTCAGCCGTGGCCCACGTCCGGGTGGCGGAATAGGCAGACGCGCTAGCTTGAGGTGCTAGTGCCCCAAAAGGGCATGGGGGTTCAAGTCCCCCCTCGGACAC
>DATKRH010000259.1:0-16486 GCA_035532295.1 Streptosporangiaceae bacterium
GCCCCCTCCCCGCGGAACATCAGGACAGCCAAGCCGAGTACCTGGCGCAGCACCCGGCCAGCCAACCATCACCGCGCCAAGCCTGCTGGCGATTGCGCAGGTCAGCCACTCAATCGAGTATTCGAGCGGCACACGCTCACCACGCCCGCAGGATGTTCGGCCGGGAGGCTAAAGGTGACCCGCTCATGGGCCATGATGCCTGGATCATTCCACCGTGGCGATCACGGTGCCCTGCCGGGCCGCCTGCTCTTCGGCGACCAGGAGGCGCACTCGCCCGGCCGCCGGGGCGAGCACGTCACCGGAGGCCTTGTCCACCATCACCTCGCCCAGCAGCTGGCCGCTCGCCACCTGGTCACCGTCATTGACGAACCAGGTGGCGAGCACCCCCTCCGCGTCGGGCTGCTCCTTGGACAGCTCGGGAAACCTGACCTCGCTCACGCTCAGGCTCCGACCAGCTCCCGCGCGGCCGCCTTGATCCGCTCGCGGGTGGGCAGCACCGCGCTTTCCAGCGAGCGGGCGTACGGGATCGGCACGTCCGGCACTGCGACCCGGCGTACCGGGGCGCGCAGCAGGCCCGGGTCGGTCTCGGCTACGGTGGCCGCGATCTCGCCGGACAGGCCGAATGACTGGTAGTCCTCGTCGACGACCAGCAGGTGCCCGGTCTTGGCGACCGAGGTGAGCACGGCCTCGCGGTCCAGCGGCACCAGGCTGCGCAGGTCGATGACCTCGAGCTCGATGCCATGCTCGGCGGACAGCTGCTCGGCGACGTCCAGGGCGTGGTGCACCGACAGGGACACCGTCACCACGGTCGCGTCGCCGCCCTCGCGGGCCACCGCGGCCTGGCCGATCGGCGTCTCGTACGGCTCCTCGGCGACCGGGGCGATCGACCGGGGGTTCTTGGCCATCCACGGCAGGCCCATGACGCCCTTGTGGAACATGTACACGACCGGGTTGTCGTCCCGGATGGCCGAGATCATCAGCCCCTTGGCGTCGGCCGGGTTGCTCGGCACGACCACCTTCATGCCGGGCAGGTGGGCGAACGTTCCCCACAGGCACTGCGAGTGCTGCGCGGCGTCGGAGTAGCCGCCGCCCGCCGCCATCATCAGCACCATGGGCACCCGGACGTTCCCGCCGGACTCGAAGCAGATTTTGGCCATGTGGTTGTAGATCTGGTCCATGGCCACGCCGAAGAAGTCCGCGAACATCAGCTCGACGATGGGCCGCATGCCCTCGACCGCGGCGCCGGTGCCGAGGCCGATGAACGCGGTCTCCGAGATCGGCGTGTCGATCACCCGCTCCGGGCCGAACTTGTCCAGCAGGCCGGTGGTGGCGCTGAAGATCCCGCCGTACTTGCCGATGTCCTCGCCGAGGACAAAGACACTGGTGTCCCGTTCCATCTCCTGGGCGATGCCCTCGGCGATGGCCCGGGCCGTGGTCAGCTTGCGCGCGGCGGGGGCGCTGGCGGTCGTGGCGGCTGAGTCAGTCACGCTCATCTGAGTGCTCCCTTCAGGCGAACACGTATTCGAGCGCCGTCTCGGGCGCGGGAACCGGGCTGGACTTGGCGAAGCCGATGGCCTTCTCCACCCGGGCCACCGCTTCCTCCTTAATGCTGGCGACCAGGTCCGGGGTGAGGATTCCGGCGTCGGTCAGCCGGGCCTCATACGCCGGGATGGGGTCGCGGCCCGGCACCTCGGCCAGGTCGGGGCGGTAGCCCTGGGCGTCGCCCTCGAAGTGGCCCCACAGCCGGAGGGTGTGCACCTCGAGCAGGGTCGGCCCCTCGCCGGCCCGGGCCCGGGCCACCGCGTTACCCGCCGCCGTGTACACCGCCTCCACATCGTTGTCCTCGATCCGCTGGCCGGGGATGCCGTAGGCGGCGGCCCGGTCCGCGTTGGAGCTGATGGCCGTGGACGCCTTCCGGGACACTGAGATCGCCCACTCGTTGTCCTCGATCACGAAGACCACGGGCAGCTTCCAGAGCGCCGCGAGGTTCAGTGACTCGTGGAACGCGCCCTGGTTCGCGGCGCCCTCCCCAGTGAAGGCGACCGCCACCCGGTCGCTGCCCTGCCGCTGGAACGCGAAGGCATGCCCGGTCGCGGGGGGCAGCCCCTCGGCGACAATGCCCGAGCAGGAGAAGTGGGTCGCCGGGTCGAACAGGTGCATGTGCCCGCCGCGGCCCCGGCCCAGCCCGGTCTGGCGGCCGAAGATCTCGGCGGTCATCTTGTCCAGGTCCACACCGTGCGCGATCGCGATGTGGTGCGGGCGGTGGGTCGCGGTGACCGCGTCGTCGTCGCGCAGGTGCGCGCAGACGCCCGCGGCGACCGGCTCCTGCCCGGCGGACAGGTGCATCTCCCCGGGGACCAGCCCTGCTCCGATGTCGAACGCTGGTTTCTTGTCCGCGTGGTACTCGCGGAGGATGGCCTCCTCGTAGGTACGGCTGAGAACCATCACCCGGTAGAGATCAAGACGGGTCTTCTCGTCCACGATGCCTCCTCGCATCTGCCGGTTCGATGCCATGAGTCCTGCCGGTAGCGCTCGGCGAGCAGCCGCTCCTGCCAGCTCCGCTCGGCGGCGCGCAGCGGCCGGGAGCCGAGCGGCCCGTAGCGGGCGGCCGCCTCGGCCAGCACCGCGTGCTGGCAGGCCGCCATGCCGAGCGCGGGGTCCACGGCCTGCAGCGCGGTGGTGGCGCAGCGCCGCGAGTCAGTGGGGTGGCGGTCGGGCGGCGCCGGGGCCAGGTAGGTCAGGATCCGCCCGGCCGGCGTGGCCACCAGCAGCGTCGCGTGGGCCAGTGAGCCGTCCCTGGTCACCTGGCTGGCCAGGCCGGACACCTTGGCCGGGCCAACGAACACGCCGCGGCTGCCGATCGAGGGCGTCAGGCCCAGCCGGGTGAGCACACCGGCCAGCAGCGCCGCCAGCTCACCAGCCAGGTCAGCCGCCCGGCCCGGCACGGCCACGCTGATGTTCAGGTTGCCCGGGTCCTGATATACGGTGCCGCCGCCGCTCGCCCGGCGCAGCACCGACACGCCGTCGGCGGCGCAGGCCGCCAGGTTCACCTCACGGGCGACCCGCTGCGCACGGCCGATCACGACGCAGGCACTGCTGCGCCAGATCCGCAGCACCGGGCGCACCGGCGCCGCCCTGACCAGGGCTTCCTCAAGGGCCAGGTTCGCCTGCGGGTCGCCGGGCCCAGCGCCGTCCCCGGCGAGCATGTCCATCCCGCCGGGGAACTGCGCGGACACCAGATAACCAGGCATGACACCCCCCTCATTTCCTTCCCGCTCTTCCCTCACCGAACACCTGGTGCGAGCTCGGGGATGGGAACAGGAGACGCCAGTCACGCACGCCCAGCCAAGTCGCCAAAACCCCGCATAACTACCCTTGACACGGCCCCGCTCCTTCAGGGATGAATAGCTACCTGATTCGGCTTGAGAGCCGGGTCGCTGAGCTTGCCGAATCGATCTAAACCGGCATTTTCGGCATAGAGCTTCGCCACTTCGGAATTGTTCGTGCGCGTAGCGTTTGGTCTGCCCTAAAGTCGGTGAATTATCCGGGCTGTCACGCGGGGAGGGTTGCGATGGCTGACGAGCCGGCGGAGCCCGCGGAAGCGGCCCGTGACCTTGTCGTCATCGCGCTGCCCGGTGTGCAGCGGTTCATCGGCGAGGCGCGGTCGACCGGGGACGTACGGGCGGCCAGCGAGATCGTCGCGACGCTGGCCAGCGTCGCCGCCGTCGCGTGCCAGGCCGCCGGGGGCGAGCTGATCTTCCCGTCCTCACTAGCGGCTGGGGCAGACAGCGGCGACGCCGTTCCGGGCGGTGAGCCAGCAGCGAGTTCGGAGGCAAGCCGTGACGGCATGCCGAACCGGGTCGTCGTGCTCGCTCCGACAGGGCTGGGCGGGGATGTCGCGGGCCGGGCCAAGAGCGCGGTTGAGGCGGCGTGGGAGTCCTGGGTACGGCAGGCGATGGAGCTAGCCGGGCCGGATAAAGGCGGGCCGCCGACGCCCGCCACGCCGGGGTTCCCGGCTGTGCAGTGGGTATGCGTTCCGGCCCTGCCGGGCGGCTACCCCGCGCAGTGGGCGCGGGCTCATGACCTGCTTGACGCGCGGCGGCGGGTCCGGGATTTCAGCGGGGTCAGCTCGTCGCAGCGGGCGTTGTGCTCGCTGAGTCCCCGCTGGCCCGCCGAGACCCCGCCGAAAGGCGTGAAGAAACACGAGGAAGACACGCTCAGCGCGGCGAACTGGGTGAAGCGGCGGTGGCGGTGGATCCACAAGCTGGACGGCTTCGCGTCGACCAGTTCCATCGCCTCAGCCGGCTACCGCCGTGACGTGGCGGCCCACCTGGATGATCCGGACGTGGCCGAAGCGGTCGGCGGGCTCATGGCTGCCGCGCGGGAGGTCCGGGATGACCGGGAGACGCCGGTGCCCGGCCTGCCGGTCTTCCGGTCCGATCCGGGCCTGTGGCTGGTCCGCTCGGCTGGTCCCTGGGTGTATGAGGACCGGTGGCAGGCCACGCCGCTGGCCCGCGAGACCAGGAAGGATCCCGGCGTGCTGCGGCCCGTGGTCTTCCGGGGCGCGGCGGCTGCCAAGCGGCTGGCCGAGATCATGAAAACGGCCTACGGGGTGCCTCCGCCGGCCAGCTATCTCGCGGTGATGGTCCAGGACCTAGACGGGATGGGCCTGTACCTGTCCGGTCTGGCCGCGAGCGCCACTGGCGGGCGACTGGGTGTCAGTCCGCAGGCGCATGCGGGCGTCTCTGAGTCTCTGCGCGGGCTAGCCGCCCTGCAGCGGCAGCGGCTGAAAGACTCTGACCTGCTCGGCGTGCCGGTCTACGCCGGCGGGGATGACCTGCTCGCCTTCGTTCCGGCCGCGAGCGCCCTGGCAGCCGCGCAGGCCTGCCATGACCTCATCCCCGGTGACCTGCCGAGGGCCAGCACCGCGGTGCTGTTCTTCCATTATCACGCGGGTCTTCAGACGGCGATGTCACTGGCGCGGTTGCTGCTCGACCAGGCTAAGGAAGCCGTTCCGCGAAAGCATGCGCTCACGGTCGGCTACGTCCGCCGGTCGGGGGCGAGCGAGTTCTCGATCCAGCGGTGGGATGCGACCGCCCTGCCCGGGCCGGGCGGAAGCACAGGCGCTGGCAGCACTGCCGAGTCGCTGAGGCTGTTCGCGGCTGACCGCGCGCATCCGCTGTCCCCGCGGCTGGTCGCGGACCTGGAGCGAGACGCCAGCGAACTGGCGAGCCTGTCCGGACGCGAGCCCGCCATCTACCGGGCCGAAATTGCCAGGCTAGTAGGCCGCCACATCGGCAAGGCCGCTGATCAGGAGCCGGATGGCACGCCGGTCGGCGGCGGCCAGGTCCGTGCGGCCGGGTCGGCTGCGGCAAGGTCGGCTGCGGCACGCGAGGCAGCGGACGCGCTGTTGCGGCTGGGCCAGCAGGAGTACGCGCCCCGCGGCCCCAGTTACCCTGACGGCCCCAGGCCGGCCCTCGCTGCCCGGATCGGGGTCTTCCTGCGGCAGGAGGCGCGGTGACCGCACCGGATAGCCAGGGCGGATTGATGTGGCTGGCGCTGCGGCCCCGGGACACGGTGCTGATCCGGGATGGCCGCTCCTTCGACGCGGCTTCGGATACCACGGCTCAGACCGTGCGGCCGTGGCCCAGCACGGCCGCGGGCGCCGTGGCGGCGGCGTTCGGCGCGCCGCCGGGAGCGACGCCGGTCACGAAACCGGGCACGGTCCCGGAAGAAGTCCGCGGCCCGGTGCTCAGCCAGCGCGTCGGCGCCGCGTGGGTGCCGTACTTCCCGGTACCCGCTGACCTGGTCCGCGATGTGCGCGACGACAAGCCGTACGCGCACAGGCTGCAGCCGGACCCCGGCGAGGCGCGGACCGACCTGGAAGAAGACGAGCTGCGCTGGCTGATGCCGCCGTGCGCCGCCGGGAAGACCCGGCCGATGGCAGGGTGGATGCCGGGCGCGAAGCTCGGCGAGTACCTGGCTGGCCAAGTCCCGGCGGCCGGCCGCGGTGGTCCGGTATCGGATCTCAGGCTGGCCGATCCGTTCAAGGCGGAGCTTCGGGTCGGCCTGGCCCGGGAGCTGGACCGGCAGGCCAAGCCCGGGTTCCTGTATCAGGCGACGCACTGGCGGCTGGAGGACAACTGGGGCTTCCTGGCCGGCTGCGTGCTCCGCGACGGCTGGGACCGCTCCGCTGCCGGGCCGGTGCGGCTCGGCGGCCGGGGGCGGCTGGCCGATGTCGAAGCGGCCGGCGACGTGAGCTGGCCGGCCAGGCCCGAGGAGTTCCCCGACGGCCAGTTGCTGGTCTACCTGGCCACTCCCGCGATATGGCGTGGTGGCTGGCGGATCCCGGTGCCCGAGTCCGCCCGGCTGGTCGCGGCGGCGACCGGCGAGCCGGAACCGGTAGCCACGATGACACCGGGCCCGAACTGGCGGGCCACCCGGGCACTGCGCTGGGCCGTGCCGGCGGGTTCGGTGTACCTGCTGAGATTCGATGACGCGGCGCTCGCGCTCCGGTGGGCGGCGACATGGCATGGCGTGGCCTACGGCCTGGAGCCAAGCGACCAACTGCGCACGGCTGGGTTCGGTGTAGTGCTGACAGGAGTTTGGAAATGACGGAGTTCCTGCTGTACCTCTACGCCGAGTCCCCGGTGCACGCCGGCGCGGCGGACAGCGTTGACGTGCTTGATCTGCCGGTGCAGCGGGAGGCATCGACCACCTACCCGGTGATCTGGGGGCAGAGCCTCAAGGGCGCGCTGCGGCAGGCGGCCAGGGAAACACCCGGCTGGAACGGGCTGGTCACCCAGATCTTCGGATCGGAACCAGGTGACGGCGCCGCTGACGGCGGCACCACGGCGGGACTGCTCGCGGTCGGTGACGCGCAACTGGTCGCCATGCCCGTGCCGACCCTGCGGCGCACGTTCGCCTGGGTGACGTCAGAGATCGCGCTCGGCCGACTCGCCCGGAAGTACGCGGCGCTCGGCGGCCGCCAGGTACCCCAGGTCCCGGACGTCGCGACGGACCGGGGGCTGGCACCGGACGAGGATTGGACGTCGTCGCCGGCGGAGGTGCTCGGGCCATTCGTGGTCCCGCTGGGCGAAGCCCCGGACCAGCGCCTGCGCGGCTGGGCGGCGCTGCTCGCGGACGATGCTGTCGGCGCCAGCGATCCGTTCGCCCCCTTCGCCGCCAAGCTCCGCACCGATCTGCTGCTCACCGGATCGGGCATCATGCCGCACCTGCTGCGCGAATGCACCGAGCAGGCGGTCCGGGTGCAGCTCGGCGAGACCAAGACGGTAGAAAACGGCCCGTTCTACAGCGAGTACCTGCCCGCCGAGACCATCCTCGCGGCGTCGCTGACGCTCCGCCTTCCGGCGGGGCGCGGCGCCGCGCCGGAGGAACACGAGAAACAGCGCCAGGCGCTGCGCAAACTGCTCGACGGCCAGTTGCTCCAGGTCGGCGGGGACGAGACCCTGGGCAAGGGACTGGTCTGGGGACGCCTGCACGAAACCGAGACGGCATGACCGCCCGCAGGGTCGACCAGGATCTGGCGAAAACGGCGGCCGGGATACTGCGCCGCGCAGAGGAGCTGACGGCCGCCGAGCAGAAGGCGCTGCGCACCCGCTACCGGCAGATGCGGGTCATGCTGCACACGGCGGGTCTGGCCGCCACGTACGCTTTCGCGGCCTCGAAGGCAGGCAGCAGCCAGCCGCTGGACCGCGCCTACAGCGAGGCGGCGGGCGGCATCCGCAAGCGGCTGGTTTCCCTGGAGCTGCTGAAGGCCGGCCCGGCGGAGCTGGGTGACCGGCAGGTACTCAGCCAGCTCGGCGACATGGACGGCGTGGCGTACGCGCGGGCGAGCGCCGAGGCCGCGTCGCTCGTCGGCTGGCTGAGTCGGCTCGCCGATGCCTGCTATCTGGCAGGCGACCAGCAAGCCGGCGGGGAAGCGGAGCGGTCGTGACCATCAGCGCCGCGGGGCCGTTCAGCAAGGTAATCGAGTTCGACGGCAGCAAGGTCCGGCCGCGCCCCGGATACCGGCTCGGACCAGACGCGAACGCGCTCATCATGCTGAACCGCGTCGCCCTCCTCGACAACGGGACGCTGGCGGACAAGGCTCACCCGCTGCTGATCTGGGCGGCGGAGAGCCGCCTGGGCCAGCAGGCCGGGCTCGTCCGGGATGTCGCCGCCCGCCGCGGCAGGGCGCTTGAGGCGCTCCGCGCCCGGGGCCAGGCGGTGGCCCGGATGGAGGCCGTCCCCGGGTGGCGGCTGGCCGTCGGCCACGGTAACCGGGCGAACGCCCACGAGATCGGCTTGTCACTGCATGGCAGCTACGGATGGCCGGTCATCCCCGGCTCCTCGCTGAAAGGACTCGCCGCGGCCTGGGTGGCCGCCTCCGGGGCCGACGAGACCGACATCAGGCGGGTACTGGGCGGCCCCCGGCCAGCTCGGCGCGGGCACGAGCGCGGCGACGCGCGGCAGGGCACGGTGCGCTTCCTGGACGCGATCCCGGCGGGACGTCCGGTCCCCGTCGCGGTTGACGTGCTGACGCCGCACGTCAAGCCCTACTACGACGCCGCCGCGACCGGCGCCCGGCGGGTCCCCCCGGCCGAGTACCACAATCCCGTGCCGGTGAACTTCCTGACCGTGAGCGGAACCTTCGCGGTCGACCTTCACGGCCCCGATGCCGACGACGTGGACCAGGCCGCGAAGTGGCTGACCGACGCGGGTGACGAACTGGGCGCCGGCGCCAAGACCGCCGCCGGGTACGGCTACCTGAAGCTGACCCCGCTGCGGGATGAGGAGAGCCGGGCGTGACGGTCCACGTGATCTCGGTCGGGGTGAGCCTGCGGGACTCCCTCGCGGACCCCGGGAAATCGCTGCGAGACAGGCCCGAGCTTGTGCAAGTTATCGAGGACCTGGCCCCGCAGCGCCTGCTCGCGGACAAGGGGATCATCGATGGTGACGGCGCCAGCGCGTGGCTGTCCAGCGCACTGGCCACGCCCGGCAGCCCGGAACGCGATGACGCGGCCGCCGGCGAGGTCGCGGACCTTTCCGTCCGGACTCGGCCCGGCGTCTGGCCGGACTCCATGAGCGCTGAACTCGGCACTTTCGCCAGGGTCCAGGGGACGGGCCTGCTGAGCCGCGCGGACATCGCGGTCCTGGTCTGCTCCGATACCTCGGACGGGCTCGTTTCCGGATTGTGGAATTCCGTGGCCCTGGCCGGCGGCGACCTCGGCCGGCTCAATTACCTGCCGGTTCCGGAGCGTGCCCTCGGGCAACCTCGCGGCCAGGCCATCCTGGCCCGGGTGCGCGGCCTGAACGCCGGCGACGAGCGCGGCTTCCGGCAGGCGATGCGCGGACTCGGCCAGCTCGGGCACAATCTGCTGCAGGCGGATGGCGCCGACCCGGCGGAACCATTCAAGTTCTACCTGTCCGGTGGCTTCAAGGCCGCGATCCCGTACCTGATCGGGGTGGCGGAGGGCCTGCGGTCGATCGATCCGAAGCGTTCCGTTACCGCCTACGTCCTGCACGAGGCGACCAAGTCGGAGGCGATCCGGCTGCCGCTGCGCCACCTCCTCTCCAGTCGCGTCAGGCAGGAACTCAGCGACTTCGGTAAGGCGGGCCGTAAAGACATCGAGCGTGACGTCCCCGCGCTGCTGGAGGGCTATGGCTACGAGCGTGAGGGCGGGATGTGGCAGCTCACCGCGTTCGGCGAGGGACTGCGCGCCATGTTCGGCCTCCTCCCGGAGGGCCTGCAGTGACCAGGACGCCCGGCGCCGCCGCTGACGGGCTCGCGGAGTTCGAAGCGCGGCTGCGCGGGGGGATCACCCTAGCGCTGGACCGCGGCCGTCCCGCGGACTGGCGGTTCCGGGATGCCGCGGCTCTCGGCGCGGACTGGCCGCCGTCGCTTGGCGAGGTGCTCCGGACCATCCGCCGGGATCCATGGGATGACGGGCCGCGCACGGCTCAGGTCATCGATGAGATCGCCGCATGCCTGGGCGGCGGCCGGGATCTGCTGGTGGCAGTCTTGTTCGCGCCCGCCGATGTGCTCGGCGGGCTGCCGGCCCCGAGCGGGCAGGGATCGCCGGCGGTGGATAGGTGGATGGCGATGTGCTGGATCGCCGAGGCCGCGTGGCAGGCGGCGGACTCCGCCGGCTTGAGGACCGACAGCGCGTTCGCGGTCGGTGATGACGAGTTGCTGCGCCCGCTCGCGGCCCGGCTGCGGTTCCTCGCGCTCAGCGAGCCGATGCGCTGGCGTGCCCAGCAGCCCGGGGCCTGGTGGGCCGGGGGACTTGACCTGGACTTCGGCGACAGCGGGATCGTTGACCGGGTCTTCGGAGACGGGTCATGGAATCTGCTGAACGGCAAGTTCCGGGAGTCACGCCGGATCTGGCTTGAGAGCCTGGACAGCTACCAGTCGCACCCTTTCCTCGCCCAGGCAAAACCAAAGGAACTGGAAGCTGAAATCAGCGCCCTGATGTTCACGCATCCGCACGGCTTCACGCCGCTCGGGGTTTCCCGCGAGCCCCTGGCCAGATCAGCGGCTCTCACCGCCGAGGATCTGGCGGTCGCTGGCGAGGTATCCGAAGGACACCTGCTGCCCCGGTTTGACCTGCGCGCTGTCCTGGGACTCGCGCTGTATGACCCGAACCGCTGGCTGCGGGCAGCCCGCAAGGTCGTCGGCCTGGTAGTCGCCGCCGCTGCCCTGGCCGTGGTGGCACTGGCGGCGCGGCTCAGAATCCACGACGCTCTCGTCGCGGCCGTCATCTGCTACGGGCTGCTCGCCGCCGGGGTAGTCATTTTCGGCTCCCGCTGGGCGTCGCTGTGGCTGCTGCGGCTCCCCGCCGCCAGCACTGTCGGGCTGGTGGCCCTGATCAGCTTGCTGCCGGAAGTCGCGCTTCAGACGCCGCTCGCGGGCTGGGCGGCATGCGCCGTGCTCGCCGGGGCGGCATACGGCTACCTGCTCGTCGAGGCCCGCAATCACGGGGTTGGTCCCGGCGCCGCGCTCCTGCGGTCGGCCTTGGTGACCCTGACCGGCGCGGTGCATGCGCTGCTGGTCAGCGTGATCGGGCTGGTCGCGGTCGCTCCGGCGTTCAGCTCCCACGGACGCCAGATCGCCGCGCTGTGGCGGCATCCCGGATACGGGCACGCCGGGATGCTCCTGCTGCTGTCGGCCGCCTGGTGCCTGGCAGTGGGCGTGTTCTCGCAGATCTTGTGGGACGACCGGCCGATCACCGCGCCGCTCGCCCACCTTCAATGGCGGTCAGGGAGGTAACCGGTGGCGTTGTCAGGCTGGACCACGCTGACCCTGGAGGTCACGACGCCGCTGTTCAACGGCGGCGCCGATCCCGACGGTGAGGCCGGGTTCCGTCCCGTGACAGAGCCGGGCGTGCGGGTCGCCTCGCTGCGCGGCGCGATGCGGTTCTGGTTCCGTGCCCTCGCCGGGACCGTGGCCGGGCCGGACCTGGCGCTCCTGGCCCGCATGGAAGAAGCGGTCTTCGGCGGCCCGCAGGCGGCCTCGCCGGTGAAGATGCGCATCAGCAGCCAGTCCCCGGCATCGCGCAACATCACTCCGAAATTCATCCAGGTTCCAGGCCGACCGGGCGGGGCGGGCAGGCACGCGGGTTCCGGCCGCTCGGCGCCCGGTGCCGGGCGAGGGCTGAGCCAGGGCCGCGACGACGGGAAATGGCTGATCTACCTGCTGGGCCAGGGGCTGGCCGACGCGGCCGCCCGGGAATTGCGGCGGAGCTTCGTCGAGCCGGGCAAGGGCATCGCCGTCGATTTCCGGCTGAGCGGCAACGAGGCCGTGGACAGTCTCGCCATAGCGTCGCTTTGGCTGCTGTGCGCCTACGGCGGGCTGGGCGCGCGCACGCGGCGCGGTTTCGGGGGTCTCGCGATCATCGGCGCCACTGGCCCGCTGCCCGGGGAGTGGACCCCGGAGTCGGTACTTTCACCTGGCCTTGATCATTTCCAGGGGCTCACGTGCTTGTGGCCACAAAGCCAGATGACACTCTGGCAGTTGTACCTAACGGACCTGCCCGGCGTGGAAGTTCCTGAGCCCGGAGGCGAGGAGGCATGGACCACCCGGCCGTCTTACCCGGTGCTGAGCCGGCGGTGGGCGCCCGCCGCGCTCCGCCAGGGCGGTAACCCGGAGCCTGACTGGACCAGGGTGCTGGGGTACGCCGGCGAGCAGTACCGATGGTTCCGGGCGCAGGAGGACGCACCCGGCGTCCCGTACCGCCCGCAGATCAAGACCCCGGAATGGCGGAACGTCACCGGCCGCGGCGATAACCGTTTCGCTCTCGGCGCGCTGGGCCTGCCGATCGTCTTCAAGAAAGAAGGACCGACAGTCCACGCCGATCATATGGAAAGGGGGAAGCCGGTCCCGCTCCGCCGCGCCTCACCGCTCTGGCTCCGCGCGGTAAGCGACGAACGCAAGAGATGGAGGCTGTTCTCCTACGCGTTCCAGGCGGAATTCCTCCCCGCCTCGGCCAGGGTCCACCTCTGGCCTCGCGGGACGAGGCAGGGCCAGGAGATGGACGTGACCAGCGACGATCTCGACGACCGCACGGGAATCTGGATCAAGGAGATGCGCGAAGGGACCAGCTTCGCCCGGGGCCGGGAACTGTGGTGAATACGCCCGCACCTGCGAATCCGGATTTCCGGCGCCTTGCCGGTGGCGGGGCGGCGTCATGCCGACGCTGATCGAGGCCCGCTTGCGGGCTCAGCAGCCGCTACGGCCGGACACGCGGCAGCTGCACGGCCTCGCATGCGCGTTGTTCGAGGGCGCTGAGGCCACTGACCATGACGGCCAGGAAAAGCTGTTCGCGGTATGGCCACTGCGTCCCATGCCCGGCCCGCCGGACCAGGAGTGGGCCTTCTGCGCGACGTGGCTGGCCGCCGGGCCGCCCCCGGCTGGCGTGGTAGCCCCGGATCAGATCCGGCTGGGCTCCGCTAGCTGCCTGGTGCCGGAGATCACGCACCGGTCGGTGACCCACGCCGCGCTGGCCGCCGGGCCGCCGCTCGCCGTCGCGTGCCTGGAGTTCTGCTCTCCGACGTACTTCTCGCAGAATGGCTCGGATGTGGTCCTGCCGGACCCGCGGCTGATCGCCGGATCGTGGCGGCGGCGGTGGAACGCGTCGCTCCCCGACGATGACGTCATGCGGATCGACGACGATGCGTGGCATGGCCTCCACCGTGCGATTCGGCTGACGTCATTTGACCTTCGGACGCGGCGGATGGACTCCGGGCGGGGCCACGAGCGGGCCGGTTTCACCGGTACCGCGACGCTCCGGCTGGACCGCGACGCGCATGCGGCGGCCCGGCAGGTGCTGGGGACCCTGGTGCGGTTCGCGGAGTTCTGCGGTACGGGAGCGCAGACGACGCACGGGTTCGGCGCTACCCGGGTCAGATCGCCTTCCGGGGAGTAGCGGTGGGTGACCTGCTCGCGTGTGCGTTCACTGAGCAGGCGCTGCTGGACGCCTGGGCGCAGACCCGGGATGCCGCCCTGGCCGACGGCGAGGCCGGAGCGGAGGTGGAACATTTCGAGGCCGCCGCCGCCCGGCGGATCAGCGAACTCGCGGAGAGCCTGGCGGACGGCACTTTCGCCCCAGGCCCGCTAGCGCGGGTTGAGATCGCCAAGCCATCCGGGGGACAGCGGCGCCTGGAGATACCGTCGCTGACGGACCGGATCGTCGAGCGTCACCGGGCCCGAACACGGCCTGGGCCTGCATCAGGGCACTGTGCTCGCGCCATTGCTGAGCAACCTGTACCTCGATGCGTTCGACCGGTCGATGCTGGCCGCCGGCTACCGGGTCATCAGGTACTCGGACGATTTCGCCATCCCGGTAGCTGATCGTGCTGCCGCTGAGCGGGCGCTGGCTGACGCCGCTGAGACGCTGTCCGACCTGCGCCTGGATCTCGGCCCGGCCAAGAGCATGGTCGTCTCGTTCGATGCCGGCGTGCCGTTCCTCGGCGCCACGGTCACGTCCACGACCAGTCCCGGCGCCGAGGCGCTGTCGCATCCGCTGGAGGCCGTGGTCTATGTCGACCGGCCAGGCAGCCTGATCCGCAGCCGGGGCGACCGGATCGTCGTCGAGTACCAGGACCAGGTGCTGCTCCGGCTGAACCTGCGCCGGGTCAGGCAGGTTGTCTGCATCGGCCGGGTCGGCATGACCACGCCGTTCCTCCATCGCGCGCTGGCGCAGACCGACCCCACGGCACGCCGTGCCCAGTACCGGATGGCTGACGACGTCCCCGCATCCAGGGAACTGGCGAGGGCGTTCGTTGACGGCAAGATCGTGAATATGAGAGTCGCGCTCCTGCGGGCGAGCCGCCGCGCACCCGACCCTGCCCGCAAGGACATCGCCGAGACTCTCGCGCTGACCCGGCTCTTGCTTCCCGACGCGGAGTCGATCGAGGAGATCATGGGGCACGAGGGAATGGCGAGCCGCGAGTACTTCCGCGCCTGGCGCGAGCTCCTGGGCGGTGACTGGGGATTCACCAGCCGGCAGCGCCGGCCGCCACCCGATCCGGCGAACGCGATGCTGTCGTTCGGCTACACCCTGCTCACCGCGGAGGCGGTAGCGGCACTGGCAGCGGCGGGGCTCGACCCGGCGGTCGGTTTCCTGCATCAGGCTCGCTGGGGTCGCCCGGACCTGACCCTGGACATCATGGAAGAGTTCCGGCCGCTCGTGGTAGACGCCGTCGTGATGCGCTGCGCTACGACCGGGATCGTCCGCCCTGAGGAGTTCGAAACAGTACCCGACCAGGGCTGCCGCATGAATCCGAGGGCCAGGCATGCGTTCCTTGCCGCCTACGAGCACCGGATGCTCACCCTTTTCGCCCACGAGCCGAGCGGCAGGCGCGTCTCATACCGGGTAGGTCTCGGCCTCCAGGCAAGGGCTCTGGCCCGCTCGATCCTCAAGCCGGACGTGCCCTATCGTCCGGTCCGCTGGAAGTAACGGCCGGCCAGCATGCGCTACGTGGCCGCCTATGACATCGCCGATGACCGGCGGCGGGAAGATGTCGCCACCCTGCTTTCAGGCTACGGCCCTCGGGTCCAGCTCAGCGTCTTCGAATGTGACCTCGCGTCCGTCCGAGACGCCGCCAGTCTCCGGGCCAAGCTACGCGAGCTTATCGACCCCGTTGAGGGCCAGGTCCGCCTGTACCCACTCGACGACAAGGCGTGCCGCGGCACGGTCGTCCTAGGTGCCCGGACCATCGAGGAGCGCCAGGACTTCTGGATCGTCACATGAGGCTGCACCACGTTCGGCCGGAAGGCCCTTAATGATCTCAGTTGGCGCATCGCATAGCCGCAGGTCGCAGACCCGCCGGCCGCGCGCGGCCTCCCGACGGCCCGCGATATCGCCCCCGCGCAGCGAGGATGGCGCAACGGACCGCAAACGCCCAGGTCACAGGTATCATCGAGAGGCATCCGTCACAAACCCCAGCCCGATATCGAGGGCATAGAAACAACGAGCCGGTGCCGTTCTCCAGGGCGGAGTAGCTCGAGTCACAAACCCCAGTCCGATATCGGGTACGCCGTACGTACCTGGCCGCGTCTCCACCGAGGCCGACCCGCTGCCGGCCGACGGGCCGGTCGGCGGTCGCGGTCGCGCGGTCATGGCCGTCCTGGGCCTGGCCTCGCGAGGGGTCCGGAGCACGGCCGTACGCATGCCGCGCACGGTTCACAACGAGGGCAAGGGCGGGTTCGCTGGCTTGCTGACCGAGATCGCGCGCCGGACCAGAGTGTCCGGCTACCCAGGCGACGGCGCCCAGCGCTAACCGGCCGTGCACGCGCTCGACGCGGCAGTCCTCTTCCGGCTGGCCCTGGAGCTGGCGCCGGCCGGGACCTCCTGGCACGCCGTGGCCGACGAGGGCGACGCGGTGCGTGAAATCGCCGCGGTCATCGGCCGGCGGCTGGGCCTGCCGGCCGAGTCGGTGCCGCAGGAGACCTACGGCCCCCTCGGCCCGATCTTCGCGATCGACCAGCCCTCATCCAGCACCCATACCCGGGAGGCGCTCAGCTGGGAGCCGACGCACCCGAGCCTCCTGGAGGACCTGGAGTGCATCCAGCCCTGACAGGCGGCCGGGAAGACCAGGGAAAGCCCGCGGCCGGCGCTCACGCTGGTATCGGGACACTGTGGTCAAGGACTTCACTGCGCTTACAGTGCGCTGCACCCGCGTACCACTCAGCCCCTGAGAATCACAGACGGTGACTGAGAGCCCGGCGCTAACCGCACGCGTCCCCACCGATCTGCATGGCTGGTAAGAATTGGCGGCCTGGAGGGTCAGGTTCTTCAGGTTGTGCGTTCGGTGATGAACACGAACTCGTGGCCCGGGGGTCGGGGGCTTCCCGCACGTCCTGGACACGGTAGCCGTGGGCGGTGAGGCTTGATCCCACCTCCTGCCGGCTGCGGAACCGCAGGGTCGAGTCGGAGGTGATGACCGCGCCGTCGGCCAGGAAGGTATAGGTGTTGCGGAAGGA
>DATKRH010000260.1:0-16079 GCA_035532295.1 Streptosporangiaceae bacterium
GAACTCGCGGCGGGCCTCGTTGAGGATGCCCATCGGGTCGCTCCTAGAATGAAGTGCGACCCCCGTTAACCCGGCCGCGTTCACCCGGAATCATACTTCGGCGGCAGCTTTCCTGCCCTGCCATTCGATAGTGCGCCATCGACGGCCTGGTCTCAAGTGCCACGCGGGCAGGGGCGACCGCGGCAGCGCCCGCCCAGGTGGTCAGGCGCATGGAGGCGTCCTCTCGTTCAGCGCGGCCCGTAACATCAGCGGGCCAGTCCGGGGGGCAGCAGGTCGCGGTGGGCGTCGAGCAGGTCGTCGCACATCGCGACGATCTGCCCGGTCGTGAGCGTGGCGGCGGTATTGGGGTCCAGCAGCGCGGCCTGGTACACGTGATCCCGGCTGCCCTCCAGGGCCGCCGCGACGGTCAGCTCGACCACGTTGAGGAACGTCCGGTTCAGGGCAGCGAGCTGTGGCGGCAGCCCGCCCACCGGCTGCGGCCGTGCGCCAGCACCGTCCACCTCGCACGGCACCTCCACGCAGCAGTCCGCCGGCAGGTTCGTGATGAGGCCATCGTTGCGGACGTTGACGTAGATCTCCCGGGCCTGGCCGGACTCCACGGAGTGGATGAACTGGGACGCCAGCTCGTCGGCCGGCTCCAGGTCCAGCGGCGCGCCAGACTCGAGCCGGACCCGCAGGTCCTCGAGCTCGCGCAGGTTCTCCTGCGACCGGGCCAGGTAGTCGCCGACGAAGATGCGGAACCGGTCGATCTCCCCGTCGTGGCGCATGAACCAGGGCACGTACTCGGCCGAGTGCTCGCTCGACTCGGTGGGGAAGAAGCCGAAGCGGCGGAAGATCTCGACCCGGACGCGACGCTGCAGTTCGGGGGAGTCCTCGATGATCTCGGCCAGCCGCGGGTACAGGGAGCGGCCCTCGTGCTCGAACCGCAGCACGAATGCCTGGTGATTGAACCCGGCGGTCACGAAGTGGATCTGCGCCTCGTCGACGCCCACCAGGCCGGCCAGGAAACTATGGGTGTCGCGGACCGAATGGCAGAGCCCGTAGACGTTGCGGAAGGACGTGCCCGCGTAGACGGCCCAGGGCAGCATGGCCATCGGGTTGCTGTAGTTCAGCAGGTAGGCGTCCGGGCAGACCCGGAGCATGTCGCTGGCGATGCCCGTCACCACGGGGATCGTCCGCAGGCCGCGGAAGATGCCGCCGATGCCGAGGGTGTCCCCGATGGTCTGCCGCACGCCGTAGCTGGCCGGGATGTCGAAGTCCAGGCGGGTCGCGGCGTATCCGCCGGCCTGGACCTCGTTGATCACGTAGCTCGCGCCGTCCAGCGCCTCCGGCCGCTGCGCCGACGCGGTCACGACGGCATCGGCCCCCGTCTGCTCGATGATGCGGCGGGCGAGCACCTGCGCGTGCTCCAGCCGCGGCGGGCTGATGTCATGCAGCGCGAGCTCCAGCGGGCCGAGCTCGGGGTATCCGCACAAGTCGGTCACGACGTTACGGGTGAACTCGACGCTGCCGGCGCCGACGAACGCAACTTTGATCACAGCTCAATAGTGTCACATTGAAGCCATCTTCGAGCAAGAGCGCGCAATCCAGGATGGACCCAGCTCCGTAATGGTGGGCGGCCACGGTGGCCGACCGGGGCGCTCCGCGCCTGAAGTGGCTTTGACCTGGAACTTTCACGGACACCCGTAGCTCCTGTCCCTGGCGGGCCGCCGCGGCGAGAGGGCAGCAACCTGGCGTAAGGGTTGACACCACGTGGCAACTTCGCGCAATGATGTCCAAAACATGTGTGGTTCGCGCAAGAATCGTCCGATCCGGTCGCATCCAGCATCGGGCTGAAGTGGCGAAAGCGCCGCGGCGCGGCCGGCGGGAGACGAGGGGCAGCATGATACGTACCTGGGCGTGCGCGGGCCTGGCTGCCGCACTTGTCGCGCTCGGCCTGGCGGCTTGCGGCAGCGACAGCGGGAGCAGCGGCGCGGCGGCGGGCTCGATCCAGATCTGGGAGGGCTACACCGGCACCGAGGCGAAGGTCTTCGCTCACCTGGTGGGCGAGTATGACGCGCAGCATCCCGGTACCAAGGTGACCAGCCTGTTTGTCAACAACGACAACTCGCTGCAGAAGGTGCTGACGGCGGTCCGCGGCGGGAGCCTGCCTGACATCGCCTACCTGTACGGCTCGTGGGCGCCGAACGTGGCCCAGATACCGCAGGTGGTCAACCTGACCAAGACGGTCGGCCGCCCCGGCGTGAACTGGCAGGACTTCTGGGTCGGCGAGCGGGACGTGGCCACCGTCAACGGCAAGGTGATCGGGATGCCCGCCCTCGTGGACAACCTCGCGGTGGTCTACAACAAGACGCTGCTGCGTCAGGCGGGACTGCAGCCGCCGCAGGCCGGCTGGACGTGGGACCAGTTCAGCGCCGACGCCCGGCGGCTCACCGACGCGGCGAAAAAGCAGTACGGCACGGCCTACGTGACGCCCGCCAGCGAGGACACGGTCTGGCACTGGGAGGCGCTGCTCTGGGAGGCCGGCGGACAGCTCCTGACCGCCGGCGACAAGAGAGCGGCCTTCGACTCGGCCGCGGGCCTGAAGGCCCTGACGACGCTGCGCACCATGGCCGTCACCGATCACTCGATGTACCTGGATCCCACCGACTCGGCCTACGGCAACCTGTTCAACTCCGGCAAGATCGGGATGCTGGTGACCGGCCCGTGGGACCTGTCCTCCTTCCCGAACGTGAAGTACGGCGTCCAGGTCATGCCGTCGTTCCCCGGCACCAGCGGCGGTCACCAGACGATCTCCGGCCCGGACAACTGGGTGATCTTCAACAACGGCGCCGCGCACGTCAGCGCGGCACAGAAATTCCTGCTCTGGCTCACCGCGCCGGCGCAGGTCCGTTATTTCTCGCTGCACACCGGAGACCTGCCGACCCGTCAGTCGGTGGCCGACGCCGCCGGGTTCGACCAGCAGATGAACAAGGCCCTGCCCGGTGTCGCCACCTTCATCGCCAACCTGGGCAACGTCCGCCAGGCCCGGCCGCAGATCGCGACGTATCCCAAGATATCGCAGGTCATCGGGACTATGGTGGTGTCGGTGCTGCTGGGGAAAGCCGCGCCGCAGGCGGCGCTGAGCACCGCGGCGCAGCAGGTCAACCAGATCCTGGCGAACCCGAACGGCTGACGTGACCAATCCCGCTGCCGCGCTGCGCCGGCGAAGCCGGCCCGCCCGCCAGACCCGCCGCCGGCTCCCGCGCGCGGCCGAGCAGTTCAGCGGCTGGGCGTTCGTCACGCCCGGCGCCGTCATCATCCTGCTCTTCGGCGCGGTGCCCATCGCCTGGTCGGCGATCATGTCGTTTCAGCGATCGAATCTGCTCTCGCCCAGCACGCCGTACGTCGGCCTGCGCAACTACCGGCAACTGGCGCACGACCCGATCATCGGCCAGGCGATCGCGCACACGCTCATCTACACCGCGGCGTTCGTGCCCGGCACCATGCTGGTCGGCCTGTTCCTGGCGGTGGCCATGAACCGCAAGATCCGCTTCATCTCCGTCTACCGCACGGCCGCCTACGCCACCATGGCCGTCTCCACGATCAGCGAGGCCCTGGTCTTCATCTGGCTGTTCGACCCGTCCTACGGCCTGGTGAACTACTTCCTGAGCCTGGCGGGGATCCCGCAGCAGCAGTTCCTGAACTCCCCGACCGAGGCGCTGTACGTCATCCTGATCATGACCATCTGGGGCTGGACAGGCTTCGCCGTGGTCATCTACCTGGCTGCGCTCCAGGGCGTGCCGCAGTCGCTGACCGAGGCCGCGGCGATCGACGGGGCAGGTCCCTGGACGACGTTCCGGCGGGTCACGCTCCCGCTGCTGAGCCCGGCGTCGCTATTCCTGGCCGTCTGGCTCACGATCAACGCGCTGCAGCTGTTCGACGAGGTGTACCTCAGCACGCAGGGCGGCCCGCTGAACGCGACGACCGTGCTCGTCTACTACCTCTACGATCAGGCGTTCCAGGATTTCAACTTCGGCTACGCCTCCGCCATCGCCTATGTCCTGTTCCTCTTCATCCTCGTGATCACGGCGATCCAGTTCCGGGTCGGCCGCCGATTCACGCATTACCGGTCATGAGCGCCCCGGCAGCCACCGCCGGGCGGCCCGCGCGGCGACGGCGTCTCCCGTTCAGTCCCTGGCATCTGGTGCTGATCCCGGCGACGATCGTGCTGATCCTGCCGTTCGCCTGGCTGATCATGACGTCGGTCGAGACGCCGGCCGAGGCACTCCACTTCCCGCCCATCCTGACGCCGCACGTGATCCGGCTGGGCAACTACCCGGCCGCGCTGCGGGCGGCGCCGTTCGGCCGGTTCTTCGTCAACAGCGCGGTGGTCGCCGTCACCACGGTGGCCAGCAACCTGGTGCTCTGCTCCCTGGCGGGCTACGCCTTCGCCCGGCTGCGCTTCCTCGGCCGCGGCGCCCTGTTCGTGGTGATCATGGCCACGCTCATGGTGCCCTTCCAGGTCACCATGATCCCGCAGTTCGTCATCACCAAGTGGCTGGGCACGCACCTGCTGGCACCGATCGGGATCAACCACCTCGGCGCCCTCATCGTGCCGAACGCGGCGACCGCCTTCGGCGTGTTCTTCCTCCGGCAGTTCTTCCGCACGCTGCCCATCGAGTACGAGGAATCGGCCCGCGTGGACGGCGCCAGCCGGCTCAAGATCCTGCTGCGCATCGTGCTGCCGCTGTCGACGCCGGCGCTGGCGACGCTGGCCGCGCTGACCTTCCTGGACTCGTGGAACAACTTCCTGTGGCCGCTGATCGCCATCAACTCGACCAGCCAGATGACGCTGCCGCTGGGCCTGGCGATGTTCCAGGGCGCGCACTCGACCGAGTGGACCCTGCTGATGGCGGGCAACGTGATGAGCCTGGCGCCGATGCTGATCATTTTCTTTGTCGCCCAGCGTTTCTTCGTCCGGTCGATCGCCTCGACCGGGCTGGCGGGCACCTGAGGCAGGCCGGGCCGATCAGCTGCAGGCCGCAGCCGGGCCCGCGCCCGCCTGGCCCGCGCTGGCCTGGCCCGCGGCGCCCAGGACGGCGAGCAGGCGGGTGACCTCGGCGCAGACGGCCTCCCGTCCGGCCGCCGTGTAACGGCGCGGGTCCACGAGCGCTGAGTCGCGGGCCAGGCAGCCGCGGATGGCCGCGGTGAAGGCCTTGTTGAGCTGGGTGGCGATATTGATCTTCGTCATGCCCGCCCGCACGGCGGCGGCGAGCAGGTCGTCAGCGACGCCGGACGAGCCGTGCAGGACCAGCGGAACCGGGACGGCCCGGCGGATCGCGCCGATCAGCTCCAGGTCCAGCACCGCGTCTCTGGTCAGCATCGCGTGCGAGCTGCCGACCGCCACCGCGAGTGCGTCCACGCCGGTAGCGGCCGCGTACGCCGCGGCCTCATCGGGCCGGGTGCGGGCTCCCGCGGCATGGACGCCGTCCTTGCCGCCGATCTCGCCGATCTCGGACTCCACCCAGATCCCGCGCTCCCGGCACCAGCGGGCGACCGCGCGGGTCGCGCGGACGTTGTCGGCGTAGGGCAGCGTCGAGGCATCGAACATGACCGAGCCGATCCCGACGGCGGCCGCCTGCCGCACCAGGCTCTCATCGCAGGCGTGATCGAGGTGGACCGCCACGGGCACGGCCGCGGCGCGCGCGATGGCCAGCGCCGCCAGCCCGAGCGGCTCGAGCGCCCCGTGATAGGCGACGCAGTTCTGGCTGATCTGCAGGACGACGGGTGCGCGCGCCGCCTCCGCGCCGGTGACGATCGCCTCGGCGTGCTCGATGCCGATGATGTTAAAGGCGCCTACGCCCTGGTTATCCCGGCGGGCCGCGACCATCATCGGGCCGATGGCCCCCGGCGGCATCAGGTGCCCCGCCGGGCGACGCTGATCCCGGCCAGCAGCTCGCGGTACCGGCCAGGGCTGACCTCGCCGGCCACCGGCTCGGCCACGGCCGCCGTGCCCAGCGCGGTGGCATGCCGGAGCCGGTCGGGCCAGCCGTGGCCGTGCATGAGGCTGTGCGCGAGCCCGGCGACCGCGGCATCCCCGGCCCCGGTCGGGTTGCCCGGGGCCGGGCCGGGCGGGGCCGCCTGCCAGATGCCCTCGCTGGTCACGGCCAGCAGCCCGGCGGGGCCCAGCGATACCACCACGGCGCCCGCGCCTGCCGTTATCAGCTCGCCAGCGGCTCGGACGACGGCATCAGGATCGGGGTCGGTGCAGCCGGGCCTGCGCAGCGGCCTGCCCACCGCGCGCTCGAGCTCCTCCAGATTGGGCTTGACGATCGCGGGGCCCCCGGTGGCGCCGAGCATCAGCGCCGGGCCGTCGGCGTCCAGCACCGTCGGCACGCCAGCCGCGCCAGCCAGCTGGGCTAGCTCGGCGTAGGCCGCGGCCGGCACGCCCGGCGGCAGGCTGCCGGACAGGACGACCGCGGCGGACCCGGCCAGCGCCGAGCGATACCGCGCGCGAAAGTGCTCATACTCGGTCGCTGACACCAGTGGCCCTGGCTCGTTGAACAGGCCGGTCTGGCCCCTTCGGGTATCCACGACCGCGAAGGTCCTGCGAGTCTCGCCGGCCGTCGCCGTGAAGTCAGCGGCCAGCCCCGCCGCGGCCAGCCCGGCCGCGATGGCGTCGCCTGCCGGGCCGCCGGCCAGCCCGGTGATGAGGACCTCGGTATCCAGGGCCCGCAGGGTGCGGGCGACATTGACGCCCTTGCCGCCCGGCCGGACCGCGACCTCGTGCGGCCGGTTGACCCCGGCCCATTCGGCCCCGGCCACGTGATGAGTCACGTCGAGCGCCGGGTTCAGGGTGACGACAAGGATCATGGCGGGGGCAGTCGCGCTCACTACGGACGGGCGAGGATGACCGACCGGGTCAGGTTCCTGGGCCGGTCCGGGTCCAGCCCCCGCGACCGGCCGAGCGCGAGGGCCAGCTGATGCACTCCCACGAGGTCGGCCAGGGGCTCGTCGTCGCCCGGCCAGGCCAGGCCGCCGGCCCTGGCGATCTCATCGCTCAGGCCGGCGGGCGCGGCCCCGAGCATCCAGACGACGCTGCCCGGCCCGGTCACGGCGATCGGGCCGTGCCGGTACTCCATCGCCGGGTAGGACTCGGTCCACATCCCGGCTGACTCCCGGAGCTTCAGCGCGGCCTCGCTGGCCAGGCCGCAGGTCCAGCCGGTGCCCAGGAACGTCAGCTGCCGCGCGCTGGTCAGCACCTCCGGCACGGGGCGGGCCAGGACACGCTGCGCGGCAGCGGCCGCCCCGGTGATGTCGTGTCCCAGCTGAGCGAGCAGCAGGGCCAGCTCGGTAGTCGCGAACCTGGTCTGGACCACCGATTTCTCGTCGGCGAAGTCCAGGGTGATGACCGCGTCCGCGCCGCGGGCTACCGGAGAGCTCCCGTCGGCCGTGATGGCGACGACCGGTGTCAGCCCGCCGATCCGCGATTGCAGATCAAGGATCTCGGTGGTGGTGCCCGACCGGGACAGGACCACGGCCCGGTCGTACCGGCGGCCCGCGGGCATCTCGGACGCGGCGAATGCGTCGGTCTCTCCGTGCCCGGCGGCCTCCCGGGCCGCGGCATAGGACTGGGCGATGAACCACGACGTCCCGCACCCCACGACCGCCACGCGCTCGCCCCGCCGCGGCAGCGCCCCGGCCACCTCAGATGCCAGCCGCGCGGCCCGCAGCCAGCATTCCGGCTGGGAGGCCAGCTCGGCCTCCATCCAGCTGCCCGGCCCGTCCGCGCCTCGCTCCACACTCACCGATGTGCTCCTCAGGTCTTCGGTTACACCGCATCCGCAGCAGTGTGCGGCGAAAGATGCTCAGTTATGCTTGATATATATCAGAAACAATCATAATCGGGAACAGTGTCGCGACGGCGCTCTGATCATCTGTTTGAGGGGCATCTGCCAGGGGCGAGGTGAGAGGCTGAGGAGACAGCCCGTCCGTCGCCGGGCCGTACGAGCACGACTGCGCAATGACCTACGGGAGATGCTGGTGAGCCGGTACGGCCGGTGGAACGACTTGCTGGAGCTCTTGGCGGCCGAAGGCCAGCTCCAGGTAGAGCGCGCGGCGGAGGTGCTGGGGGTATCCGCGGCGACTGTCCGGCGTGATTTCGATGAGCTCGCCAGCCAGCAGATGCTGCGCCGCATCCGCGGCGGCGCCGTGGCCGAGGGCGTCACCTATGACCTGCCGCTCCGGTACAAGTCCGAGCGGCACCCGTCGGAGAAGCAGCGCATCGCGCAGGCGGCCGCCGCGCTCGTGCGTCCGGGCCAGGTCACCGGCCTCAACGGCGGGACGACGACCACGGAGGTGGCCAGGGCCCTGGCCGTCAGGTCGGACCTGAACTCCGGGACGTCCGCGCCTGCCGCCACCGTCGTGACGAACGCGCTCAACATCGCGGCCGAGCTCGCCGTCCGGCAGCACATCAAGATTGTCGCCACCGGCGGAGTGGCCCGGCCGCAGTCCTACGAGCTGACCGGCCCCCTGGCCACGGGCGTCCTGGAGCAGGTCACGCTCGACATCGCGATCCTGGGGGTCGACGGGATCGACCCGGCGACCGGGGCGACCGCTCATCATGAAGGCGAGGCCAGCATCAACCGGCTGATGGCCAGCCGGGCCGCCCGGGTCGTAGTCGCCGCCGACAGCTCGAAGGTGGGCCGCCGGGCCTTCGCCCGGATCTGCGCGATCGGAGAGGTCAGCGTGCTGGTCACGGACGGCGGAATCGAGCCGGCGGCGGCGGCCGCTTTCGCCGACGCGGGCGTGGAGGTCATCATCGCCTGACGCGAGCCAGTCCGGCAGCCCAGCGCCATCGAGAGCCAGCGTCATCGAGAGAGGGAACCTGTGAGTGCTTCCGCGCAGCCTCCGGCCGGGCCGGCGGACCTGCTGGTGGTGGGCGACTGCAATCCGGACGTGCTGGTGGTCGGCGGCAATGTCACGCCCGCTTTCGGCCAGCAGGAGAAGCTGGTGGACGCGATCACCATGGTGGTGGGCGGGTCGGCGGCCATCACGGCCGTGGCCGCCGCCCGGCTCGGCCTGCGGGTGGCGCTAGCCGCCGTGGTCGGAGCCGACGCGGCAGGCGGTTTCATGCTGGCGGAGCTGGCCCGGGAGGGCGTCGACTGCTCGGCTGTCATCGTCGCGCCGGACGCCCCGACGGCCATGACAGTCGCACTGTCTCGCGGCGCGGACCGGGCCATCCTGACGGCGATCGGCGCCGCGGCGACGCTCACCGCGCGCGATGTCCCGGCGGAGCTGCTGCAGCAGGCTCGCCACGTCCACGTCAGCTCCTATTTCCTGCTCGAGGACTCACTCGGTGCCGGACTGGCAGGCCTGTTCGAGGCGGCTCGGGCCAGCGGCGCCACGACCTCGCTGGATACGAACTGGGATCCGGCTGGCCGGTGGGGTGATGACCGGCTGCGCGCCGCCATGGCGCAGGCTGACCTGCTGCTGCCGAACGAGGCGGAGGCCCTGCAGCTCAGTGGCCGTGACAGCCTGTCCGAGGCGGCAGCGGAACTGACAGCCGCCGGATCCCGGCTGGTGATCAAGCGCGGCGCGCAGGGGGCCCTGTGCGCCGACGGCGGGCGGCAGTACCAGGTACAGCCGCCCCGGCTGAGCCCGGTGGACACCACTGGCGCCGGGGACTGCTTCAACGCAGGCCTGCTGGCCGGACTGGCGTGCGGGCTGCAGCTTCCCCAGGCCGCCGCACTGGGCTGCGCCGTCGGCGGGGCCTCGACGCAGGCGGTGGGAGGCACCGCCGGAGCGCCGGGCCGGGACGAGGCGCTGGCCCTGGCGAAGCGGGTGACCGTGCGGCCTGCTAGCGACACGCGGCCACCAGCCACGAGGTCATCATCAACACCATGGGGGCCACCACCGCCCGCACCGGCCTGAAAGTCCAGGCCCGGCTCGACTATCGGGCCCCCCACTCGGGTCCGTGCGACCAAGTGCAAAGTAGCTCTGAGTAATCGAAGGTGAGGGTTCCTGCCCACGTTCGGTTGAGTGGCCTGCGCTCTCGGCCCCCGTCAGTCGGTGGTGTCGGGGGTGAGGGCGCGGTAGAGGGTGGATCGGCCGATGCCCAGGTGGGCGGCGATGGCGGTGATGGATTCGCCGTGGGCTTGGCGTGCGCGGGCGGGCGAGGGTGTCGGCGTCGACGGCGGTGGGGCGGCCGCCTCGGCGGCTTTTGGCTGCTGCTGCGGCGAGGCCGTCGAGGGTGCGTTCCTGGATGAGGTCGCGTTCCATCTCCGCGGCCATGGCGGCGACCATGAACAGCATCTTGTCGGCGATGGTCTGGCCGTTGGGTCGGTGGAAGCCGGCGCAGATGCCGGTGAGGATCTCCAGGTTGACCTGTCGGGCGTGCAGTTCGTCCTCCAGGAGGACGAGGAGTTCCTTCATGGAGCGGGCGATCCGGTCGGGCTCGTAGGGGTCCCCGTAGTCCTGACGAAAGATCCAACGGATATGCCTCTGGCCTGCGGCTATAGGGGGAATCGCCGTCGGGAGATAGATCACTTCCGCTACGTTCTGCCTGGTTTGTTCCGGAATGGCGGAGGTGGTGTGGGTGTCGGAGAAGATGTTCTCCCGGGAGCAGTACGAGCAGTTGCGTTCGTTCCCGGAGATCAGCCGTGATGAGTTGTTTCGGTACTTCACGTTGACGCCGGCGGATGTGGGGTTCGTGGATCCGGGTGGCGGGCGGGGTCCGGCTGGCCGGCTCGGCATCGCGGTCCAGCTCTGCACGTTGCCGTGGCTGGGGTTCGTGTCCTTGCCGCTGCCCGTGAGCGGGGGCCGGCGATCCGGCCGGTGACCCACCGGCGCCGGCTGGGCCTGCCCAGCGCCCGTAACACCGGCATCGAGCACGCCCGCGGCCGCTACCTGGCATTCATCGACGACGATGACGTATTCCTTCCCCGCCACCTGTCTATCGCGCTGGCCAGCCTGGAATCGGGGGCCGAGACGGTGTCGACCACCTGCCTGGTGACCGATCATCGTGTCGACCCGGCCGGCCCGGTTCAGGGCGGCGTGCCGTGGGATGTGGAGTTCGATCCCGTGCTGCTGGAGGCATGCAATCTGTTCCCGGTGCACACGGCCGTGCTGCGCACGGTCACCGCCACCACGGCCCGGTTCGATCCGGCCCTGCCCGCGGTCGAGGACTGGGATTTCTGGCTGCGCCTGACCCGTGATCACGGCTACCGCGTCGTCCAGATCCCCGAGCCGACCGTGGTCTACCATCGGATACCGCAGGTTTGCAGCATGATCGGCGCGGTCGCCGAGAGCACTGCCGCGATGGCGGAATTTAGCGCGCTGGTGCGCCGGCTCTGGTCGCGGTGGCCGGCGAGCACGGACCGCTCCAGCAGGTTCCGGCTCTACATCGGTGTCATGTACTGGCAGGTCATGGGCCAGCTGGCGGTCGGCCGCCGCCCGGATCCGCACTACTACCTGCGATCGGTCCAGGCGCTCGCGCACGCCTGGCGTGACCCGGCGGCCGAGGTTGGCCTGACCGGCCGGCTCGCAGAGACGGCGGGGGGAGAGCGCATCGATGACCGGCACGTCGCGTGACCTGCCCGCGGCCGGCGACCTCGGCGGGGCCGTCGCGCACACGGTGCTCAAGGACGACGGCAAGTCGCTGCTGATGGCGGGCGAGCACGACGGCTGCCGCGTGGTGATCAAGGTACTGCGCAGTGACGGGGAGCTCTGGCAGGCCAGGTTCCGCCACGAGATCGGTCTCTACCAGGCTTTCGCGGGCCATCCGCCGCCGGTGCGGGTCCCGCGGCTGATCTACACCGACGGCCGCCGGGTCCTGGTGACCGAGCGCATCTCCGGCCATCCCCTCGACCACGAGCGCTACCCCGCGCAGCCCCTGCCGGCCGCGACGCTGGACACCGTGCTGGACACGATCACCGCGTTCAGCGGCTGGGATCCGCCTGCCGGCGTCCTGGCCCCGGTCTTCGACTACTCCGACCGGATCGGCCGCTACCACCGGGCGGGATACTTCGACGACGCCGACGACGCCGCGCTGCGCGGCCTTCTGCAGGACCTGCAGGACGCCGGGCCGCGCTGGCAGGCCAATCACGGCGACCCGGCGCCGGCCAACCTGCTGCTGGCCGGCCAGGGCGGGTGCGTGCTGATCGACTGGGAGTTCACCGGCCTGTTCCTGCCCGGCTTCGACCTGGCCATGCTGCACACCCTGCTGGCCGGCACGCCCGGCGCCCAGGCCCGTATCGACGCCGCCGCGGGCGAGGCCCGGGCGCCGTTCCTGCTTAACCAGGCCATGGTCATATCCCGCGAGCTGCGCATCCACGCCGAGCTGCCCGACGGCCAGCTCCGCGACCGGCGGCTGAGCCTGCTGCGCCCGCAGTGGGACGCCTTCCGCAGCCGCCTCCGCGCCTGGCGGTGACCTCATGCGCGTCGCACTGGTACACCGCGACCTGCACGCGGTCACCCGCGGCGGGATCGGCACCCTCTACCGGGCGCTGGCTCCCCGGCTGCGCGATGCCGGCCACCAGCGACGGAACGCCGCGCGCAGCTCGCCTGATCTCGGGCGCGCCAGGATCAGCGAGCCGCTCCCGGGCCTCGCGTAGTCGAGCAGACCGCTCAGGGGCAGATGGACTTGAACGTGGCGCCCTACCGCTCGTGCCAGGGCCCGGCGTTCCCCAGTTGCGGCGTGCAGCTCCCGGCAGGCATGCCCAGCAACGGATGGCGCGGCCCGGCGGCGAGCCCGCCGCCCAGCCAGTCCGGCTCCGGCGGGCCGCGGCCGCGTCGGCCCGCTGCTTCAGCCAGGTCTGATCGATGACCGGGCCGCGCCAGGTAGTGAACATGCTGACGCTGTACGCGGCCGTGGCGATCTCGTCGAAGTGCGCGACGGCCTGGTCGCGCGGGATGCCGTCGTAGACATGCTGCCGGGCGCGCCCAGGCTGCCGTTGGCGGCGCCCGACCCGTGCGTGCCCGTCACGCACGCGCCGGCGATCGAGATGTGCGGCAGCGATTCCAGGTTGGCCAGCGCCCAGCCCGCGGCGTGTACGGGACACTCACCTCGCTGTAGGTGAGCCCGGCGCTGACGGTCACGGTGCCGCGCTCGTCGTCGATCTCGATCAGCCGCGGCAGTACCGGCCACCGAGACCACGTCCCCGGTGATGCCGGCCACCGGACTGAACGAGTGGCCGGTACCCAGTGCCCGGACGCGCGCGCTGCGGGACACCAGGCGTGCCAGCGCCGCGACCGAAACGGGGCGGTGCACCCGCCGCGCGCTGAACGTGATGTTGCCTGCCCAGTTCGTCATGCCGCTCACTTGGATTCGGGTCCTCGCTCCCTGACCAGCCCGGCGATCAGGTCTGTCTGCGCCGCGGTGATGCCTCTCGCCGTCAAGTCAAATGAGGTGCGTTCGATGGGCTCCCAGCGGCTGACTGTCGGATTCACCTCGATGATCACGTAGCCGTCCGGGCCCTCAAGGACGTCCACAGTAGCCAGTTCCAGTTCGAGCGCTGCCACCGACCTGAGCAGGAGGGACTCCAGTTCGGAAGTCAGCTCCGCTTTCTCCCAGCGCAACGGGTGCAGCAGGCTGCGTACGCTTCCGTCCGGCGCGGTACTAATGTGATAATGGCACGACGCGACTTCGGTACCGATTATGACGGCGCGCAAGTCACGCCCTGGATTCTCGATAAAGCGTTGTGCGCACAGCAGGCTGTGGCGCTGGAACCAGTTCCACAGAATAATGTCCTCACGCAGGCCGAGGGGGCTGTCCCCAGCGCTGGCGCTGGGGCTGGGCAGCAGTCGGATGACATCGATGGAGGCGTGGCCGGTGATCGGCTTGACAATTACATCCCCCCAGTCACGCAGGCACTGCGCAACGTCTTCGAGATTCTTTACCGCGCGAGTCCGGGGAACAGGGATGCCGGCGGCACCGAGGAGACTTGCCTGTACGATCTTATTTTGAGTGCGACGCAGCGGGAGCGCGCGGTTGATGAGGCGGACGCCACTGCGTTCGAGAGTATCGAGCCAGTCATAGAGGAGGGCCAGTTCACCTTCTGCATGCCGCGTCAGCACTCGCGCGGTCACCAGGGCGACCAATGGCTTATCAAAGCCGTGGTCAGGAGCGTAGAGGCCCACCGGGTCGCACATCGGCCGCAACGTTGCCCAGTCGACGCGGCGCGCCGCGATTCCACGGTCATTGAGCGCTTTCGACAGGGTGTCGACTTCCCAGTCGGACTGAACTCTGTCGAGCAGCCATACTGATGACTTCACACTCTCGCCTCTCTGGGCCGTGCGTAGCTGAACACCGCACCTGTATGCTAGCTCCCTGCGGGGAGGATCAGACCACACTCACTCGCGAGGTCAGCATGAGAACCTGCGTATTCCTCGGCCCTACTCTCTCTATCGACGAGGCGAGGGGCATCCTGAGAGCCGACATACATCCCCCGGTGGCATTAGGTGACGTTCTGCGAGCGATTGACGCGGGCTTCACGACACTGGTGCTGATCGACGGGTTCTTTCATGGACAGCCGGCTGTCTGGCACAAGGAGATCATGTACGGGCTGTCGCGTGGCTGCGCGGTCGTGGGGTGCTCGAGCATGGGCGCGCTGCGCGCCGCGGAACTTGCCGCGTATGGCATGCAGGGGCATGGCGAGATATTCGCTCAATTTTACAATGGCCAACTGGACGGAGACGACGAGGTCGCAGTCGCCCATTCGGATCACGAATCGGGTTATCGGTGCCTGTCGGAACCGCTGGTGAACATCCGGCACGGAATCGATCTCGCGGTACGGACGGGCATGCTCAGCGCTCACGCGGCCCGGGGCCTGCTGGCGGCGAGTAAAGCCACATTTTATGCTGACCGTCACTGGGAGCGAGTCTTGCGGGCCGCTGCGGAACAAGGGCTGCCTGTCGACGACGTTGCCGCCCTGCGCGAATTCATCGCCGCCAATGACCTGGATCTCAAGCGGAAGGATGCTGTGCAAACCTTACGCTGGGTAGCGCGAGGGGGCCATGAATCCGGGCCCGTCGATGCTGAACCATTCACGTTCGAAGAGACTTACAGCTGGCGATTGCTCCGGATGACGGAGGGCACGTCGGGGCCGTAGCGCCATCCGGCTACCCAGGGCTGCGGCAAAGTCAGCCGATGGCCCTGTCCGGCTACCGGGCTCGCACCCGCATCAGCACTCCCATCAACACCATAGATGATTGACGCAGGCGTAAATGATCAACGCTGAGATGATCAACTCAGGCTGAGCGGCATTGGCTCAGGGCTGGCCGGACGTTTGACGTGCCAGAGAATCTGGGCTAGCTTCGTCTGAGGATACTTACAAATCCACACGGGAAGGCACAGAATGGCTAGCATCGCAAAGTCGCATGTCTTGAGTTCCGGCGCCGCGAACGCCGTCAAGCAGTCCGTGCACAGCATGGGAGCTGCCAACGCGGTCAAGACTGGGGTCGCTTCGCGCGGCGCAGCCAATGCGGTCAAGGTTTCAGTCCACAGCATGGGCGCCGCCAACTCCATGCGCTGAGTCCGGGTCGCCGGGAGCACATCTCGCATGCCGCACGGCAGGCCCGTGCAGCCTAGTGGAGACCGCAGCGTTCCTCCTGATGTGACCCTAGAACGGTTCACGCCGATTGGCAGGTCGCTCGGCATTACTCGCCTGGCGGATGTGACCGGGCTAGATATTGTCGGTCTGCCCGTCTTTCTAGCGATACGGCCCACGGCTCGTTCGCTGGTCACTAGCATTGGCAAGGGCATAACTCGGCCTGCTGCCAAAGCTGGTGCCCTGATGGAAAGCATCGAGACGTGGCATGCAGAACACGTCGCGCTTGCCACCTGGCACGCCACCGCCGACGAGATCCTGGCGGCTGGTGAAACGGCACTCGACGTGCGGTCACTTCCCGCTGCGATCGACGGTACAGTGCACAGATCACAGGTGCGGTCATGGCTGCCAGGCCGTGATCTTCGCCGAGGCGAGGCGGTATGGGTGCCCGAGGAGATCGTTTCGCTGAATTTCGTCGCGGACGCAATGCCTGAACCGTCATTGGCCCGGAACTCCAACGGCCTCGCGTCGGGCAATGACCTGACGGAA
>DATKRH010000261.1:0-49635 GCA_035532295.1 Streptosporangiaceae bacterium
CGCCGCGGCTGCCACATCCGCCCGGTCCATGTGCATCGGTGGCGGTGTCGCTGCCAACTCGGCGCTAAGGGCGGCCGTAGTAGCAGCAGCAGAGGCCGACGGCCGGGCCGCCTTCCTTCCCAGCCGGTCGATGTGCACGGACAATGCGGCCATGGTCGGGGCCACCGCCTGGTACCGGTTGCGGGCCGATGGGCCGACCCCGCTCGACGCGGCGGCCGATCCGAGGCTGAAACTTCGGTGGACGGCGTAGGCGTCGTGAACTCTGTTTGAACTAACTCTGGAGGGCCGCTATCGTTAGCACTCGCAAGGTGAGAGTGCTAACTGCCTACGGAGGCGCCCTGAAATGAGTCTGCAACCGCTCGACGATCGTATTGTTGTCCGCCCGAGCGAGGCCGAGGAGCGCACTGCTTCTGGCCTCGTGATCCCCGAAACAGCCAAAGAGAAGCCCCAGCAGGGCGAGGTCCTGGCTGTCGGCCCCGGCCGCCGGGCTGAGAGCACCGGCGAGCTGATCCCCCTCGATGTCGCCGTCGGCGACAAAGTCGTCTACTCGAAGTACGGCGGCACCGAGATCACCATCGACGGCGAGGATCTGCTGATCCTGACCAGCCGCGACGTCCTGGCGAAGGTTGGTAAGTAGTGCCCAAGCAGCTCAAGTTCGACGAGAAAGCTCGTCGCGGTCTCGAGGCTGGGGTCAACCAGCTGGCCGACACGGTAAAGGTCACCCTCGGTCCCAAGGGGCGCAACGTGGTGATCGACAAGAAGTTCGGCGCCCCGACCATCACCAACGACGGCGTGACCATCGCCCGCGAGGTGGAGCTGGAGGATCCCTTCGAGAACATGGGAGCCCAGCTGGTCAAGGAAGTCGCGACCAAGACGAACGACGTGGCCGGTGACGGCACCACCACGGCGACCGTTCTCGCCCAGGCCCTCATCCGCGAGGGCCTGCGCAACGTGGCCGCCGGCGCCAACCCGATGTCCTTGAAGAAGGGCATCGAGAAGGCTGTGGCCGCGGCGGTGGAGGCGATCAAGGCCCAGGCCAAGGAGATCGACGACAAGACCGAGATAGCCCAGGTAGCGGCCATCTCCGCCGCCGACGCTTCCATCGGCGAGGTGCTGGCCAACGCCATCGACCGGGTCGGTAAGGACGGCGTCGTGACCGTCGAGGAGTCGAACACCTTCGGCCTCGAGCTGGAGTTCACCGAGGGCATGCAGTTCGACAAGGGCTACATCTCGGCCTACTTCGTGACCGACCCCGAGCGGATGGAAGCGGTCTTCGACGACGCCTACATCCTCCTGGACGGCGGCAAGATCTCAGCGATGGCGGACTTCCTGCCCCTGCTGGAGAAGATCGCGCAGACCAAGAAGCCGCTCGTGGTCATCGCCGAGGACGTCGACGGCGAGGCCCTGTCCACCCTGGTGGTCAACAAGATCCGCGGTCTGCTGAACGTCGTGGCCGTCAAGGCTCCCGGCTTCGGTGATCGCCGCAAGGCGATGATGGCCGACATAGCCGTGCTCAGTGGCGGTCAGGTCGTCAGCGAGGAAGTTGGCCTCAAGCTGGATTCGGTCGGCCTGGAAGTTCTCGGCCAGGCCCGCCGGGTGGTGGTGACCAAGGACACCACCACCGTCGTCGACGGCGCGGGCGAGGCGGCCGAGGTGTCCGAGCGGATCCGCCAGCTGCGGAACGAGATCGAGGCCACGGACTCGGACTGGGACCGCGAGAAGCTGCAGGAGCGCGTCGCCAAGCTGGCCGGCGGCGTGGCGGTGCTGCGCGCCGGCGCCGCGACCGAGGTGGAGCTCAAGGAGAAGAAGCACCGCCTTGAGGACGCGATCTCGGCCACTCGTGCGGCGATCGAAGAGGGCATCATCGCCGGTGGCGGCAGCGCGCTCGTGCAGGTTGCGGCCGCGCTGGGCGACCTCGGGCTGACCGGTGACGAGGCGACTGGTGTCGCTGTCGTCCGGCGCTCGCTGTCGGCTCCGGCCCGGTGGATCGCGGAGAACGCGGGCGCCGAGGGCGGCGTGGTCGTCGCCGCGATCGGCGACCTGCCCGCTGGCCACGGCTACAACGCCGCGACCGGCGAGTTCGGTGACCTGATGGCGCAGGGCGTCATCGACCCGGTCAAGGTGACGCGCTCGGCCGTGCAGAATGCCGCGTCCATCGCAGGCATGCTGCTCACCACCGAGGTGCTGGTGACCGAGAAGCCGGAGCCGGAGGCTGCGGAGGCTGGTAACGGTCACGGTCACGGTCACGGTCACTGACCCTGGTCTGTCTCATCAGCAGGAGGCCCGGCGCGGCGCGCCGGGCCTCCTGCATGTCCGGGCCCGGCAGGCCGGCGGCGGTGGCCGGCTTGTCCGCGACGGGAACGGAATGGCCGTCCTGGCTACCATTTCTACCGCTACTAACAAGCGGGCATTGAAGTATTGAATACGTAGAGTAGTCAACCGACTACCCATTGTAATTAAATGCCGGGCCGTTTCTTGGCTACACATTAATGTGACCATTCTGTTGCCGCATTCCAGGTTGTCATTGCCCTCCTGGCGGGGCATCACGCCTTCGGGGAACTTGCCGATGCGAGATGCCGCAGCTGGTCGAGGGGGAGCTAGTGAATCCGCAGCTAGACGGAGGCAGCAAGGTCAACATCCGAGATCTGGCCGCGCAGGCCGTCGGTGGTCAGCCCGCTGCGATCGAGTCACTTTTACGGCAGATCCGGCCAATGGTCCTGCGTTACTGCAGGGCCCGGCTCGGTCGTATTTCCGGACATTATCAGGCCGCGGATGATGTGGCGCAGGAGGTGTGCCTAGCGCTTCTGTCGGCCCTGCCGCGCTACCGGGATATGGGGCGGCCGTTCGCCTCGTTCGTGTTCGGCATTGCCTCGCACAAGGTCGCTGACGCCGTGCGCAGCGCGGCCGCCTTGGCCATCCCGACCGAGGACCTGCCGGACGAGGCCGACGACCGGCCGGGCCCGGAGGAGACAGCCGTGGCCTGCTTCGAGGCCGAGCGCGTGCGCGCCCTGCTGCGCCGCCTCCCGGTCCAGCAGCGCGAGCTCCTCGCGCTCCGGGTACTGGCCGGGATGTCGGCGCAGGAGACCGGCAACGAGCTCGGCATGTCGGCAGGCGCGGTGCGGGTGGCCCAGCACCGCGCACTCAACAGGCTCAGGACCATCGCCCGCGAGGAGTCTTTCGCCTAGCTACCACCGACCCGGTGAGCCGCCGGGCTCCCTGTTCCCCCGTGACAGGGAGCCCGGCCCGCCGGGACCCCGCCCGGCTCTCTGCTCCCCCCCGCCGGCAGGAAGCCGAGCCCGCCGGGCTTGCCCGGGTCCGTGCCCCCCGTCGCGGCCCCGGGCAAGCCCCTTGGCGGCCCGGAGATGGGCCAGGCCCGGTGGCGCGTTTACGTAAGATGAGTCCATCCCTTTAACTCGGCCTACGGAAAGCGACATGAGCGACGACGCGAAGTTCGGCCCGCCCGCCCTGACATTCGACGACGTGCTGCTGCTCCCGGCTCACTCGACGATCCTGCCCAGCGAGGCCGATATCACCGCGCGGCTGACGGGGCGGATCAGCCTGCGCATCCCGCTCGTCTCCTCGGCCATGGACACCGTGACGGAAGCCCGGATGGCCATCGCCATGGCCCGCCAGGGCGGCGTCGGCGTGCTGCACCGCAACATGTCGGTCGAGGAGCAGGCGCAGCAGGTCGACATGGTCAAGCGGTCCGAGGCGGGCATGATCACCAATCCGGTGACGTGCGGGCCGGAGGCGACCATCGCCGACGTCGAGGAGCTATGCGGCCGTTACCGGATCTCCGGGGTGCCGGTGACCAGCGACGACGGTACCCTCCTCGGTATCGTGACGAACCGGGACATTCGCTTCGAGTCCGATCACCGGCGGCGCGTGACCGACGTGATGACGCCGATGCCGCTGGTGACCGCGCCGGTCGGGGTGCAGCGTGCCGAGGCGCTGACGCTGCTGGGAACCAACAAGGTGGAGAAGCTGCCCCTGGTCGACGCCGATGGCCGGCTGCGCGGGCTGATTACCGTCAAGGACTTCGCCAAGAGCGAGCAGTTCCCGAGCGCCACCAAGGACGATGAGGGACGGCTGATCGTTGGCGCGGCGGTCGGCGTGGGCGAGGACGCGAAGCTGCGGGCGCAGGCGCTGTCGGAAGCCGGGGTCGACTTCCTCATCGTGGACACCGCGCACGGTCATTCCCAGTCCGTGCTGGACATGGTGGCTCAGCTCAAGGCCAACGCGCGGGTCGAGGTGATCGGCGGCAACGTTGCCACCAGGGCGGGCGCCCAGGCGCTGATCGACGCCGGGGCGGACGCCGTGAAGGTGGGGGTCGGGCCGGGCTCGATCTGCACGACCCGGGTGGTGGCGGGCGTCGGCGTGCCGCAGGTCACCGCGATCTACGAGGCGTCGCTGGCGGCCCGCAAGGCCGGCATCCCGGTCATCGGCGACGGCGGGGCCCAGTACTCGGGCGACATCGCCAAGGCGATCGCCGCCGGAGCCGACACCGTGATGCTCGGCGGCCTGCTGGCGGGATGCGAGGAGGGCCCAGGCGAGATGGTCTTCATCCACGGCAAGCAGTTCAAGATGTACCGGGGCATGGGCTCGCTGGGCGCCATGCGCAACGTCGAGCGCGGCCGGTCCTACTCCAAGGACCGTTATTTCCAGGACGACGTGCTGAGCGAGGACAAGCTGGTCCCGCAGGGGGTAGAGGGTCAGGTGCCCTACCGCGGGCCGCTGGCGGCCGTCGCCGGCCAGCTCACCGGCGGGCTGCGAGCCGCCATGGGGTACTGCGGCGCCCGGACCATCGCCGAGCTGCAGCAGGCCCGGTTTACCCAGATCACCGGGGCAGGGCTGGCCGAGAGCCACCCGCATGACATCCAGATGGTGGCCGAGGCGCCCAACTACGGCGGCCGCCGGACCTGACAGAACGCCGGGGCCCGGCGTCGGCCCTCGGTAGAGACGACCAGGAGACTTTGCTACGTGACTCAGGTGGAAATCGGCCGCGGCAAGAGCGGCCGCCGGGCCTACGCGCTCGACGAGATCGGCATCGTTCCGTCGCGCCGCACCCGGCACCCGGAAGAGGTGTCGATCGCCTGGCAGATCGACGCCTACCGGTTCGACCTGCCGCTGGTCGTCGCGCCGATGGACAGCGTCGTGTCGCCGGCCACCGCGATGCAGATCGGCGGAGTGGGCGGCCTGGCCGTGCTCGACCTGGAGGGACTGTGGACTCGCTATGAGGACCCCGAGTCGCTGCTGGCCGAGGCCGCCGACCTGGACGACTCGGCCGCGACCAGGCGGCTGCAGGAGATGTACGCCGAGCCGATCAAGGAAGACCTGATCGGCCGGCGGATCGAGCAGATCGCCGCCGCGGGGATCACGACCGCCGCCCGGCTATCGCCGCAGCGCACCGTTCGTTACTACAAGGCGGTGATCGACGCCGGGGTCGACATCTTCGTGATCCGGGGCACCACGGTGTCGGCCGAGCACGTGTCGGGCCAGGCGGAGCCGCTGAACCTCAAGCAGTTCATCTACGAGCTCGACGTGCCGGTGATCGTGGGCGGCTGCGCCACCTACACCGCGGCCCTGCACCTGATGCGCACCGGCGCGGCCGGCGTCCTCGTCGGCTTCGGCGGCGGGTCCGGCCACACCACCGCCGCGGTGCTCGGCGTCGCGGTACCGATGGGCACGGCCATCGCCGATGTGGCCGCCGCGCGACGCGAGTACCTCGACGAGTCAGGCGGCCGCTATGTGCACGTCATCGCCGACGGCGGCATGACCCGCAGCGGCGACATCGCCAAGGCGCTGGCGCTCGGCTCGGACGCGGTGATGGTCGGGTCGCCGTTCGCGCGCGCCGTGGAGGCGCCCGGACGCGGCTATCACTGGGGGAGCGAGGCACACCACCCGGACCTGCCGCGAGGCGCCCGCGTCCAGGTCGGCACGATCGGCACCATTGCGCAGATCCTGCACGGACCATCCACCATGGCCGACGGCTCGATGAACCTCATGGGCGCGCTGCGGCGGACCATGGCGACGTCCGGCTACTCCGACCTGAAGGAGTTTCAGCGGGTCGAGGTCGTGGTGACGCCGAGCGCCGCCCCGCGGTAGCTGGCGGCCCGCCGCGCCACGCCGCCGCGACTAGACTTCGCGCATGTCCCGACCACGCGTGTTCTCCGGCATCCAGCCCACCGCCGATTCGTTTCATATCGGTAATTACCTGGGCGCGCTGCGTCAGTGGGTGGCGCTGCAGGAGACCCACGACACCGTCTACTGCGTGGTCGACCTGCACGCGATCACGCTGCCGCAGCAGCCCGCCGACCTGCGCCGCCGGACCAGGGTCGCGGCCGCTCAGCTGTTCGCCGCCGGCCTGGACCCGCAGCGGTCCATCGTCTTCGTGCAGAGCCACGTCGCCGAGCACGCGGAGCTGGCCTGGGTGCTGTCGTGCATCACCGGATTCGGCGAGGCCAGCCGGATGGTCCAGTTCAAGGACAAGGCGGCCAAGGGCGGCGCGGAGGCGGCCAGCGTCGGGCTGTTCACCTATCCGATCCTGCAGGCGGCCGACATCCTCCTGTACGGCACCGACCAGGTCCCGGTCGGGGAGGATCAGCGCCAGCACCTGGAGCTCACCAGGGACGTCGCCCAGCGGTTCAACCACCGGTTCGGCCAGACCTTCGTCGTCCCGGAGGCCTACATCCTGCCGGCGGTCGCCAGGATCGCCGACCTGCAGGACCCTTCGATCAAGATGAGCAAGTCGGCCTCCTCGCCGCAGGGCATTATCGACGTGCTGGAGGAGCCGGCGGCCATCCGCAAGAAGATCATGCGCGCGGTGACCGACGCGGGCGGCGAGGTCCGGGCCGATGAGCAGGCCAAGCCGGGCGTGACCAACCTGCTGCGCATCTACTCGGCGCTGGGCGGCGACAGCATCGAGAGCCTGGAGCAGCGATACTCCGGCGGCGGTTACGGGACGTTCAAGAAGGATCTCGCCGAGGTCGTGGTCGACGCGCTGGCCCCGATCCGCGAGCGAACGGAGAAGCTGCTGGCCGACGAGGCCGAGCTCGACGCGCTGCTCGCCGTCGGCGCGGCCCGGGCCCGCGAGCTCGCCCGGGCCACCATGGCCAGGGTCAGCGCGGGAGTGGGCTTCCTGCCCGCCCGCTGACGTCAGGCACGGCGAGCCCGCTGACGTCAGGGGGTCCAGACGGAGTGGTCGTGGGCGAAGTAGACCAGCCGGGGATCGAGTTGCTGGATGGCGTCCAGCCAGCCGGGAATGTCTGGCAGCGGCTGGCCGTGACCGTCGCGACGGGCCCGCCACGCGAGCTGGTCGGCCGCGTACTGCGTGGCCGTGTCGTGGCTTTGCCCGGCCACGATCACCGCCCCGTCCGGGCGTCGGACGACGAGCGACTGATGACCGGCCGTGTGGCCGGGCGTCGGTAGCAGGAAGACCCCGGGCACCACCTCGGCCGAGCCGGTGACCTGCTCGAAGCGGCTGGCCTCGATGAGTTCGGGCAGGGTGTAGTCCGGCGTCTGGCGGGCGGTGTCGAGCTCGGCTCGCTGGACGAAGACGGGGATCTGGCCCAGCGCCGGGTTGCCGCCGCAGTGATCGAAGTGCAGGTGACAGTTCGCGGCCAGCCCGATGTCGGAGACCTGGAGGCCGAGGGCCGCCAGGGCCCGCGGCAGGCCGGTCCGGCGGGGCCGGTAATGGGCGTCGACGTCGGGGTGGGAGCCCATGCCCGTGTCGAACAAGATCATGCCCTGGGGGTGGCCGACGACGTAGCCCAGGCACGCTTCCACGCGGGGACCGCCGGTCCCGGTTTCCTCCGCCGGGCGCACGAAGTAACCGAAATCGACGCGGCGCACAGTGACCTCAGCCATGCCGCTATTCTCCCGGGCGCCCGGCATGGTGGCTGTCGCCGAGTCCCGCGTGCCAGGATGACGCCATGATGAGTCCGCGTGCGGGGCAGCCCGCTGCCGCTGAGGACCTGGTGGATGTCGCGAAGCTGGTCACCGCCTACTACGTGCTGCATCCCGACCCTGGCGGCCGCCCAGCGAGTGTCGTTCGGCACCTCCGGCCACCGCGGGTCCGCGCTGACCGCGACGTTCAATGAAGACCACATCGTGGCCGCTACGCAGGCGATCTGTGAGTACCGGGCCGGTCAGGGCATCGACGGGCCGCTCTACCTGGGCGCTGACACTCACGCGCTGTCCGAGCCGGCCTGGGTCAGCGCGCTGGAGGTGCTCGCCGCCAACGACGTCCGGGTGCTGCTCGACGCCCGCGGCGGGTACACGCCGACTCCGGCAGTGTCGCGGGCGATCCTGGCGCACAAGGCGTCCGGGCCGGGCCCTCGCGCCGACGGGATCGTGGTCACGCCCTCGCACAACCCGCCGTCGGACGGCGGGCTCAAGTACAACCCGCCCGACGGCGGCCCCGCTGGTACCGACATCACCCGGCAGATTCAGGACCGGGCGAACGACCTGCTCGCCGGCGGGCTGGCCGGCGTGCGCCGGATCCCGTACGCGCGCGCGCTCGCGGCGGATACCACGGGGCGCTTCGACTTCCTCGACGCCTATGTGTCGGCCCTGCGGCAGGTCGTCGACCTCGCCGCGATCAGGGCCGCCGGGGTGCGCATCGGCGCCGACCCGCTCGGCGGGGCGAGCGTCGGCTACTGGGGTGAGATCGGCGAGCGGTACGGCCTGGACCTCACCGTCGTCAACCCGGACGTGGACGCCACGTTCCGGTTCATGACCCTGGACTGGGACGGCAAGATCCGCATGGACTGCTCGTCGCCGTCGGCCATGGCCAGCCTGATCGCCCGCCAGCACGAGTTCACGATCGCGACCGGTAACGACACCGACTCCGATCGGCACGGCATCGTCACGCCCGACGCGGGCCTGCTCAACCCCAACCACTACCTCGCGGTCGCCATCGACTACCTGTACCGGCACCGGGACGGCTGGCCCGCGCAGGCGGCGGTCGGCAAGACGCTGGTCAGCTCCTCGATGATCGACCGGGTGACCGACGGCCTGGGCCGCAAGCTGCTGGAGGTACCGGTCGGGTTCAAGTGGTTCGTGCCGGGCCTGCTGGACGGATCGGTCGGCTTCGGCGGCGAGGAGAGCGCCGGGGCCTCGTTCCTGCAGCGCGACGGATCGGTGTGGACCACCGACAAGGACGGGATCATCCTCGCCCTGCTCGCCTCGGAGATCACTGCCGTGACCGGGCGCTCGCCATCGGAGTTGTACGCCGGCCTCACCGACCGCTACGGAGCTCCCGCCTACGCCCGCATCGACACGGCGGCCAGCCGGGAGCAGAAGGCCGCGCTGGCCAGGCTCTCCCCCGCGCAGGTCACCGCCGACGCGCTCGCCGGCGAGAAGATCACCGCGGCGCTGACCACGGCGCCCGGCAACGGCGCCCCGATCGGCGGGCTCAAGGTCGTCAGCGCCTCTGGCTGGTTCGCCGCCCGCCCGTCCGGCACCGAGGATGTCTACAAGCTCTACGCCGAGTCCTTCCGCGGCCCCGCTCACCTCGCCGAGATCCAGGAAGAAGCACAAGCGATCGTCGCCGCCGCCATCGACTGAACGAGCCCGCGGCCAGCCGCGCCGAACCGGGGCAGGACCGGGCCTCGCATAGCCTGGGAGGGTCCGGGACCTCTCAGCGAAAGGCGGGGAATCCGTGGCTGGCCTGCTCATTGTCGGCTTCGTCGGTGCCGTGATCACGGCCTACGTGGCGGATCGCATCATCAAGGCGCGGGTGCAAGCCCGTCGGCTCCGCGCGATGACTGAGCGGCTGGACGCCGCCGCCGCGCGAGCCGAGGAACAGCAGGAGCACCGTCAGGCCGCGGCGGAGGCCAGCGCCGCACTGACCTCCTTCATGCCCGCGATCAAGCAGCCGCCACTCACCGTGCCCGATGGGCAGCGTCGCGGCGCGTCGCGGCCCAAGGCTGGCTGCGAGCGCGTCGGCCAGCCCGAGCGCGGTTCCGCCCGTCCCGCGCGTCCCGCGCGCTCCGCCCGCCGCGCCGCCCGTAGCGGTGAGCACCCGGTCCGCCCGGCGGACCGGGCCACGCGACGCTGATCACCGGCTGAAGCTGGCGCGCCGGGCATGTCCCGAAAGCATCGCCTGGCCGTCGTCCTGGGGCTCAATCTCGCGCTGGTGACCGGCCTGGTCACGGTCGGCGTGACCGCCCACTCGCTCGCGGTGCTCGCGGAGGGCGGCGACTATCTGCTCGATGCCGCCGGGGTGGGCGTGGCCCTGCTGGCGATCCGCCTGTCGGCGCGCCCGGCGAGCCGCGGGTGGCCGGCCGGCCGGCCGGCCGCGACGCGTGTGGCCGCGCTGGTCAATGGTGGCTGGCTGCTGATCCTCGAACTGCTCGTCGCCGTCGTGGCGGTGCAGCGACTGGTCACCGGCGTGCCGCAGGTGGACGGCCTGCCGGTGCTCGTGGTCAGCGGCATCGCCGCGCTGGTCATGACCGTCGGCGCGCTGATCCTCCGCGCAGACACAGCTGACGATGCCGATGCCGGGCAGACGGCAGAGCGGGACCTGTCGGTCGCGGCAGTCCTGCTCGATACCGTCGCCGACGCCGCCGCGGCCGGGGGCGTCGCCGCGGCGGGCGCGATCATCCTGGCGACCGGAGGCTGGTACTGGCTGGACCCCGCGACAGCGCTGGCCATCGCGGTCGTCGTCGCCTACCACGCCCTCGCGCTGGTCCGCAAGGTGCTGAGCCGGCTGATCGGCTCGCAGGGTGGCTAGCAGGGTGGCTCGCGGGGTGGCTCGCTGGGTGGCGGTCGGCCGAGTGGCGGGCGGGCCTAGCTGCGGTCTGCCGCCGCCTTCCGCCGCCGGGACCAGACCAGGCCGCCCAGGCCGAACACCGCGGCCGAGGCTGCCGCGGCTCCCACCGCGAGGCCAGCGTCGCCGCGGCCCGTCCGGGCTTGCGCCGTGGCGGCGAGCGGCACGGCACTGGCGTGCGCCGCGCCCCCGTGCCCGGCCCGGCCGGCCTGGGCTCGGCCGGACGGGCGGGTGACGGCGGCGGGCCGCAGCGGCGAGACGAGCGTGCCCACCGGGCTGACCCGGCCGTCCGCGGCGAAGCCCCAGTTCAGCAGGTGCTCGCCGGCGGTGATCTCTTCCAGGGGAGTGCAGTGCAGCACGATCACGATGAGCGTGACGCCATGGCGCCTGGCCATCCCGATGTAGGTGGCCATGGACTTGACTGTCCAGCCGACCTTGCCGCCGATGCCGCCCCGGTACTGCGTCAGCAGGGCATTCTGGTTGACCAGGGTCACCCAGTGCCGGGGCCTGATCTGGAACCGGGCGGCGAGCATCGAGTCGTCGTGCATGAACGCCGGGATGGACAGCGCCTGCCGGGCGATCAGCGCCTCGTCGTAGGCCGACACCACCTGGCCGGCGGCGGGCAGCCCGTTGGGCTGCTTGGCGACGACGTCGTAGGCCTGCAGATGCTGCGCCTCGGCGTTGATGAGGCCCATGCCCGTGGTGAATGACCCGGTGGCCTGGGTGAGGGCGACGGCCGCGTCGTTGGCGGAGATCAGCAGGAGGGCCCTGAAGAGACTTGCGGCCGTATAGCGGCGGCCCGGGATCAGGCCGACGTCGTTGGGCTCCACGGAGGCCGCCCGGCGGGTGGCCAGGACCAGGTCATCCGGATTCAGCCGCGGAAACAGGGTGATCGCGGTCAGGACCTTGAGCGTGCTCGCGGGCGCGAACTCGCCATGCGGGTTCCTGGCCGCCAGCACCTGCCCCGTCGTCCCGTCCGCGATCACGTAGGCCGAGGCGGGCACCTTGGGCAGCCGCGGGAACTTGCCGGCGGGGTAGTTCACGACAATCCCGGAGGCGGCTAGCCGCGGGCCGCCCACGACCAGCCGGGCGGCGCGGCTGGGCATCGGCGGCGGCGCGGAGGTACCCGCCGCCCGGGCGGCGGCGGACGCGGGCGGGGCGACGGCCAGCGTGGCCGGCGCCGCCGCTAGCGCCAGGACCCCGGCCGCCCCGGCCAGCGCGGCCGCGCGCACGGCAGCAGCAGCTCTCATTCCGTCCTCAATCTTTCGCGCTGGCCCGCACCAGGTCAGGCAGCGCCGCCGAAGGACCACGATGCGGCAGCATACGTGGCTCGCCAGGCCCGCCGTGTCACGCGCTGTGAACCTCCCCGCCTAGGCCGCACCGCACACGCGCCATAATCTGGTCGTATGGCCATCACCTAGGGTGACCTGCGCGGACTTTACCGAATCGTGGACTGGGAGCCGAGATTCATCGCTGGTAGATGTCGCGGCTCGGTATGGCACTGCGGCTACAGCCCGGCCTCAGCCTTGACCTGCTCCCACGGGATCGAAGATCGTCAGCTGATGGGCGTGGCCCCCGTCACCGGCACGGCGGATCGTGCGGCCAGCGAGGGCTCACGACGTCCTGCATGGCCACCTCCAATGCGCGGGGTCCAGACCGTGATCGCAGGGGCCGGGGCGTTCTAGTCCGGATCCCGGCCGGGACACACCTTGTGGTCTGGATCCCACCACACTGGATAGAAGACGTCCTCGTGGACCACGCCCCAAAGCCGCTGCATGTTGCCGAGCCGGAACCGGAACAGATCGTCGAACTCGTCGAGTTGCAGTTTCAGCAGTCGCTGTTGCGCCAGGCCGCAAAGGTGCGCGGCTGGAATGGACTTGTGCTTCGGTCCGCGGCGGCGGTTACCGCCGGTCAACTGAGCCCGCACCTCAGTCCAGGTGAGGCGTTCCATCTCACGCAAAAACGCAATGATCTTCCGAAGTGCACTCTCGTCGATGCCCCAGGACCAGTCACCGTCGTGATCAAGGTCAAGGAAGGCCAGTCGCCACACGGGGTGCGCGGCGTCAGTGTCGCCATCAATCCCCTGCAGACATCTGGGCCGCGGCTTGACCGGACCAGCCTTGGGTGTCGGCTGTTCTTTGCGCGGCGGAGTTGCCTGAGGGAAGTGGCCGGTGCTTAGGCTTCCCGCTCATCTACGGACGATGCCGAGATGAGGGCATCAAAGAACTCGAAGATCTCCTCGTCATCGAGCCGCTCGGTGCTGCGCTCGAGCGGCGCGGCCCCAGCCCGAGTACGGGCGTTTACCCAGGGCGCCTCGCGGTGTGTCATCGCCGACAGCTGATGAGCGGTCAGGGTGCCGTAGGCGTCCAGCACCAGGTTCACGGACTCCTGCTCGCCGTCATCAAGTGCGGTCGGATCACCAGAGACCTCGCCAGGCGCGATCTCGAAGCGATCCCGGTGAAGTCCGTACAGGTAGGGGCAGACGGGGCCATTCGCCCATGCCTCGAACGGCTCAGGGAACAGGCGACGCTCTTCCCAGGCCAGGTGGTACCCGTAGGAGTAGTAGCAGAGCTTCTGCAGCTTCATAGCTGTCATGCCGCCCTGCTTGCCGAGAATGTAGGCGGCTACGTCCTGCACGTGTGCCATGGCTGCCTCCCCGCGGGAGCTTGCCCTCATCATCACTCCTAACGCCCATACTGGGCAACAGCATTATCCTGACCGTCCCCTCACCCGGCTAGACGCACTAGGGGAGCCACAGGTTGCCGACTCCCCGACTGTACCGACAGGCCGCCGCCCTCAGGGCCGGTGGCCGATCTTGGTTCCGAAGGGGCCGGGGTGTTCACGTACAGACTGCGGGCCGACGACCAGCCCGAGGAGCCGTCGCAGCGTGGCGGACCTCACTAGACCGCCGCGGACAGAGCCGCTTTACTCTGGTCGTATGAGCCGCATAACGGAGTCCGGGGCACCCATCGAAAGTGTCTATGAGCCCAAGGACGTGCAAAGCCTGGACCCGGTCACGGACCTGGGCGAGCCGGGGGCCTACCCGTTCACCCGCGGCATCTACCCGACGATGTACGTCAAGCGGCCGTGGACCATGCGGCAGTACGCCGGCTTCTCCACCGCCGCCGACTCCAACCGCCGTTACCATCAGCTGATCCGGGCCGGGACTACCGGACTGTCGGTGGCCTTTGACCTGCCCACGCAGATGGGCTACGACTCGGACGCACCGCAGGCTCGGGGCGAGGTCGGCAAGGTCGGCGTGGCGATCGACTCGCTTGAGGACATGCGGCTGCTGCTGGAAGGCATTCCGCTGGACGAGGTGTCGACCTCGATGACCATCAACGCCCCGGCGGCCGTGCTGCTCGTGCTCTACCAGCTGGCGGCCGCCGAGCAGGGGGTCAGCGCCAGCCAGATCACCGGCACGATCCAGAACGACATCCTCAAGGAGTACATCGCGCGGGGCACCTACATCTACCCGCCCCAGCCATCGCTGCGCCTGGTCGCGGACACCTTCGCCTATTGCCGCAAGGAGATCCCGCGGTGGAACACCATCTCGATCTCCGGCTATCACATGGCCGAGGCCGGCGCCACGCCCGTGCAGGAGGTCGCCTTCACGCTGGCCAACGCCAAGGAGTACGTGCGAGCCGCGATCGCGTCTGGCCTGGCCGTCGACGAGTTCGCGCCGCGGCTGTCGTTCTTCTTCGTGGCCAGGACCACGGTGCTGGAGGAGATCGCTAAGTTCAGGGCCGCCCGGCGGCTGTGGGCGCGCATCATGCGCGAGGAGTTCGGGGCGGCCGATCCCCGCTCCCAGATGCTGCGCTTCCATACGCAGACCGCCGGAGTCCAGCTGACCGCCCAGCAGCCGGAGGTCAACCTGGCCCGGGTCACCCTGCAGGCGCTGGCGGCCGTGCTGGGCGGCACTCAGTCGCTGCACACCAATTCCTACGACGAGGCGATCGCCCTGCCATCGGAGAAGGCGGCCCGGCTGGCGCTGCGGACCCAGCAGGTGCTCGCCTTCGAAACCGACCTGACCGCCACGGTGGACCCGTTCGCCGGCTCCTACGCGATCGAGTCGATGACCAGCGACATCGAGGAGCAGGTCGTCGAGCTGATGGCCAAGGTGGCGGACCTCGGCGGCGCCGTGGGCGCGATCGAGCAGGGCTTCCAGAAGGCGGAAATTGAGCGATCGGCCTACCGGATTGCCCAGCAGATCGACTCGGGAGAGCGCAAGGTGGTCGGTGTGAACGCCTTTGTCACTCCCGACTCGGAGCCATACGAGCCGCTGCGCGTGGATCCGGCGATCGAGCAGCAGCAGTCGCAGCGGCTGGCGGAACTGCGCCAGCGCCGGGACTCGGCCGAGGTCACGCGCCGGATCGACGCCTTGCGGCGGGCAGCGGCGGGGGAAGACAACCTGCTGTATCCCCTGCGGGATGCGCTCAGCGCCCTGGCGACCGTGGGCGAGGTCTGCGATGCGCTGCGCGATGCCTGGGGGCTCTACCAGCCGGCGGACGCCTACTGAACGGCGGCCTACCACAGGCCCAGCGTGGGACGTAACGAAAGGCACCTCAGCGCATGGTCGCGATCACCTGGAACCCGTCGCGCGGGCCCACGCTCGGCATCGAGTGGGAGCTGCAGCTCATCGACAGCCGGAGCCGGATGCTCCGGCAGGACGCCTGCGAGGTGCTCGCCGCGTTGCCTGGCCTGTCGGAGTCCGGGGAGCATCCCAAGATGCGTTACGAGCTCATGCAGTCGACGGTCGAGGTCGTCACCGGGATCTGCAGCACCGTCGCGGAGGCCAAGGGGGACCTTGCTGCGACAATCGCACAACTTCAGCGAATTACCGGCGAGCGCGGTACGATGCTGGCCTGTGCTGGTACTCATCCCGTCAGCGATTGGCGGGATGCCAAGATGGCGCCCATTCAGCGATATGCCGAGCTACTCGAGAATTTGCAGTGGCTTGCCCGCAGGATCCAGACTTTCGGCGTGCACGTGCACGTGGGTATTCGCGACGGCGGTAAGGCGATACCCATCGTTAATGCGCTCGCCGGGTACCTGCCGCATTTCCTGGCGCTGACCGCCTCGAGCCCGTTCTGGAGCGGGCACGACACAGGGCTCGCCTCGAGCCGGTCCGTCATCTTCGGCGGACTGCCGACCTCGGGGCCGCCGCAGCTATTAGCGGACTGGAGTGGGTTCGAGGACTACATGGACACGCTTCTTCGCGCCGGTACCATCCGGAGCATCAAGGAGGTGTGGTGGGACATCCGCCCGCACCCGGACTTCGGCACGGTCGAGGTCCGGATGTTTGACGGCTTGCCCACGCTGCGTGAGATTGGCCTGGCTGCGGCACTCTCGCAGTCCCTGGTTCACCTGCTCGACACCCAGCTCGATCGCGGCTACACGCTGCCGTGCCCTGCTGCCTGGGTCGTTCGCGATAACAAATGGCGCGCCACCAGGTATGGCCTGGACGCGATGGTGATAACTGACGATTACGGGTCGACGGCTCCGCTCCGCGACCAGCTGTACGAGCTGGTGCACGAGCTGGAGCCTGTGGCGGAGCGGCTCGGCTGCGCAGCTGAACTGGCTGTGGCGTTCGAAGTGCTCGACCAGGGTGCGTCGTATGAACGGCAGCGGGCGGTCGTCGCCGCGGGCGGCGACTTGTCTGACGTCGTGGACGCGCTGGTGACCGAGTTCGCCGAGGACCGCTTCGTGGGCCCGGAGGAGGCGGTTCATGGCCGAGCATGACCTGGAGGGGGAGCTTGATGCTTTCCTGGCGGGGCACGAGGCGGATCTCATCGATTTCCGGCGTGATCTGCACGCGCACCCGGAGACCGGCTATCACGAGTACCGGACCACCCGGCGGATCGCCCGGCGGCTCGAGGCCGTCGGACTGCGGCCGGCGGTCCTGCCCAAGGGCACCGGCCTCATCGTAGACGTCGGCGGGGGAGCGGCCGATGAGCCGCTCGTCGCGCTGCGTGCCGACATCGACGCGCTGCCCATCGTCGATGAGAAGGACGTCCCCTACCGGTCCACCATGCGCGGCGCCTGTCATGCGTGCGGGCATGACGTGCACACCTCCGTGCTGCTGGGAACCGGGCTCTTCCTGGCCAGGGCCAGCGCCGCCGGGGTGCTGCCGGGCAAGGTCCGGCTGATCTTCCAGCCGGCCGAGGAGGTGCCCGGCGGCGCCATCGACGTGATGGCGGCGGGCGGCATTGCCTCGGTGGACCGGATTTTCGCCCTGCACTGTGACCCGCGGCTGGACGTCGGCAAGATCGGGACCAGGGCCGGCCCGATCACTGCGGCCTGCGACAAGATCAAGGTCAAGGTCACCGGGCCGGGCGGGCACACCGCCCGGCCGCACCTGACGGCCGACCTGGTCTACGCGCTCGGCAAGATCATCACTGAGCTGCCCGCGGCGCTGTCCCGGCGCGTGGACCCGCGGTCCAGCCTCAGCCTGGTCTGGGGCCGGGTCATGGCGGGCTCGGCCGCCAACGCCATCCCCGACGACGGCATGGTGGAGGGCACGGTGCGCTGCCTGGACGACGAGGCCTGGCACGCCGCGCCGGACATGGTGAAGGCGCTGGTCGAGTCGGTGGCGACCGCTTACGGCGTGGTGCCGGAGATCACCTACCAGCGCAACGTCCCGCCGACCGTCAACGACGCCATCTGCACCGCGATGATCGAGGCGGCCGCCGACCGGGTGCTCGGCCCGGACGCGGTGACCCCGGCCGCGCAGAGCCTGGGCGGCGAGGACTTCGCCTGGTACCTGGAGTCGATCCCCGGCGCCCTGGCCAGGCTGGGCACCCGGACGCCCGGATCTGCCGCCGACTTCGACATTCATCAGGCCGCCTTCGACGTGGACGAGCGGGCCATCGGCATTGGCGTCCGGCTGATGGCCGCGACCGCGCTGACCGCGATGGGCGGCAGCGGCCCGGCCGTGCCCGTGCGGCTACCGGGTGCGGCACTGGCCTGACGCCCCGGCTCTAGCGGATGGCAGGCGCCAGCGTGGACATAAGCTGGTCGCTGGATCGTCGGCCTGACGGTCCCGGACAGATCCAGTGGAGCGCGCATCGTGTCGTCACAGCAGGGTCAGGCATCTGCGGGAGGGATGCGGCCAGACGGCGCGCTGCCCGGTCCCGGAGTTATGCCGGGTCCCGTGCCGCCGAGCCCCGCGCCGGATCCTGTGCCGGCGAGCCGGCTGAGGTCGGCCTGGCGGACCACGGCCGATGGCCGGACCATCTTCCGGCTGATCCCGCCGCTGCTGCTGTGGTGGGTCTGGATCGCCTTTGCCGTCATCAACCTGGCCGATCTGGTGATCCAGTCGCGTGACTGGTTCTCGCTGGAGATCCTGGCCGGGCTGCTCGTGGCGACCGGCATCATGTACGCCTGTACGCTGCGCCCCAAGGTCATCAGCGATGCCGACGGCCTGACTATCCGCAATCCGTTCCGGGACTACCGCGTGCCATGGGGCGGCGTGGCGGGAGTATTCCTCGGCGACTCCGTCGAGATCCACTGCGAGCGGCCAGCCCCGAAGCGGGCCAAGACGATCTACAGCTGGGCGCTCTACTCGCCGCGGCGGGCCAGGGCGCGGGCAGACCTGCGGGTCGGCTTCGGGACCCGCCGGGAGCGTGAGCGCCACAACATGCGGGCGCGCCGACGGTTCGAGGTGCCCGACGCCGCCACCTTCGGGCGGATGCCCGACAAGGCCAAGGAGATCGCCAGCCAGCACCCGAGCCACATCATGGCGGCCGAGCTCGCGCGGCGGTGCGACGAGACCCGGCAGCGGGGGGCCGCGGCCGGCGTGCTGGCGGCCCAGTGGGCCTGGCCGCCGATCGCGGCAGTGCTGATCCCGGTCGCCGCCCTGATCGCGGTCATCCTGGCGAGGTAGGCTCGCCCGGCCCTCAGGGCACGGGCTGCGGGGCCGCTAGCTGCCGACCGAGGAGCACGGGCGGCCGCGCAGGTCCGCCACGTAGTCGGCGGGGGCGCCGGCCGCCTCCGCCGCGTCGGCCATGATGCCGAGGTAGCGGGCCGAGGGCAGCCCGCCCTCATAGGCGTTGATCACATACAGCCAGGCCACGACGTCGCCATCCAGCGTGGCTACCCGCACCATGGACTTGCGGTAGTAGCCGAGCGTGGCCCCATCCCAGCTGTCCAGCGCCGCCTCATCCGCCTCGGACAGCTCATAGAGCGCCACGAAGACCCGTTCGTCAGCGTCCTCGACCACGGTCCCCAGGGCGCCTTCCCAGCTCAGGTCCTCGCCGCCGAAGGTCAGCCGCCAGCCTTCCAGCCAGCCGGTGCCGCGGTAGGGCGAGTGCGGGCAGCGCGCAGCCATCTGCGCGGGGTTCATGTTGCTGCCGTAGGCCGCGTATATCGCCACGGTTGCCAAGCGTACGAGCCTGGCGGCGGCTGCCTGCCGGGTAACGCGAGGGTGTTACCAAGCAGACATCCATCGGATCCCCATCGGAAGCGATCGCCGGGTGCGACACAATGGAGCATCGTGAGTCAGCCACAGGCAAGGATCGTCATCATCGGTGGCGGACCGGGGGGATACGAGGCCGCCCTGGTCGCCGCCCAGCTGGGTGCTGCCGTCACCGTCATCGAGCGTGATGGCCTGGGCGGCGCGTGCGTGCTGACCGACTGCGTGCCTTCCAAAACGCTGATCGCGACCTCCGGCCTGATGACCGCTCTGGAAGGGTCGGCGGCGCTGGGTATCCAGGCCGGCGCGACCCGTGCCACGGTCGACGCGCCGCGCCTGTACGCCCGGGTTCGCGCCTTGGCCCGGGCTCAGTCGGACGACGTGTCCGCGCGGCTGTGCGCCGAGGGCGTGGAGGTCATCTCCGGCACCGCCCGGCTCGCCGGACCGCGGGCCGTCGCCGTGGGGGACCGCGAGATCGCCGCGGACACCGTGCTCATCGCGACGGGCGCCCAGCCGCGGATCCTGCCCGGCGCCGAGCCCGACGGGGACCGTGTGCTGACCTGGCGGCAGCTCTACGACCTGCGGGAACTGCCGCCGCAGCTGATCGTCGTCGGCTCCGGGGTGACCGGCGCCGAGTTCGCCGGCGCCTACCAGGCCCTCGGCTCGCAGGTGACCCTGGTCTCATCCCGGGAGCACGTCCTGCCGCACGAGGACACCGACGCCGCGGTCGTGATGGAGGAGGTGTTCCGCCGCCGCGGCATGACCGTGCTGGGCCGCTCGCGCGCCACCGAGGTCAAGCGCACCGGCAGCGGCGTGTCCGTCATCCTGCAGGACGGCCGGACGGTCCGCGGATCGCACTGCCTGCTCACCGTCGGGATGGTGCCGAGCACCAGCGGGCTAGGACTGGAGGAATGCGGCATTGTTATGAATAAGATGGGATTCATCCCGGTTGACCGCGTGTCCCGGACCTCGCTGCCGGGCGTGTACGCGGCCGGCGACTGCACCGGAGTCCTGATGCTGGCCTCGGTAGCCGCCATGCAGGGCCGGATCGCGATGTGGCACGCCCTAGGGGAGGCCGTCCAGCCGCTGCGGCTGAGCCATGTGGCCGCGACGATCTTCACCGAGCCCGAGATCGCGACCGTCGGGATCACCGAGCGGGACGTCGAGAGCGGCGAAGCCGAGGCTGTGGTGGTCAAGCTGCCGCTGGCTACCAACGCGCGGGCCAAGATGCAGGGCTTCCGGGACGGCTTCATCAAGCTGTTCGCCCGCCGCGGCGGCGGCACCGTTCTGGGCGGCGTGGTGGTCGCGCCCCGCGCCAGCGAGCTGATCGTGGGCGTCTCGCTCGCCGTGGAACAGATGCTGACCGTGGATCAGGTGGCGCACACCTTCGCGGTGTACCCGTCCCTGTCCGGCAGCCTGACCGAGGCCGCCCGCAAGCTCATGCGCCCCTCCAGCCCTTAGCGCCCCACCGGGTGCCCAGGCAGGCGCCGGGGCCCGGCTGCGCCCCGGGCCCGGTTAGTTAGTGGGACGGGTGGCCTAGGTCGGGGTCGTCGGGGACCTGGAGGCCGTGCTGGCGCAGCCGAGAGGTGCGGATGTCGTCGGCGTAGGCGGCCACCGTGAACAGGCTGCCGGACAGGATGAGCGCGACGGTCATCATGATGAGCCAGAGCGGGGCGGGCAGCAGCAGGGCCGCCACCACGGCGAGAATGGCGCAGACCGGGACAATGATGGCCAGGTGCCGGAGGACGGTCCGGCCGCGCCAGCCCGCGTCGGTGAGCTCGTGCCGCACCCAGTCCCGGTTCTCGGGCGGCAGCCGGAACCCGACGGCGAAGCCCAGCCACCGGGCCACGCCGGGATCGCCGGGCAGCCTGGCCATGTCGTTACTCGCCTAGCTGGCAGATAACGGCGCCCGCCGGCACCGTCTGGCCGACCTGCACGGTCAGGCCGCTGACGGTGCCGTCCTTGTGCGCGGTGAGCGGCTGCTCCATCTTCATCGCCTCCAGCACGACGATGGTGTCGCCCGCCGAGACCTGCTGACCGTCAGCGGCGACCAGCTTGACGATCGTGCCCTGCATCGGGCTGACCAGCGCGTCCCCGCTAGGCGCGGCGCCGGCCCCGCCGTCGCCTCCGCGACGGCCGCCGCGCCGTGGCCGCCCGCTCGCCGCTCCGCCGGCTCCGTCCCCGGCCCGGCCCCCGCCCCCGCCCCCGGCCCCGGCCCCGGCCCGGCCCCCGCCCTGGTGCAGGCTCGCCGGGATGGTGACCTCCAGGCGCTTGCCGCCGACCTCCACCGTGATCCGCTCCCGCGGGCCGCTGTCGGCGCCGCCATCCTGCCCGGCGGGACCGGCGGGACCGGCGGGACCGGCGGGACCGGCGTAGGGCGGGATTTCGCCGGCGAACTCGGTCTCGATCCAGCGCGTATGCACGTCCAGCGAGGAGCCGGCGAAGGCCGGATCGCTGACTACCGCGCGGTGGAACGGCAGCACCGTGGGCATGCCCTCGATCTGGAACTCGGCCAGCGCGCGGCGGGAGCGCTCGAGCGCCTCGGCGCGGGTGGCCCCGGTCACGATCAGCTTGGCGATCAGGGAGTCGAACGCCTGCGGGACGGTCATCCCGGCCGCGTAGCCGGCGTCCAGGCGGACACCGGGGCCCGAGGGCGGCCGCCAGGTCGTGATGGTGCCGGGCGCCGGCAGGAAGCCGCGGCCAGGGTCCTCGGCGTTGATCCGGAACTCGATCGAGTGCCCGCGCAGCGGCGGGTCGGGGAAGTCCAGCGTGCCGCCGTCGGCGATGGCGAACATCTGCCGCACCAGGTCGATGCCGCTGACCTCCTCGGTCACGGGGTGCTCGACCTGCAGCCGGGTGTTGACCTCCAGGAACGACACCGTGCCGTCCTGGCCGATCAGGAACTCGCAGGTGCCGGCGCCCACATAGCCGGCCGCCCGCAGGATCGCGGCCGAGGACTCCCGCAGCAGCTTGTCCTGCTCGGCGGACAGGAACGGGGCGGGTGCCTCCTCGACCAGCTTCTGGTGCCGGCGCTGCAGCGAGCAGTCCCGGGTGGACACGATCACCACGTTGCCGTGGGTGTCGGCCAGGCACTGGGTCTCGACGTGCCGCGGGCGGTCCAGGTAACGCTCCACGAAGCACTCGCCGCGGCCGAAGGACGCGACGGCCTCGCGAACCGCGGAGTCGAACTGATCGCTGATCTCCTCAGCTGTCCGGGCCACCCGCAGGCCGCGGCCGCCACCGCCGTAGGCGGCCTTGATCGCGATGGGCAGGCCATGCTCGGCGGCGAACGCGGCGGCCTCCGAGGCGCTGGCGACCGGTCCGTCCGTCCCCGGCGCCAGCGGCGCCCCGACGGACCTCGCGATGTGCCGCGCGCTGACCTTGTCGCCCAGCGCGTCGATCGCCGCGGGCGGCGGCCCGATCCAGGTCAGCCCGGCGGCGATGACCTCGCGGGCGAAGTCAGCGTTCTCGGCCAGGAAGCCGTACCCGGGATGCACCGCGTCCGCCCCGGAATCGGCGGCGGCCTTGAGGATCTTGCCGATGTCGAGGTAGCTGTCGGCGGCGCTCTGGCCGCCCAGGGCATGCGCCTCGTCGGCCATCGTCACATGCAGCGCATCCAGGTCCGGCTCGCCGTAGACGGCGACGCTTTCCAGGCCGCTGTCGCGGCATGCTCGGATGATCCGGACAGCGATCTCGCCGCGGTTGGCGATGAGCACCTTGCGCACGCCCTGACTCCTCTCAGCTGGCCGCGGGGGACGGCCAGTCGGCCCCAGAGGTCCCCGGACGGCCGCGCGACGGGCCTAGCCGCCCGCCGGGCCTGGCCGTCGGCCAGCCCGCCGGGCAATCCGGGTTCCGCCGCCCAGAACTCCGGCGGGGCTATGCCCTGGAGTCTAGTGATTCGCCGTCCGGGCGTACCGCCCGCGCCTGGTCACCGGACGCGTAGCATCGCCAGATGCGCCCGCGGATGTCGTCATGACCGAGCTCTTGCTGCTGTCCAACTCGACCGGTCCCGGACGGGCGTTCCTCGAGCACGCGCTCGATGTGGTCGCCGAACTGGTCCCGGCCGGGTGCCGGCTGCTGTTCGTGCCGTTCGCGGCCAGCGACCACGAGGGCTATACCCAGCGGATGCGGGCCGCGCTGGCCCCGATATCGGTCCAGGTGACGGGCGCGCACCAGGCCGGCGACCCGGTAGCCGCCGTCGCGGCCGCCGACGCGGTATTCGTCGGCGGCGGCAACTCCTTCCGGCTGCTGCGGGCGCTGCAGGACACTGGCCTGGGCGCGGCCATCGTCGGCCGGGTCCGCGGCGGCCTGCCCTACCTGGGGTCGAGCGCGGGGACCAACATGGCCTGCCCGACCCTGCGCACGACCAATGACATGCCGATCGTGCAGCCGGCCTCGTTCGAGGCCCTGCGCCTCATCCCGTTCCAGGTCAACCCGCACTATCTCGATCCCGACCCGGCCAGCACCCACCAGGGCGAGACCAGACAGCAGCGCATCGAGGAGTTCCTGGAATGCAACGACGTGCCCGTGCTCGGGCTGCGCGAGGGGGCCTGGCTCCGGGTCCGGGGCACCACGGCGGTGACCGGCGGAACCACCGCCAGCCGCCTGTTCACCCGCCAGGCCGCCCCGCGTGAGCTGTCACCCGGCTCAGACGTCAGCGAACTGCTCGCGACGCGGCCGCGGTTCGATACTGGCCCGGCGGCGGGCTAGCGGGGAAGGGCTAGCGGGGAAGGGCGCTGGCGCGCCAGGCGCCGGGACCGGCCACGACCGGGCCTCGCGGCAGCCGTGATCTCGCCGACCACTGCGACCACTGCGACCTGCTGACGCCGGCCGCGCCGGGCGCCTGGGCCTGCCGGGCCAGGGCGCTGAGCACGACCACCACCGCGGCCGTCTCCTCCGCCGTCGGGCGGCCCGCGATGATCGCCAGGGCCGGCGCGGCCGAAGACCCGGGCGGGCCGCCATGGCCGCTGGCGCTGCCGGGGCTGCTGGCACTTCCGGGGCTGTCGGGACTGCCGGGACTGCCGGACACCGGGATCACCCCTTCGACTTTCCGACGCCGATGCCGAATTCCCGGTGCACCCTCGCCCAGAACGCATCGCGCAGCCACTCCCGCGCCTCCTGGTAGGAGCGGAGCGAGAGCCCGAGTTCCTTCTCGGCCTCGACTAGCAGTTCCTTGTCGATGACCGGCGGCAGGATCGGGCCCGGCAGCAGGTCCCGGATGTTGTCCTCGCCGCGGGTCAGGATCCATTTCTGCGCGACGTGCTCGCCGGCCTCTTCCACCCGCTCGCGATCTGGGCCGAGCCGGGCGGCGGGCAGGTGGCTGACCGCCGTCGGCAGCGGCGCCGGAGCGGGCCGGGTCGGCGGCTTCGGGAAGTGCCGCTCGCCGAAGACCTGCGCTGGGGACGGCGCGGTGGGGCTGCCCGGCATGGTGACCGTGTGGCCTGCCGCCCTGGCCTGCGTGGCGGTGCTGCCCTCGGCGAGCGGCTGGCTGAAGAACGGCTCGATGAAGGCGCGGTCCAGCACGTCCACCGTGTCGGACTCCCAGACCAGCCGCTCGGCCTGGTTGGTGCCATAGGGCGGTTCGACGCCCCACAGATGGACCCGGACGCCGTAGGCCTGCGCCGCCTCCACGGCGGGCACCATGTCCTCGTCGCCGGCCACCAGGATCGCCTCGGTGATCGCGCGATGGCGGGCGAGTGCCTCCATGTCCGCCCGGATCTGGGCGTCGACGCCCTTCTGCTGGCCGCGCGCGTTCAGGTTACCCAGCCGCAGCTTGACCCAGGGCATCTGGGCGATGACCCGCTGGTCGATGGTCGGCACCCGGTCCCGCGCGGCGTCATACCAGTAGATCCGCAGCAACTCGCCCCGGACCTGCTCCTCGGCATGCCTGGTCAGGGCCGGGATGAGCTTGTCCGCGTCGACCCGGTACTCGCGCCTCGACCCGGCGCTGAACAGCAGTTCCCCGGCGGAAGCGTAGATGTACCCGACGTCCACCATGATGGCGTAGCGGGACAGCAGCGGCAGCGGCGAACCGGATTCGGTCATAGTAGAGACGACTCTAGTGGCACTACCGGAGCCGTCGGTGCCCGTATCACTAGGTAACTCGATAATTACAGTGAGTTGCTTGGTTGTTCCAGGCCGTATTTTCCGTCACTACAGCGGGATGTTGCCGTGCTTCTTCGGCGGCAGCGTCTGGCGCTTGGTCCGCAGCGCGCGCAGCCCGCGGATCACCTGCGAGCGCGTCTCCGCCGGCCGGATGACGGCATCGACGTAGCCGCGCTCGGCGGCGATGTAGGGGTTGAAGAGCGTGTCCTCGTACTCGGCAGCCTTCTGCATGCGAACCTGCGCCCGCTCCTGGGGGTCCTCGATGGCGGCCAGGTCACGGCGGTACAGGATGTCGACGGCCCCCTCGGCGCCCATAACGGCGATCTGCGCGGTGGGCCAGGCCAGGTTGAGGTCGCCGCCGAGGTGCTTGGAGCCCATGACGTCGTAAGCGCCGCCGTATGCCTTGCGCGTGATCACCGTGATCTTGGGCACAGTCGCCTCCGCGTAGGCATAGATCAGCTTCGCGCCCCGGCGGATGATGCCGCCCCACTCCTGGCCGGTGCCCGGCAGGAAGCCGGGCACGTCCACGAAGGTCAGGACGGGGACGCTGAAGGCGTCACAGGTGCGCACAAAGCGCGCTGCCTTCTCCGACGCGTCAATATCCAGCGTGCCGGCCGAGTGCATCGGCTGGTTGGCCACGACGCCGACTGGCGAGCCGTCGACCCGGCCGAACCCGACCACGATGTTCTGCGCGAATCCGGCGTGGACCTCCAGGAACTCGCCGTCGTCGAGCACGTGCCCGATCACCGTGTGCATGTCGTACGGCTGCCGCGGGGAGTCCGGGATGAGCGTGTCCAGTTCGGCGTCCTCATCGGTAACGGCCAGGACGGCGGCCGGATCCTCCGACCGCCCCGCCAGGCTGGCCGGCGGCTCCTCCAGGTTGTTGGACGGCAGATAGGACAGCAGTTCGCGGGCGAACGCCAGGCAGTCCTGCTCGTCGGACGCCTGGTAGTGCGCGACGCCCGATTTCACGTTATGCGCGTGCGCGCCGCCTAGCTCCTCGTGGCTGACTGTCTCGCCGGTCACCGTCTTGATGACATCCGGTCCCGTGATGAACATGTACGAGGTCTGGTCCACCATCAAGGTGAAGTCCGTGATGGCCGGGGAGTAGACGGCGCCGCCCGCGCATGGCCCCATGATCAGCGAGATCTGCGGGATCACCCCCGAGGAGATGACGTTGCGGTAGAAGATCTCGGCGAACAGGCCCAGCGCGACCACGCCCTCCTGGATGCGCGCGCCGCCGCCGTCGTTGATCCCGATCATCGGGCAGCCGGTCTTGAGCGCGTGATCCATCACCTTGATGATCTTCTCGCCGTAGACCTCGCCCAGCGAGCCGCCATACACGGTGAAATCCTGGCTGAACACGCAGACCGGGCGGCCGTCGATCGTGCCGTAGCCGGTGACGACCCCGTCGCCGTAGGGCCGGTTGCGGGTCATGCCGAAGTCGGTCGACCGGTGCCTGGCCAGCTCGTCGAACTCAGTGAACGACCCCGGATCCAGCAGGGCATCGATGCGCTCGCGCGCGGTCATCTTGCCCTTGGAGTGCTGTCGTTCGACCTGCCGCTGCGTCCCGGCGTGCACCGCCTCGTACCTGCGCCGGTCCAGGTCGGCCAGCTTGCCGGCCGTGGTGTGCGGGTCTGGCGGCGCCGCGTCATCGTGCGGCGAGAGAGCGTCGGTGGTCATGCCGGACAGGTTAGGTCAGCGGCGCAAGCGCCCGGATAGGCGATCATGGCGAGTCATCAGCGAGGCTGGGGCTGGCGGGGCTGGCGGGGCTGGCGGGGTCGGTCGCCTCGGGCGTGCTGGTCGCCGGGGGTGTTCCGGTCGCCGGGGGTGTTCCGGTCGTCTGCTGCGTGCTGGTCGCGTCGTCCGTGCTGGTCGCGTCGTCTGTGTCGGTCGCCTGCTCGGGGTCCGCTGCCGCCGCTGGGCTAGTCGCCTGCTCAGGGCTGGCTGCCGTAGCTGGGCCGTCGGCCAGCGCCGGGCCGGAGGCCGCAGAGAACCCGAATCGGCGCCCCGGCACCAGCCGCGCGAAGCTGAGCCCGGCGGCCAGGCAGGACAACGGGACCGCGACGATCGCGTAGCGGTAGAGCGACTGGGTCAGCAGCGCGGGGGACACCAGGCTCACGGCGGCCAGGGCCCAGGGCAGCGCCGGTATCCCGCCCCAGCGGCGCCAGTTCCGGACCACGAAGACCAGCCCGGCGAGCACGACTAGCAGGAAGACCAGGCCGGGGAAGATCACCGGCTGCTGGTACATGAGCAGGAAGAACGAGTACGGGTGCACCGCATGGGTGTTGGCGGTCGTCCCGGCGTAGGCCTTCAGGTCCTGCCGGTAGTACGACGGCAGCGACGCGATCCTCGGCTGCGTCGTGAAGCCCAGGTTGGACGTGCTCTGCGACCGGTCGGTGGCCACGAAGGTGAGCAGCGCATCCCGGCCGACCACCCGCAGGTAGTCCAGCGGCTGCGCCGCGATCGCGCGGATGGCGAAGCGCTCACCCAGCGTGTTGTTGTAGGCGTTGATGCCCGGGTGGGCATCGGTTCGCCACCAGACGTCCCCCGCCCACAGGTAGTCGGCGGGGGTCGGCTCGCTGAGCAGATGGGAGACGGACCAGCTCCGGGCCGGCGCGACGGTCACTGACTTCTCGAGGTTCGGGCACAGGGGCCGCAGGTCCGGGGGCGGCTTGATGACGGCGCAGTTGGCGAAGCTGGTGGTGCGCGACCACAGGAAGATGCCGTCGCTCTGGGTCAGGTTGAGGGCCCCGTACTGGGAATGGAACATCGCGACGTACCCCAGCACGGGGATCACGAACGCCAGGCTCCCGGCCGCGAAGGCCTTCCAGCCCACCTTCCGGATCAGCAGGAACGCGGCGACGATGATCACCAGCGGAATGCCGTTCCCGCGCAGCACCGAGGCGTAGGCCAGCAGCAGCCCGGCGACGGCGCACTGCCACAGCTTGGGGGTGCGCTTGGTCAGCAGCAGCGCCGCCGCGAGCAGGATCACGAAGCAGAACACCGTGTCCGGCAGGATGTAGGACTCCAGCGCGATCTGGCGGGTGTCGAACAGGGTCGGCACCGCGGCCAGCGAGGCGCCCCAGCCCGGCAGGCCCCAGTAACGCAGCAGCCAGTAGACGATGACCGCGACAGCGATGCCCAGCAGGTGCTGGACGGTCGTCACGACCAGCAGCGTGTGCGGGAGGCCCTGGAAGAAACTCAGGAAGAACGAGTACCCGGCGGGCCTGATTTTGCCGAGCTTGCCGTTAACGGCGTTCTGCATGTAGAGGAATGAGTCGGCGGTCAGCAGCGCCGGCCGAAATGACAGGGTGGCGAGGATCCGGGGCAGCAGCGAGACCAGGACCAGGATGGTGAACAGCCGGTGGTTGCGCCACAGGGCCTGCGGCGTCACCGCCATCGCGGCGCCGCGCAGCGAGGCTCTCGCCCCGCCAGGCTGGCCAGGGCCGGCGGCCCGGCCAGGCCCGGCCGAGTCCCGGGACCGGCCGTCGGGATCGTGGCCGGGAAGCCGGTGACGCAGTTGATGGGTCTTGAGATCAGCCACTGCATTCCTCGAGTTTGCTCAGCGAGACCCTGGGCCGGCCGCCACTGCGACGCCGGGCCTGTGCAGCCTTTCGGCACGTCAGCCGTCGTCCGGCTATCCTCGGCCCTTGACAATAGCGGGTAACGGTATAGCTACCGTCTACTGCGTTCAAACTTTCGTCGCCACCATGGGCAGCGCCGCGGCGGGCCGGACAGGACGGGACAGTGCGGAGCGAGGCCGGGACCGAGGCAGCGAGGCTCGACGAGGCTGGCCTGCGGCGGGAGGTGCTGACGCCCGGCAGCATCTGGTCCGCCCTGGACGTAGTGTCGCAAACCGGGTCAACCAGCGAGGATCTGCTGTCCGCCGCCCGCGCCGGCGCGGCGCAGGGAGCGGTACTGGTGGCCGAGAGCCAGACGCGCGGTCGCGGGCGGCAGGGCCGGACCTGGGTCAGCGTGCCGGGCGCGGCCCTGACCTTCTCCGTGCTGCTGCGCCCGGCCGCGGTCCCGCCGGCGGCGCGGGGATGGCTGCCGCTGCTCACCGGCGTCGCGCTCATCCGCGCGCTGCGGGCGGTCACCGGCGTGGAGGCCGCCCTCAAGTGGCCCAATGACGTGCTGGCCGGCGGGGCCAAGCTGGCCGGGATCCTCGCCGAGCAGGCCGGCGATGCCATCGTCGTCGGCATCGGGATCAATGTCGGCGCCGTCCCGGACGACCTGCCCGCGGCCCGCGCGGGCGCGCTCCCGGCGACCTCGCTCGCCGACCGCGGCGCGGGCACGGACCGCGGGGCGCTGCTGGCGGGGGTGCTGCGCGAACTGGAGCACTGGTACCGGCGCTGGGCCGCCCCCGCGACCGTCCCCGGCAGTACGCCTGGCCCGGCCGCCGGTGACGCTGAGGGCAGTGGCCTGCGGGCGGAGTACCTGCGGTGGTGCTCGACGATCGGCCGCGACCTGCGGGTGCAGCTACCGGGCGACGCGCGGCTGGTCGGCGTCGCGTCCGGGATTGATCAGGCGGGCCGCCTGGTGGTGCAGACGGCGACCGGGGCCGTGCCGGTCAGTGCCGGTGACGTGACCCACGTGCGCTAGCCGGCATGACCGCGCGCAATGCAGCGATACATGCCACCATGAGGCCTATGGCTAATGACGGCGGCCTGTCCGCGGGCGAGTTCCTCGTCCTGCGGCTGCACCCGCACTGGAAGACGGTGCTGGCCCCGTTCCTGGTCCTCGCGCTGATCATCGCGGCCGTCCTGGTGCTGCTGACGGTCCTGCCGTCGTCGGCGGACACGGCCGTGGTCCGGCTGGCGATCGCCGTAGTCGCGCTGCTGGCCGCGATCGCCTGGTGCGCGGTCCCGCTGCTGCGCTGGCGGACCACCAGCTACGAGCTCACCAACCGCCGCCTGCGGCTGCGGTCGGGGATCCTGACCCGGACCGGCCGGGATTTCCCGCTGGCCCGGATCAGCGACGTCTCGTTCTCGCTGGGAGTGCTCGACCGGATCCTGGGCAGCGGCCGCCTCGTCGTCGAGTCAGCCGGCGAGCACGGCGAGCTCGTGCTGACCGAGATCCCGCACGTGGAGGAGGTCCAGGCCGAGCTGTTCCAGCTCGTCGAGGGCGAGCGAACGCGACTGGAACGCCCGCTGGGCTAGCCTCATAGCGTGGAGCCAGCCAGCGTGGAGCCAGACCGCGTCGACTCAGACCGCGTCGAATCAGACCGCGGGATTGAGCTGCGCCGCCCCTCGCCGGGAGTCGCGGAGATTACCCTCAGCCGGCCTGCGGCGATGAACGCGCTCAGCACCACGATGCTCATAGCCCTCGCCGGTGCGTGCGCGCGGGTCGCCGCCGATCGCGAGGTCCGCGCCGTCGTGCTCGCGGCCGCCGGGGAACGCGCCTTCTGCGTGGGCGCCGACCTCAAGGAGCGCGCCGCCATGAGCGACGCGCAGATGCTGGCGCAGCGGCCGGCGTTCCGGGCCGCGTTCGGCGCCCTGCTGGGCCTGCCGCAGCCGGTCATCGCGGCCGTGCACGGCTTCGCCCTCGGCGGCGGCTGCGAGCTCGCCCTGTCCTGCGACGTGATCGTGGCCGACGGCACCGCCGTCTTCGGGCTGCCCGAGGCCACCGTGGGCCTGGTGCCCGGCTGCGGCGGCACCCAGCTCCTGGCTCGCCGCGTCGGCCCGGGACGAGCCGCCGACCTGGTGCTCACCGGCCGCAAGGTGAGCGCGGCCGAAGCCGAGCGGATCGGGCTCGCCGACCGGCGGGTCGCCGACGGCGCGGCGCTCGACTGCGCCCTCGGGCTGGCCCGGCAGATCGCCGCCAATTCGCCGGTCGCCGTGCGCGCGGCCAAGCAGGCCATGCGGCTCGGCAGCGGCCTCGGCCTCGCAGCGGCGCTGGAGGTCGAGGACGCCGCGTGGCGGACCGCGGCCATGTCGCAGGACCGCCGCGAGGGGATCGCCGCCTTCGTGGCCAAGCGGCCGCCCGTCTGGCCGGCGGCGGCCAGCCTGCCGCGGCCCGGCGGGCAGCCCGGAAACCGCCCGACCCCAGAAACGGAGGCCGGCCAGTGACTGACCTGCCCGCCCGCATCTCGATCAGGGAAGTCGGCCCCAGGGACGGACTGCAGAACGAGGAACCGGTCCCGACCGCGGCCAAGATCGAGCTGATCGACCGGCTGTCCGGAACCGGCGTGCAGCGGATCGAGGCGGTCTCCTTCGTCCGGCCCGAGGCGATACCGCAGATGGCCGACGCGAGCGAGGTCTGGGCGGGCATCGTCAGGTCACCCTCGGTGCGTTACTCCGCCCTAGTGCCGAACCTGCGCGGCGCCGGCCGCGCCCTGGACGCGGGACTGACAGAGATTGAGGCCGTGGTGTCGGCGTCCGACACCCACAACCGCAAGAATGTCAACCGCGGCACGGAGCAGTCCCTCGACGACATCGCGGGGATCATTGACCAGGCCCATCGTCGCGGGGCCAGCTGTCAGGTCATCGTTTCGACAGCGTGGGGGTGTCCCTTCGAGGGGGACGTGCCCGTCGAGCGGGTGGTGCGCGTCGCCGGGCGGGCGGTCGCCGATGGCGCGGACTCCATCTCCTTCGGTGACACCACGGGCATGGCGACCCCCGGCCGGGTGCGCAGCCTGGTGGGCGAGTTCCGGTCGGCCTACCCGGACACCCCCCTGAACCTGCACTTCCACAACACCAGGGGCGTCGGCCTGGCCAACGTGCTGACCGCGCTGGAACTGGGCGTTGCCGACTTCGACGCGTCGGTGGGCGGCCTGGGCGGATGCCCGTACGCGCCGGGCGCGACCGGCAACATCGCGACCGAGGAACTCGTCTACATGGTGGAAGACATGGGCGTCGCCACCGGCATCGACCTGGAGGCGATGATTGAGGCGGCTGCCGGCGCCGAGCGGGTCATCGGCCGTCAGCTGCCTTCCCAGGTGCTCCGCGCCGGGCCGCGGACTCGCACGGTCCCGGCCTGACGGCGGCCCGCGCCCGCCGTGCCGGCCGCCAGTTTTGCGGAAATCTGGATCGCTATACCGAAATGACGATCATATGTGTTTGACAACGGCCTGCCGGGAGACTTAGCCGCCAGTTCGTCAGCCAACAGCGTCATTCGGTCTGCGGTTCAGATAGGAGCAGGAGATCGTGTTCAGAAGACGTTCCCTTCGCCTCATAGTGCTGCTGTACATCATTATCGGCGTTATTGTCGCCATCGACCGCCACTACATCACCGTTGCCCTGCTCAAGGCCCTGCTGTCCGCCATCCTGGCCGTCCTGCTGTGGTGGCTGGTCCTGCTCGGGGTGAATCTGCACATCGGCTAGCGCCTGGGCCGCGGCGGTGGCCGGATCGGCGCTGTAAGTAAAGCCCGCAGACGGGCGCCTGGCGCCACAATCTCCCTCTCCCCGCTGGGAACGCGCCAGGTGCCCTGCTGGGGCGCCGCGAGGTACCCGGCCATGCCCCCCGGCCATACGGCCGGCCGGGGGGCGCCCCGGGTCGGCTGGCGTACGCTCGCGACCGTGACGCAAGCATCGAGTGCTGCCCCGCCCGAGCCGGGCAGCCAGGGACATCCCGAACTGGCCGCCGTCCGGGCCCGGATCGAGCAGGGCGGCGCCGCCAAGTACCACCAGGCCGCCGCCGCGAGCGGCAAGCTGTTCGCCAGGGACAGGATCGCGCTGCTCGCTGATGAGGGCAGCTTCACCGAGGACGGCGCGTTCGCCAACGTGCTCGCCGATGGCCTGCCGGCCGACGGCGTCATCACCGGGATCGCCACCATCGACGGCCGACCCGCCGCCCTGATGGCCAACGACTCGACGGTGAAGGCGGGCTCCTGGGGGGCGCGAACGGTCGAGAAGATCATCCGGATCATCGAGAAGGCCTACGCCGACGGCATCCCGATGGTCTACCTGGTGGACTCGGCCGGGGCCCGGATTACCGACCAGGTGCAGATGTTCCCCGGTCCCCGGGGGGCCGGGCGCATCTTCCACACCCAGATCCGGGCGTCCGGCTCCATCCCGCAGGTCTGTGCGCTGTTCGGCCCGTCCGCCGCCGGCGGCGCCTACATCCCGGCGTTCTGCGACTTCGTGACGATGGTCGAGGGCAACGCCTCCATGTACCTGGGCAGTCCGCGGATGGTGGAGATGGTCGCCGGCGAGCGCACCACCCTGGAGGAGATGGGCGGCGCCCGGATGCACTGCACCGTCTCGGGGTGCGGGCATCACCTGGCGGCCTCCGAGCGCGAGGCGCTGGACGCGGTGCGGCGGTACCTGTCCTACCTGCCGGGAAACTGGCGCCAGCCGCCGCCCGCGGCGCCCGCCCTCGGCCCGCACCAGGCCGACCTGCGCGCGCTGGTCCCCGACAGCGAGCGACGGGCCTTCGACATGCGCGCCTACGTTCGCGGGCTCGTCGACGACGGATCGCTGTTCGAGGTGCACGCCCTGTGGGCCCGCGAGCTGGTCGTGGGCTTCGCCCGGCTGGACGGCCAGGCGATCGGGGTCGTGGCGAATAACCCGATGTTCAAGGGCGGCGTGCTCTTCGTGGACTCCGCCGACAAGGCGGCCCGGTTCATCCAGCTGTGCGACGCCTTCGGCCTGCCGCTGCTGTTCCTGGCCGACGTACCCGGCTTCATGGTCGGGACGGCCGTGGAACGGCAGGGCATCATCCGCCACGGCGCCAAGATGATCAGCGCGGTATCGGAGGCGACCGTGCCGAAGATCTGCGTAATCGTCCGCAAGGCCTACGGGGCCGGCCTGTACGCGATGGCCGGTCCTGGCTTCGAGCCGGACGCCACTCTGGCGCTGCCCACCGCGAAGATCGCGGTGATGGGCGCCGAGGCCGCGGTCAACGCCGTTTACTACAACCGGCTGGCCGCCGTGGCCGACGAGGCGGAACGCGCGAAGCTCACCCAGCGCCTGCGGGCCGACTACGACGCCGACATCGACGTGCTGAGGCTGGCCAGCGAGCTCGTTATCGATGATGTGGTGCAGCCGGAGGACCTGCGGTCGCAGCTGATCCGGCGGTTCGGCGCCGCCCGCGGGAAGGAACGCGGCTTCTCCCGGCGCCGACATGGCGTGACACCGGGCTAAATCTCCGGGCATGGCCAGCGAGCTGACATGGCCCCGCCGCGTGTAGTGGGCAGGAAATACTTGCGGGCCGCCATACGATCGTTGCATGACCAGCGTTCTGCTAGCCGAAGATGACCCCGCAATCTCGGAGCCACTCGCCCGCGCGCTCCGCCGCGAGGGCTATGAAGTCGGCGTTGCCGCCGACGGACCCGGCACGCTTGAGGCCGCCCGCGCAGGCGGGATCGACCTCATCGTGCTCGACATCGGGCTGCCCCGTCTCGACGGGCTGGAGGTGTGCCGGCGCATCCGCTCCCTGGGCCAGTCTGTTCCGGTACTGATCCTCACCGCCCGCGCCGACGAGGTCGACACCGTCATCGGCCTGGATGCCGGTGCTGACGACTACGTGACCAAGCCGTTCCGGCTGGCCGAGCTGCTGGCGCGGGTCCGCGCGCTGCTGCGGCGCGGCGCGTCCGAGACGCGGGTGGTCCAGGGTGTCCGCATCGACACCGACGCGCGCCGCGCCTGGCTCGGCGATGACGAGATCGAGCTCACCTCGAAGGAATTCGACCTGCTGGCGCTGCTCGTGGCCGAGGCCGGCAAGGTGGTCACCCGCGAGCAGATCATGCGCCAGGTTTGGGACAGCAAGTGGTGGGGCTCGACCAAGACGCTGGACATGCACGTGTCCTGGCTGCGCCGCAAGCTGGGCGATGACGCGCACAGCCCGCAGTTCATCACCACGGTGCGTGGCGTCGGCTTCCGCTTCGAGCGCGGTGAGTAACTACCGCCACCGGAGCGTGCTGCTGACGTGCCAGGGGACGTAGGAGCGCAGCGATGCAGCGCAGGCTGCTGATCTCCACGCTTGCCGTGGCGGTGGCGGCGGTCCTGCTGCTGGGCCTGCCGCTGACGTTCGTGCTCACCCGCCTGCAGGTGAGCGAGGCATCCGACCAGCTCAGCCGAGATGCCACGACGCTGGCGCGCGGGCTTCAGGACCGGGTGAACTCCGGCCTGCCGGCCGATGCCGTCCAGCTCGGCCGGTCCCTGACCGACCGTTACGTGCTGATCAGGCAGGACGGGGGCAGGCCGATCGCGATCGGCACCCGGCCGCCCGCGCACCACACCACCTCGGAGGAGGCTGCGACCACCGACTTCAACGTCACCGTCGAGGCCAACGACTCCTACGTCTCGGGCAAGGTGTACGGCGCCCTGCTGCTGATCGGCTCGCTCGCGCTGCTCGCCGTCGCGGTGGCGGTCGTGCTCGCGCTGCTCCAAGCCAGGCGCCTGGCCCGGCCGCTGGAGGAACTGGCCAGGGCGGCCGACCGCCTCGGCTCCGGTGATGCCCGGCCCCTCGGACGCCGGTACGGCGTGCAGGAGCTGGACCGGGTGGCGGAAGGGCTGGACGGATCGGCGCAGCGCATCACCGACCTGCTGTCGGCGGAACGCGACTTCGCCGTCGATGCCTCCCACCAGCTGCGCACGCCGCTGACGGCCCTGTCGATGCGCCTGGAGGAGATGGTCGCGGCAGCGGACTACCCCGACGTGGTGCGCGAGGAGGGGGCGGCGGCCCTGGCGCAGACCGAGCGGCTGGCGGATGTGGTCGGCCAGCTGCTCGGCCGGGCCCGCCGGTCCATCACGGGCGCCCCCACACTGGCCAGCGTGGACGAGATCGTGGCGCAGCAGGTCGTCGAGTGGGAGCCCGCGTTCCGCCGGGTCAACCGCAAGCTGGAGGTCACCGGGGCCAAGGGGCTGCACGCCTACGCGACGCCGGGCGGCCCGGCCCAGGTCATCGCGACGCTGCTGGACAACGCCCTCGTGCACGGCGCCGGGGCGGTGACGATCAGGACCTCGCAGACCCGGCGGTCGGTCGTCGTCGAGGTTCGTGACGAGGGCAGCGGGGTGCCGCCGGAGCTGGTGCCGCGGATCTTCGAGCGGAGCGTCAGCGGAGCGCCCGGCGGCACCGGGCTCGGCCTGGCGCTGGCCCGCACAGTCGCCGCCGCCGACGGCGGCCAGGTGGTGCTGGTCCGGCCGCGGCCGGCGGTCTTCGCGCTTTTCCTCCCGCACGCGGTCGCCGAGCCGCCCCCGCTGCCGGCCGTTACCGGACCGGCGTAGCGGCCCGCCCGGCTGCCCAGCCGCCCGGCTGCCCGGCTCCTGGCTCCTGGTGGCTGGGCCGCTCCGGCCGACCTCGTAGGCTACGGCGCGTGACGGATTCGGGTGATGCAAGCGGGCGGAGCGCCAGCGCGCCGCCGACGCCGACGGTCGGGATGGTGGGCGCCGGCCAGCTGGCCAGGATGACCAGCGCGGCGGCGGTGGGCCTGGGGATCAGGTTTGGCGTCCTGGCGGCGGCGCCGGACGAGAGCGCGGCCCAGGTCTGCGCCGGCACGATGCTCGGCGACTACCGGAGCGGCGCGGACTTGCTGACCTTCGCCGCCGGCTGTGATGTCGTGACGTTTGACCATGAGCACGTTCCCGGCGACCTCGTGGCGGCCATGGAGAAGGCCGGGACCGCGGTCCGGCCTGGCTCGCACGCGCTGCGCTACACGCAGGACAAGCTGGTCATGCGCCAGGCGATGGCCGACCTGGGAATCGCCTGCCCGCGCTTCGCGCCGGTGCGTGACCTGGCGGGGGTGACCGCGTTCACCGGGCCGGACGGCTGGCCCGTCGTGCTCAAGGCGATCTCCGGCGGCTACGACGGCAGGGGCGTCTGGGTCTGCCAGACGCCGGAGGATGCCGCCGCCGTGCTGGCCCACGGCATCGGCCTGATCGCCGAGGAGCACGTGCCGTTCGAGCGCGAGCTGGCCATCCTCGTGGCCAGGGCGCCCAGCAAGCAGGGCGCCGCCTACCCGGTAGTCCAGACGGTGCAGCGGGACGGGGTCTGCCGGGAGGTGATCGCCCCGGCGCCCGGCCTGCCCCCCGATCTCGCGGTCGAGGCGGAACGGCTGGGCCTGCAGATCGCCGCCGAGCTCGACGTCACGGGGCTGCTGGCGGTCGAGCTGTTCCAGACCGGGTCCGGGCTGCTGGTGAACGAGCTCGCCATGCGGCCGCACAACAGCGGCCACTGGACCATCGAGGGCGCGGTGACCTCCCAGTTCGAGCAGCACCTGCGCGCGGTGCTGAACCTGCCACTGGGCGCGCCGACCGCTACCGCGCCGTGCGCCGTTATGGTGAATATCCTCGGCGGCCCCGACCCCGACCTGCGGTCGCGGCTGACGCACGTGATGGCGGCCGACCCCGGCGTCAAGGTCCACCTGTACGGCAAGCCGGTTCGGCCCGGCCGGAAAGTGGGGCACGTCACGGTGCTCGGGGACGAGCCCGAGGACGTGGCCAGGCGCGCCAGGCGGGCCGCGAGCTATCTGGCGCTGGGTATTGATTAGCTGGGCGTCGGGGAGGCGGGCGCGACGTCGGCGGGCGCGACGTCGGCGGGCGCGAGGGAGCCCGGTGACCGGGAAGGGAGCGGGATGGCCAGCCAGCCGCAGGTGAGCGTGGTCATGGGCAGTGACTCGGACTGGCCGGTCATGTCGGCGGCGGTCACGGTCCTGACGGAGTTCGGCGTGCCCTGGGAGGCCGACGTCGTCTCCGCGCACCGGATGCCCCAGGACATGATCGCTTTCGGCTCGGCGGCCGCCGGCCGCGGCGTGCGGGTCATCATCGCCGGGGCCGGCGGGGCCGCGCACCTGCCGGGCATGCTGGCCTCGGTGACGCCGCTGCCGGTCATCGGCGTGCCGGTGCCGCTGGCCCACCTGGACGGGCTTGACTCGCTGCTGTCGATCGTCCAGATGCCGGCGGGCATCCCGGTCGCCACCGTCGCCGTCGGCGGCGCGCGCAACGCCGGCCTGCTGGCGATCCGCATCCTCGCCATCGCGGACGTGTCGCTGCGCGAGCGGATGACCGGCTTCCAGGAAGAGCTCCGGGCGACCGCCCGGGGCAAGGGAGCGGCCCTGCAGGCCAAGCTCCCCACCTCTGAATCATGATCACTACCGTTTCGCCGCGCTATACGCGATGAAACGGTAGTGATCATGAAGTGGGCTGAGGCGAGTAGCGAGTTAGCTGTCGGGGGACGCGCAGATCAGGCCCCAGGGCCGGTTTTCCCGGCGGGTCAGCACGATGGTGGCGCGGCCCTCGCCGCGCAGGCGGAGCCGCCGCCGGATCTCCTCGACGTCCCCGGCCAGGCCGCGGCGGCGGATGTCGGCCGCGCCGATGCCGAGCTCCCGGAGCCGGCGCGCCGCCTGCTTCTCGTTCCACGGCATGGACTCCAGTACCCGCAGCGTCCGGGCGAACGGCGTCGCGACCGCCCGGTCGGCCGACAGGAAAGCGATCATCGGGTCGATCTTCCACGCGCCGAGGCCGCGGGCCAGGTCCTCGACCAGGCCGGCCCTGGTCACCGCCGGATTAGGGTCCAGCAGGAACTCGCCGGGCGGCGCGACCGGCACTCCGGGGCCGGGCTCGGGGGTCAGGGTGTCCCCGCCGGGCAGGATGGTCGCGCGCCGCGGCGCGGAGGCCAGGGCGGGCGACCACAGCAGCGCCTCCTTGAGGCCGCGGCCGACGGACAGGAACTCGATCTCCCAGCCCGGCGGGACCAGGTCCCGCGGCAGGCCGGGCGCGGCCTTGACGCACACGGCCGGGGCCCAGCCGGTCAGCCGCAGGCACCAGTCCAGCGGCGGCTCGCTCAGGCCGGCCCGCAGCCGGCGGTCGCCGATCCGGCGGGCGGGGTCGATGAAGACCGCGTCGACGCCCGGAACGGCCGCGCGGCCCGCGCGCCCGGGCCGCGCGGGCGCCGAGCCGGGCCCGGCGGCGGCGACCAGTTCGCGGACGTCGGCGCAGACGGCCAGGATCGGGTGCGGCGCCCCGCAGGCCACGGCGTTGTGGCGGGCAAACTCCAGGGTGGCCAGGTCACGGTCGACCGCCAGGACGCGGCTGGCCGCCGCGAGCGCCGCGAGGTTGCCGCCGATGCCGCAGCACAGGTCGGCCACGGTCGGGAAACCGCTGAAGCGCCGGGCACTGTGCCGGGCGGCCAGCTCGGACGACGCCTGCTCCAGCCCGGCCCGGGTGAAGAGCATCGAGTCGGCCCGGCTGAACTTCTCCCGGCCGCTCATCCGCAGGGCCTGCTGCGTCAGCGCCGCCGCGACGAGCTCCGGGGGATAGCTGCCACGCAGCTGCCGGGCCAGCGCCAGCGCCCGGTCGGGGGCCACGTCCTGGCCGCTCAGCCGGTCCAGGAGCTCCTGGCCGGGTGCGGAGAGCAGCAGCGCCGCCTGCGAGGTCACCCGCCGCAGGCTACGCGCCGGGGGGTCGTACCGCCGTTAGCGGGCCCGCGCGCTTGGGCTGGGCGCGGGTTGCTCCTACGATCGAGGACATGAGCTTTGATTTCCCGGCGTTCGCCCTATCGCCTGAGCATGACGCGCTGCGCGAGTCTGTGCGGCAGCTCGCCGACGACAAGATCGCCCCGCACGCGGCGCAGGTTGATCAGTCCGCTCAGTTCCCCGTTGAGGCCCACGACGCCCTCGTCAAGGCCGACCTGCACGCGATCCACATCCCCGAGGAGTACGGCGGCGCCGGAGCCGACGCGATCGCGACGGCGATCGTGATCGAGGAGGTCGCCCGGGCGTGCGCCTCGTCCTCCCTGATCCCGGCCGTCAACAAGCTGGGCACCGTGCCGTTGCTCCTGGCGGCGTCCGACGACCTCAAGCAGCGGTACCTGCCGCGGGTCGCGACCGGCGAGGCGATGTTCTCCTATGCCCTGTCCGAGCCGGAGGCCGGCTCGGACGCCGCGGCGATGCGGACCCGCGCAGTCCGCGATGGCGACAACTACGTCCTGAACGGCACCAAGCGCTGGATAACTAATGCGGGGGTCTCGAAGTTCTATACCGTGATGGCCGTCACGGACACCGGAGCCGGCGCGGGCGGCATCTCGGCGTTCGTCGTGGAGGACGGCGACGCGGGCTTCTCCTTCGGCGCGCCGGAGCACAAGCTCGGTATCAAGGGCTCGCCCACCCGCGAGCTGTACTTCGACAACTGCGTCATCCCGGCCGACCGCATGATCGGCGATCCGGGCAGCGGCTTCCGCACCGCGCTGGCCACCCTCGACCACACCCGGATCACGATCGCCGCGCAGGCGCTGGGCATCGCGCAGGGCGCGCTGGACTACGCGGTCGGTTACGTCAAGGATCGGCGGCAGTTCGGCAAGGCTGTGGCGGAGTTCCAGGGCATCCAGTTCATGCTGGCCGACATGGCCATGAAGGTCGAGGCGGCCCGGCAGCTCACCTACGCCGCCGCCGCCAGGTCCGAGCGCGCCATGTCGGGCACCCCGGTGCCGGACCTGACGTTCATGTCCTCGGCCTGCAAGTGCTTTGCCTCGGACGTGGCCATGGAGGTGACCACCGACGCCGTCCAGCTGCTGGGCGGGTACGGATACGTCAGCGACTACCCAGTCGAGCGGATGATGCGCGACGCCAAGATCACCCAGATCTACGAGGGCACCAACGAGATCCAGCGGCTCGTGATCGCCCGCACCATGCGCTAGCCGATGCGAGCCGGACCTCCCACGCTGCGCCGGATCGTCGCCTCGGCCCTGGCGGCGCTGATCGTCGGCCTGGGCGCGGCCAGCCTGGTCACCGGCTTCAGCGACTCGTTCGTGATCCGCCTGCTCCAGGGGGCGGCGGTGTTCGGCGCCGGGGCGGTGATCCTGGGCGGGACGGTGCTGCTGGTGATGATCCGGATGGCCGGCTGGCAGGACCCCGAATCGGATGAGGCCTTCGATGCGATCGTGGAGCGCGCGGAACGCTTGGCGGCTAGCGAGTCCTGGGGTGAGAGCCTGGATGAGGCCGACGACGAGCCTGAATACGAGCTGGCCACCGAGGAGGACTTCGAGGCGCTGGTCCGCTCGGCGCTGGACGATCTCCCGCTGGAATTCCACCGCGCTCTGGAGCACGTGGCGGTGGTGGTGTCAGACGGCGGGCGCGGGCGCGGGGCCTACGGGCTGTACCAGGGCGACACCGTGGCCAATGACTACTTCCACGACCGGATCGTGATCTTCCGCGACACGCTGCTGCGCGACTTCGGGCACGACCCGCAGCTGCTCAAGGCCCAGGTGGTGCGGACCGTGCGCCACGAGCTGGCCCATCACCTGGGGTGGGACGAGAAGGGCGTTAGAGGCCTCGGTCTCTAGCATCACGCCCCCACACAACCGTCGAAGGAGTACTTGATGCCAGAAGCCGTGATCGTCGACGCCATTCGCACGCCCATCGGACGTGCGGTGAAGGGGTCGCTGAAGACCGTTCGCGCCGACGACCTCGCCGCGATTCCGCTGGTCGCGCTCCAGGAGCGCAACCCCGAGGTCAACTTCTCCGAGACCGTGGACGTGATGATGGGCGCCGCGTCCAGCGTGGGCGAACAGGGCTACAACGTGGGGCGCAACGCCTCGCTGCTGGCCGGGATCGACCACCACGTGCCCGCCTGCACGGTGAACCGGTTCTGCGCGTCCTCGCTCCAGACCCTGCGCATGGCGTTCCACGCCATCAAGACCGGTGAGGGCGATCAGTACATCGCTGCGGGTGTGGAGGCGGTATCCCGCGCCGGGCTGGGCGCGGGCATGATGGAGGAGGCCAAGCACCCCAAGCTCAACGGCTCGGACGGGTCGGCCTACGACGTGTACATCCCGATGGGCATGACCGCCGAGAACGTGGCCGACCGCTGCCAGGTGACGCGTGAGCAGCAGGACGAGTGGGCGGTGATCTCGCAGAACCGGGCCGTGGGGGCGCGCGACGACGGCCATTTCGCCAGGGAGATCGTGCCGGTGACCGTGCCCGCGCATAAGGACACGGATAAGGAAGGCAACGAGGTCGAGGTGCCGGAGACGGTGGTCGACAAGGACGACGGTCCGCGCTCCGGCACCACCATGGAGGTGCTGGCCACGCTCAAGCCGGCGTTCCGGCCCGACGGCACGGTCACCGCCGGCAACTCCTGCCCGCTCAACGACGGCGCCGCCGCGGTGCTCGTGATGAGCGAGGAGAAGGCCCAGGCGCTGGGCCTCAAGCCCAAGGCCCGGATCCTGGCCTCGACTGTCGCCGCGATCCGGCCCGAGATCATGGGGCTGGGACCGATTCCGGCCATCCAGGCCCTGCTCAAGGAGTCCGGGATGAACATCGACGACGTTGACATCGTCGAGATCAACGAGGCGTTTGCCGCGCAGATCGTGCCCTGTATGGAGGATCTGGGGATCCCAGAGGAGAAGCTCAACCCGTTCGGCGGAGCGATCGCGCTGGGTCACCCGTTTGGGATGACCGGCGCCCGGATCATGACCACGCTGCTCAACGGCCTCGAGGCCACCGATGGCACGTACGGGATTGAGTCGATGTGCGTGGCCGGCGGAATGGGCCAGGCGATGCTGGTCGAGCGGCTGAACTAAGCGTCCAGCCGGTCAAAGCCTTTCTAAGGACGAGTTGGCACAGGGTCGATATTTGAAGCGGTACCCCGAAACCCTGTGCCCTTGACTGCATTCGACGAATCCGCCGAACTTCACGATCCGCTGACCGAGCTCCCCAGCCGGGTGCTGCTGGTGGACCGGCTGGAGCACGCGCTGGCCCGGGCCCGACGGCCCCGGACCACGCTGGCCGTGCTGTTCGTGGACGTTGACAACTTCAAGCAGGTCAACGACAGCCTGGGCCACGAAGCCGGAGACGACCTCCTACTGGCCATCAAGCCGCGCCTGCTCCACGGGCTGAGGCCCGGCGACACCGTGGCCCGGTTCGGCTCGGACGAGTTCGTCGTGGTGTGCGAGAACCTGGCCAGCGAGGCCGCGGCGGTGAGCATCGCCAAGCGCGTGCTGGAGGCGTTGAGCGCGCCGATTCCCGCCGCCGGTACCGAGCATTTCGTCAGCGCCAGCATCGGCATTGTGGTGGTGGAGGGCGGAAACGCTGTGGCCTCAGACGTCCTACGCGACGCCGGTGCAGCCATGCACCGGGCCAAGCAGAGCGGCGGAGCACGCTGGGAGCTGCACGACGCCTCAATGCGTCGGCGGCTGCTGGCTCGGGTCAGCGCCGAGCGCGAGCTGCGCGAAGCCGTGGGCTCGGACCAGCTGCGCCTGTACTACCAGCCGCTGGTCGCGCTGGAGGGTCCGCGCGTGATCGGGGCCGAGGCGCTGGTGCGCTGGGAGCACCCGACCCGTGGGCTGCTGCTGCCCGGCGAGTTCATTCCCCTGGCCGAGGAGACCGGAGCCATCCTGTCGCTCGGCAAGTGGGTCATCGAGAACGCGATCCGGGACGGCGCGCAGTGGCAGGAGGCCTTCCCCGACATGCGCCTGAGCGTGTCCCTCAACCTCAGCGCCCGCCAGGTAGCTCAGGCGGGCATTCCCCGGATCGTCCGCGAGATCCTCCGCGAGACGGGGGTGAACCCGGCGCAGGTGGAGCTCGAGATCACCGAGAGCGCGCTGATCGACGGGGGGGACGTGCCCGGGGAGATCCTGGGCGCGCTCAAGGATCTTGGCGTGCGTCTGGTGCTGGACGACTTCGGCACGGGTTACTCCTCGCTCAGCTACCTCAAGCGCTTCCCCATCGACGCGATCAAGATCGATCGCTCGTTCATCTCCGGGCTGGGCACCGACCGCGGCGATACCGCGATCGTGGCGGCGGTGATCAACATGGCCCGCGCGCTGGGCATCTCGGTCATCGCCGAAGGCGTGGAGAACGAGTCCCAGGCGGGCGCGCTGCGCACTCTGGGCTGCCACTACGCCCAGGGGTTCCACTACTCGCCCCCGGTTCCGGCCGACGTGTTCGGTGCCTTCCTGACCTGCGCCGCCGCCGACATGGCGCGGCAGCCGGTCGACGAAATCAGCTAGCCGTTACCTCGGCGCCATCCGGAGGGCGCCGTCCAGCCGGATCGTCTCCCCGTTGAGCATCTCGTTGGACACGATGTGGAGGGCCAGGGCGGCGAACTCCTCGGGTCGGCCCAGGCGGGACGGGAACGGAATTGCAGCGGCCAGGGCCTGGCGATTCTCCTCGGGGAGCGCGCCCAAGAGGGGCGTGTCGAAGGTTCCCGGGGCGATCGTGCAGACCCGGATCCCGGCCACCGCCAAGTCGCGAGACGCGGGCAGCGTAAGGCCGACGATGCCCCCCTTGGAGGCCGAATAGGAAATCTGACCGATCTGGCCATCGAAGGCCGCGATCGACGCGGTGTTGATGCACACCCCGCGCTCACCCGAGGCGGTCGGCTCGGAATCGACCATCGCCGCCGCGGCCAGGCGCAGCACGTTGAACGTGCCGATCAGGTTGACCCGGATCACGGTCTCGAACGGCTCCAGCGAGTGGGGTCCGCGGCGGCTGGCCACCCGCTCGGCCCAGCCGATCCCCGCGCAGCACACGCTGATCCGCAGCCCGTCGGGCAGAGCGGCCGCCGCGCCCACCGCCGCCTGGACCTGCTCGGGGTTGGTCACGTCGGCCTGGCGGAACGAGGCGCGGTCGCCCAGCTCCTCGGCCAGGGCCTGACCTCGCTCCTGGTTCAGGTCGGCGATCACCACGCGGGCGCCGGCCTGGTACAGGGCACGGGCCGTCGCCTCGCCCAGTCCCGAGGCCCCGCCGGCCACCAGCGCTCCTACGCCTTCGATCTGCACGGGGCGGAACCCTATAGAGGGGCGGGCGTGGGCGTCGCTGCGGGCGCGGCCAGCGACACCGCGAACAGGTCCTGCGAGTCGGTGTACCAGCCGGCCAGCCGCAGTCCCGCCGCGGCCAGGTCCGCCTCCAGGCGCCGGCGGGTGAACTTGGCGCTGATCTCCGTCCGCAGCTCCTCGCCGGCCTCGAACTCGACCCGCAGGCCCAGCCGCTCGATCAGGACGCTCTGGGGGCGCAGCGCCTTGAGGCGCATCTCGATCCACTCGTGCTGGCGATCGAAGAACGCCACGTGCTCGAACGCGTCGACCGCGAAGTTGGCGCCCAGCTCGCGGTTGAGCACGCGGAGCACGTTGCGGTTGAACTCCGCAGTGATGCCCTGCGAGTCGTCGTACGCCGCCTCGATCACGTCGGGGTCCTTGACCAGGTCGGTCCCCAACAGCAGGTGATCGCGGGGGCCGAGCAGGGACCTGATCTGCCGCAGCAGGCGGCGGCGGGTGCCGGGCGGGAAGTTGCCGATCGTGCCGCCCAGCAGGGCCACGATCCGCGTCTCGCCATCTCCCGCGGGGACGCTGTCCAGGTGGCGCTCGAAGTCCCCCACTACACCCTCGACGCGAAGCCCGTCGTAGTCGTCGACCAGCTCCTGGGCGGCCTGCTGGAGGGCCTGCTCGGACACGTCCAGGGGGATGTAGCGCCGCACGCCACCGTTCTCGGCCATGGCGTCGAGGAGGATGCGGGCCTTCTCCGCCGAGCCTGAGCCCAGCTCAACCAGCTCACGGGCGCCGGTCTGGGCGATGATGTCGGCGGCGTGGCGCTCCAGGATCTCCCGCTCTGTGCGCGTGGGGTAGTACTCCGGCAGCTGGCAGATCTGCTCGAACAGCTCGGAGCCGCGGGCGTCGTAGAAGTGCTTGGGCGGCAGCTCCTTGAATGGCCGGGTGAGCCCGTCCAGCACGTCGTCGGCCAGCACTCGCTCCTGGGCTTCCGAGAGACAGGATCGAATCGTTATCTGTCCGTTCTCCAGCTGCGATGTCATGCGTCAACCGCGATTCTCAGGCCGGAGAAGATCTGCCGCCGCTGGGGGTGATCCCAGTTGCGGAAGGTGGGGCTGGCCACCCGAGCTCGGGTGGCCCAAGAGCCTCCACGCAGCACCCTGTATTCGGCGCCGAAGAACGGCTCGGAGTACTCCCGGTAGGGATAGGGCGCGAACCCGGGATAGGGCTCGAACTGTCCGGCCGTCCACTCCCACACGTCGCCCATCATGCCCAGGCAGCCGAAGGCTGAAGCGCCCTCGGGATAGGCGCCGGCCGCCGCCGGGCCGCCTCCCAGGTGGTCGAGGTTGGCGTGCACAGCCGGGTCCGGCGGCTCCTCGCCCCAGGGGAACGACCGAGCCGCGTCCTGATCTGGATCCCAGGTCGCCGCCTTCTCCCATTCGCGCTCGGTGGGCAATCGCGCGCCCACCGCGCGGGCGAAGGCGTCGGCCTCGAACCAGGAAATGTGGGCCACGGGTCGCGTGGGATGCAGCGCCTGGAGCCCGACCAGGCGCCATTCCTGGCTGCAGTCGGCCGACCAGCCCCCGGGGCGGTGGATGTCGTACTGCTCCTTCCAGGCCCAGCCCTCGTCCGACCACCACTCGCGGCGCTCGTAGCCGCCGCCCTCGACAAACCTCAGGTAGCTGGCGTTGGTCACAGGCGCGCGGCCGATCAGGAAGCCGGCCAGGTCGTCGTCGTGGCGGGGGCGCTCGTTGTCGTAGGCAAAACCTTGGTCCGAGGCGCCGATGGTGCACGGCCCGGCGGGGACCTCCACCATCTCCAGCCCGCTCAAGCGCTCTCCGGCCGGCTCGGGGAGGCTACGGCGCCCCACGGGCTCGTAGCCGTCGAGCCGGGCCAGCTCGAGCGTCTGGAGCATGGTCTCGTTGTGCTGGTGCTCGTGGCGTAGCACGAGCTCGTGGAGCACGCCGTCACCGAGCCCCTTGTCCTGGGTGACCGCGATCGTGCGCTGGCGGACCTGGTCCAGGTATCCGTGGGCCTGATCCGGGCTCAGGAATGGAAGGTCGCCCCGGCGAGCCCGCGGTGTCTCCATCGCGTCGTACACCTCGGCCAGGTCTTCCCGCAACAGGTCCAGCCCGCCGTAGCGGTGCGGCAGCCACAGGTCCTCGAACGCGGCAATGTGGCCGAGGTCCCAGACCAGCGGGCTCATGAGCGTCGAGTGGACACGTTCCAGGTCCGGCTCGGAGACCGACTGCACCAGGCCGAGCGTCCGGTCCCGGGCTTCCTGGAGCGCCTGAATCGTCATCTCGGCCGTCTCGGTCGCCGCCGGCGCGGCGGGGGAGCGGCTCATCGGACTCATTGTTTCAGGTGAGCCATCTGGGCAATGTGAACAGGCGCGAAACCCGGGTCATCGGACCGCGTAGCGCAGGAACAGGAAGGCGTCGCGTTCCAGTACCCACCGCGGAGAAAGCTCCCACAGAGCGGGGAGTTCGGGGCCGACGCTGATCGGCATGGCTGGCCCGCCGCCGGCCAGCTTGGGGGCCAGCGTGAGGAACAGCTCGTCCACCAGCGCCTCGTGCAGCAGCGAGCCGAACAGGCTCGGCCCGCCCTCGCACAGCAGCGAGGCCACCCCGAACTCCGAGCGCAGGCGCTCGAGCACGGTGGTCAAGGTCAGGCGCTCGCCCGGGAGGTGGACCAGCTCGGCCTGTGCGGCAACCGAATCCAGGTCGAGCGGACGGGCGCTGAAGATGACCACTCGCGACTCCGGCTCGGCGAACAGCGGGATGTCGAGCGGCAGCACACCGGACCTGGTGACCACGCAGGTCAGCGGCTCTGGGTCGCCCCCGCGCTGGACCCGCCGCTCCCGGCGCTCCGGTTCGCCCACGATGCGTCCGTACCGCTCGATGCGCAGCGTCTGGGTGCCGGCCATGACGGCGTCGACCCGCTCGCGCAGCCCGTGGAACAGCTCCCGGTCCGCCTCGCCGCCTAGCTGGCCCGAGCGGCCCTGGAACGTGGCTCGCCCGTCGAGGCTGGCGATGAAATTGACCAGCACGTACGGCCGGGTAGCGGGGCGGGGCAGCGGCTCCAGCGATGAGAGCAACTCCTCGGCGGTGAGCGTCGCGGGCTCGGGCAGTAGCTGGCGGAACTGCAACGGTGGCCGAACCTACCACCCGGACGCGGTTACTCGCCCGCGATCAAAGCGTTAGGCTGCCCACCGCAGTGGACTTCAGGAAACTGAATCGTGGCGAGCTGATCGCCGCCGCAGGGGGAGTGTTGCTCGCGATCTCGATCTTCCTCTCCTGGTATTCGCTCGGCAACAAGTTCGCGGTTATCAACGGCTGTCACGGTCCCAATGGCGCGTGCAGCGCCTGGAACGGGCTCACGATCATGCGGTTTCTGTTCCTGCTTGGCGCCCTGGCGCCGGTGATTCTGGCCTGGATCATCGCTCGGGGACACGCGCTGGCCTGGCCGCGCGGCGAGCTCACCGCGGTAGTCGCGATTGTGGCCCTGATCCTCATCCTGTTCCGGGGCGTGGTCGACAAGCCGGGAACGCCGCCGGGTCAGATCAGCGTGAACTACGGCTGGGGGGTGGCGCTGGCGGGCGCCCTGCTCATCCTGGCCGGCTCGGTGTGGCGCTCCCAGGAGGCGGCTCCGCGGCGAAAGCCACCGGGCGTCCTGTGAGCAACGGACACCCCCCGGATCGGCCAGACCGCAACCTGGCCCTCGAACTCGTGAGAGTGACCGAAGCCGCGGCGCTCGCCGCGGCGCGTGAGGTCGGCCGGGGCGACAAGGAGGGCGCCGACCAGGCGGCGGTGGACGCGATGCGCAACGTGCTCGATTCGGTCTCCATGGATGGGGTGGTGGTGATCGGCGAGGGCGTGAAGGACAAGGCGCCGATGCTCTACAACGGCGAGCGGATCGGCGATGGAACCCCGCCCCAGGTGGACGTGGCCGTAGATCCCCTGGAGGGCACGCGGCTGACCGCGCTCGGCATGCCCAACGCGATCGCCGTGATCGCCCTGGCCGAGCGGGGATCGATGTTCGATCCCGGTCCCTGCCTCTACATGGAGAAGATCGCCGGCGGCCCGGAGATCGCCGATCTGCTCGATCTCGACCGGCCACTTCCGGAGACCCTGGCTCTGGTGGCCGAGCGCAAGCACGTCGACATCCGGGACGTGATGGTCGTGATGCTCGACCGCGAGCGCCACCACGAGGCGATGCGTCAAGTGCGCGAGGCCGGCGCCCGGGTGCGGCTGATCCTGGACGGCGATGTGGCGGCGGCGATGCTCGCGGTATCCGACGCCGCACGGGTGGATCTGCTGTGGGGGATCGGCGGCACCCCCGAGGGAGTGATCTCGGCCGCGGCCATCAAGTGCATCGGGGGACAGCTGTTAGGACGCCTATGGCCGCGCAGCGACGAGGAGAGCCAGGCTGCCGTGGACGCCGGCTACGACCTCGACCGGATCCTGAACTGCGACGACTTGGTGGCAGGAGAGGACGTGTTCTTCTCCGCGACCGGCGTGACCGACGGTGACGTCCTCCAGGGCGTCCGCTATCAGGGCGACCGCGGCGCCAGCACCGAGTCGCTGGTCATGCGGTCCCGCTCGGGGACGGTGCGGCGGATCTTCGCCCAGCACGATCGGGCGAAGATGCGGATGATCAGCGGCGTGCGCTACGGCTGAGCGGTCGGAGGCGACAGCCGCCC
>DATKRH010000262.1:0-5904 GCA_035532295.1 Streptosporangiaceae bacterium
CCTCGGCGACCTGGGTACCGAAACCGGGATGCTGGGCGGCATCAACGCCATCATCGTCGGCAACTACCTGACGACGCTCGGCCGCCCCGCGCAGCAGGATCTGGAGATGCTCGGCCGCCTGAGGATGCCGATCAAGGCGCTCTCGGCCACCCTCTGATCACCTGCCATATCACCTGCCCCGGCGGTCCCGGGCGGCGGTCCCGGGCGCCCGCTAATCACCTGCCCTCGTGAAGATCCTTCCTTTTTTCGGTGCCTTGGCCATTGCACCCGGTGATCTTTGGCCACACCATGGACATCATCACGCGACATTAGTGACATCGCACCCGCCCAGCGATGTGGCCAGGCGGACGCACGCTAATCATGTACGTACCGGAAGAGGACGTGATGGCGCAGCCCCCGCTCCCATGCACACACGTCGGCGCCCGGGTCCCGGTCAAGGTCCCGTTAGCTGCCGCCGCGGCCGGGAGCACCCCCGGTCCCGCGCTGCCACCGGATCCCGGCGCTGGGGAGAATCCCCCTCCTCCGCGGGCGCACGCCCGGGCGGGCGCCCGTCCTGACGGTCCTGTCCCTGTGCGCGTCGTGCTGACCAAGCTGGACACCCCGGGACCGACCGTCACTGGCACACGTGGCCACGCGATGAAGCGACGCAAGGAGGTTGTCATGAGCAGCACAGACAATTCGCCCCCCGGTTCCTCCCCCGCCGGGGTGCATGCCGCGCAGCCCAGCCGACGGGACTTCCTCAGGAAGGCAGGAACCGCCGGCGTCGTGCTCGGGTCGGCGTCGGCCTTACTGTCTGCCTGCAGCACCGTGGCCGGGGTTGGCGGCGGGAAGAAGAGCAGCGGCGGCACCATCAAGATCTTGCTCTGGAGCCATTTCGTCCCGCGCTACGACACCTGGTTCGACCCGTGGGCGAAGGCGTGGGGCCAGAAGAACGGCGTCACCGTCATCGTCGACCACATCAACCAGGCGGATCTGCCTGCCCGCACCGCAGCTGAGTTCGCGGCGGGTGCCGGCCACGACCTGATCGAGTGGATCACCCCGGCCTCGGCGTACGAGCCCAGCGTCCACGACCTGACAGACGTGGTCACGCAGGCACAGGCGAAGTACGGCGACCAGGTCAGCTTCTGCAAGCTGTCCAGCTACAACCCCCACACTCACAAGTACTACGCGTTCTGCCACACGTGGACGCCTGACCCCGGCGACTACCGCAAGGGCCTGTGGACGAAGGCGGGCATGGCCAACGGCCCGGCCACCTACGACGATCTCCTGACCGGTGGCACCGAGATCTACACGAAGCAGCACGTCCGCATGGGCATCGGCATGTCGCCCGAGGTGGACTCCAACATGGCCGCGCGCGCGCTCATCTGGTCCTATGGCGGCAGCGTCCAGGACGCGCAGGGAAACGTCACCCTCAACTCACCAGAGGTGGTCGACGCCGTCACCTACATGGCCAAGCTCTTCAAGCAGACCATGACCTCGGAGGTGTTCGGCTGGACCGCGGCGTCCAACAACCAGGGCCTGGTCGCCGGCCAGCTCTCCTACATCCTCAACTCGATCTCCGCCTACCGGACCGCCCAGACCACCACCGCCAGCGTCGCCAACGACATCTTCTTCGTGCCCGCGCTCAAAGGCCCCAGCGGGAAGGGCCTGGCCAGCCAGCACGTCGTCCGCAGTTACATGGTCCCCAAGTGGGCGTCGAACGTGGACAAGGCCAAGCAGTTCCTGCTGGATCTGGTCGGTGCCGCGCACAGCGCGGTGTACAACTCCGAGCTGTACGACTTCCCGGCCTTCTCCAGCACCGGCGCGGCCTCGGCGCTGCCCGGCTGGCTCCAGAACGATCCCTTCGGATCCAAGCCGGCCAGCAAGCTCGCGTTGCTCGCCAGTGCTCAGCAGTGGACCACGAACGTCGGGTACCCGGGCGCGGCGAACGCGGCCATCGGGGAGATCTTCACCACCAATGTGCTCCCCACCATGATGGCGAGCGCGGCGCAGGGAAAGGCTTCCCCGAAGGACGCCGTCGCATCCGCGGCGACCCAGTGTGAGGCCATCTTCAGCAAGTGGCGGGCCAAGGGACTGGTGTGAGGACTTCGTTGATCCCTGCCCACCAGGGCGGCGTGTGACCAGATGGCCGTGGTGGAAACCAAGTCACTGCGCAAGGAGTTCGGCGCCGCCGCCGCGGTGGACGGCATCGACCTGGTGACCGGGGAGGGCGAGTACCTCGTCCTCCTCGGGCCGTCCGGTTGCGGCAAGACAACCCTGCTGCGGCTCATCGCTGGCCTGGAACAACCCAGTGACGGAGACGTCATCATCGGGGGGCAGGTGGTCACCCACCTGCCCCCCAGGGCGCGGCAGATCGCCATGGTGTTCCAGAGCTACGCGCTGTACCCGCACAAGACCGTGTTCGCGAACATCGCGTTCCCGCTCGCGGCGGCAGGTGTGCCCAGGGACCAGCGGCCGGACAAAGTGCGGTGGGCTGCCGGCCGGCTCGGGCTGGAGTCATTGCTCGACCGCAGGCCCCGGCAGCTGTCCGGCGGGGAGCGCCAGCGGGTCGCCCTCGCCCGCGCCCTGGTGCGCGAACCGCAGGTGTTCCTGCTCGACGAGCCCCTGTCCAACCTCGACGCCAAGCTGCGTTCGTCGGCCCGCGAGGACCTGAAGGAGTTCCAGCAGCGGGTCGGGGTCACCACCATCTATGTCACCCACGACCAGGTGGAGGCGATGGGCCTCGGTGATCGCATCGCCGTCCTCAACGAGGGGAAGATCCAGCAGATCGGCACGCCCGATGAGATCTACCATCACCCCGCCAACACGTTCGTGGCCACATTCGTAGGCTCACCGCCGATGAATCTGCTCACCCGCGAGGGCACGTTGCTGGGGTTCCGGCCGGAGCAATTCCTCCCCGTCTCCGTCACGGGTGAACGGCCCGGCCAGGTGATCTTCGAATTCTCGGTGATCCGGGTGGAGAACCTGGGCTCGGACCGGTACGTCTACGGGCACCTCCCGGAGGTGGATCCTGGGGCGAGGGTCATCGCGAAGCTGCCGTCGACCGTCACCACGCCGGTCGCTGCCGGGGACCGGGTGCCATTCGCTGTCGATGGCGCCGACCTGCGCTACTTCGACCAGAAGACCGGAGAGCTGGCCGCCGGCACGCCGAAGGTGAAGCCATGACGATCACCGAGGATCCGGCCCCCAAGACCACGGCGAAACCGCGGCGGGCACGGTACCTGCTGGACTCCGAACGGCTGCTCGGCCCTGCGCTGGTGACGCCCGCCGTCGTCTACCTGGTCCTCGTCGTGGCGTACCCACTGGTGCTGGCCTTCCTGTACGCGTTCAGCGATGTGACAACGGGCAGCCAGAGCCTGCACTTCGTTGGCTTCCAGACCTTCATCGCGGCGATCAAGGACCCGGTCTTCCTCACCTCGCTGACCAACACGGTGATCTTCACGGCCATCTCCCAGATCCTCGTCGTGGTGCTCTCGACCATGCTGGCCTTCGTGCTCACCACGAATTTCCGCGGCCGGTGGTTCGTGCGGTTCCTGATTCTCATGCCGTGGACGACCCCGGTCGCCCTCAGCGCCGTCATCTGGCTGTGGATGCTGGATTCGATCTTCAGCCCATTCGACTGGTTCGCTCAGGTGCTGGGCATCGTGCCGCCGGGTGGCCACATCGTGTTCCTCGGGCAGAGCGGCCTGGCGATGGGATCGGTCATCGCGCTGCAGACGTGGCGGATCCTGCCGCTCGCGACCGTGATCATGATGGCTGGCCTGTCCGCCATCCCGGCCGATGTCAGCGACGCGGCCGAAGTCGATGGGGCGGGTTTCTGGCGGCGCCTGTTCGGGATCACGCTGCCGCTGCTGAGCCCGGTGATGACGGTGGCGCTGCTGTTCGGGATCGTGTTCACCTTCACCGACATGGCGGTCGTGTATGTCCTCACCGGCGGCGGCCCGGGAAACGCGACCCAGGTCCTGGCAAGCTGGGCGTTCCTCAAGGGCATCAACGGCGGGGACCTCGGCGTCGGCGCTGCCGACGCGCTGTTCATGTTCCCGGTGCTGCTCGGGCTTGCTGCGGTCATGCTGAGGCTCGCCAGCCGGGCGGAGGTGGGCTGAGGTGGCCGCCGTGCGGGCCCGGACCGTCAGCGGCCGGGTAGCCGTCTACCTGCTGGCCATCGGGTTCGCGATCTTCGCGGGCTTCCCGTTCCTGTGGGCCGCGCTGACCATGTTCCGCCAGGACTCCGACCTGTATGTCACCACCCACAACCCGTTCGTCCTCGCCAAGCCGGCGACGCTGAGCCACATCACCGACCTGCTGACCAATACGCCCTACCTTCAGTTCATCGTCAACAACATCGTGATCGGGCTGGCGACCGTCGCGATCACGCTCGCGCTGAGCCTGCCAGCGGCGTACGGACTCGCCCGGCTCGCGGGCCGGTGGGGCGAGCGGGTGGGCATCGGGATCTTCGTCACCTACCTGGTGCCGCCCACGCTGCTGTTCCTGCCGCTGTCACGTCTGATCACCACGATCGGCCTGCAGGATTCCATCTGGTCACTGGTCGTCGTCTACCCGGGCTTCACGATCCCGCTGTCGACCTGGCTGCTGATGGGCTTCTTCAGGTCGATACCACGCGACATCGAGGAACAGGCCCAGGTGGACGGTTACAGCCGCGTGGGGGCCGTGGTGCGCACCGTGCTGCCGCTCGCGCTGCCGGGGATCTTCACCGTCGTGGTGTTCACCTTCACGCTCACCATGCAGGATTTCATCTACGCACTGGCCTTCATCTCGAGTTCGTCGAGCATGACAGTGAGCGTGGGAGTGCCGACCGTCCTCATCCGCGGTGATGTGTTCTACTGGCAGGCCCTCATGGCGTCGGCGATCATCGTCGCGGTGCCGGTTGCCCTGCTCTACAACGTCTTCCTCGGCCGCTTCATCCGGGGCTTCACCATGGGCGCGGTCAAAGGATAGGCATGCGCCGGCGGCCAGGAAACCGCGATGCGCCCTAGTGACGGCGCGGGCGCGGCTGGTTATCGTCATCGGCATGGACAGTCTCGGGGAAGACCTGCTGCTGCTGTCGATCCGGCCAGAGAAAGCCAGGCTCGGTAACGCGGACAAGATCGGTTTCGGGCTGGCGGGGAATCACCGAGGCGTACCTGGCCCGGCTCGTCGCGCGGGCCGGGGCGATCCGCATCGAACCGGTCCGCATCCTGGGGATCCGCGTCAAGCCCCTGCTGCATGTGGCCGACACCGCCCAGGCGGCCGGCGCCCGGGCACGCCTGGACGCGATCACGCTGGGCTCCGGTCCCGTCGATTCCGCCCAGGCTGCCTACGGTGGCCTGGCCCGCGCGACCAACGTGCACTGGATCATCTATCCCGGCTGGGACGGCCGCCACGCACGCATGCGGCTGGACGAGGTCGCGAAGGGCAAGGCGGGGACGGCCGCCGTCGCGGACGTCATGCCAGCGCCCCGCGATGCCGGTGACCAGCCGGAATGGATGCAGGTTCCGGGGAATGTCATTCCGGACGCCGTCGATGACGCGGCCGCCGGCGCGGCGGCGCACGAGGCGGCGACCCACGCGGCGCACCAGGCCGCCGTCCATGCGGGGGGCGGCCACCACCAGAGCCGCTATTGGAGCGCGCCGCTCCCAGCCAGCGGTGCCCCGCCTCGCCCGCCGAGGCGCGGAAGTGACGTGCTGGTAACGTCGCCGGCATGACCGAGGGCAGGCAGCAACCCACCGCGAGCAGCACAGCGCCGAGCCCGGCCAGCGGCGGCGGACCCGCCCGTCACGGCGGCGCGCAGGCGGTTGCGGCCGCGGCCGGCCACGGCGTGACCACCATGTTCACCCTGTCCGGCGGGCATGTCTTCCCGATCTATGACGGCGCGGTCAAGGCAGACCCGGCCATGCGCCTGGTCGA
>DATKRH010000263.1:0-7667 GCA_035532295.1 Streptosporangiaceae bacterium
GTGTGCTTGAAGGGGATCACCTCGTAGCCGAGGGCCTGGTAGGCCGCCCGCAGGCCGGCGCGGGCCTCCGGTTGCCCGAGGGTGACGGCGCGGTTCACGGCCCGGCGGACGGGCCGACGGCCGACCGCATTATCTGCCGCACAACGGACGGGTACGGGGCCGGAGCCACCGTTGCCCGCACTAGTGTCTGCTGGTGAAGCTCGACGCGGGGCTTGCGGGAGCCGCCGTCTGGCTCTCCCCACAAGATGGTGACCTCTTCACCGGGCGTGGCGTGCCCGGTGTCCAGCACGGCGATGGAGAGGATCTTCCGCTCGTTGGTGCTGTAGCCGCTATAGGTGGACAGTCCGATCAACTGCCCGTCCAGGGTGCGGACCTCGTCGCGGTGGACCATGTTGCCGTAGTCGGCGATCGGCAGGTCCAGGTACTTGTACGGCACTCCCGGCTCGAGGAGCGAGGCGAAGATGCGCAGCACGTCCTCGGTGTTCCAGACGAGCGTGACCTTGGTGCGCGGAGGGTCCGGGGCCAGGGCCTCCAGCGCCTCCCGGCCGGTGAAGTCGTGGTCGAACTTGACGATGTGCCCGTACCCGAGGTCGTAGGGCGTGACGTAGTAGTCCTCGATGTTGGCCGAGACGAAGCTGCCGGCGATCGAGAACTTCCCCTCCCAGCCGTCGGCGGGCAGCCACTGGCGGTAGGCGCGCAGGTCGTCGCCGGTGTAGATGGCCGGCAGCGGGTAGGCCACCCATGCCTGCTCGTACAGCGTGCTGAAGTACGCCTTGGTTCCGCCCTGTCGCAGCCCGTGTCTGGTGCCGGCTTCGAGGATCGCGGCGCGGACCGTGTCACCGTGCTCGTAACGCCCGGAGATCTCCACCCCCTTGTGTCCGGCCATCCCGTGCCGGAGAACGAGGACCTCGATGCCGGCGATGGTGACCCGCGCGGTGCGGAAGAACTTGATCACGGGGGTGTCGCCGTCGACGACCTCGTCGAAGATGTTGCTCGCGGCCGGGCCGTCGAGCTGGTACCGGAACTTGCGCCTCCGGCCGGCGGGGTTGTCGGAGGTGTTGTTGTCCCGCTCGATCGTCACGTCCCAGTCGCTGGCCTGGGCCTGGTACTCGACCCAGTTCAGCAGTGGCATGCTGCTCACTAGCTCGTAGGCCTGGTCGCCGAGGTCGTACAGGATGCAGTCGCCGATCACCTGTCCGCGGGGGTTGCAGCCGATGAACTGCTTGGCTCTGCCGGGGCTGAGGTTCGCGAGGCTGTTGACCCCGATGCGGCTGAGCATCCGGAGGGCGTCGGGCCCCGTCAGGTACAGCTCGGGCATGTGGTGGGACTGGTCGAACAGGATCGCCGATTCCCGCCAGGCGCGCTGCTCGTCGCGCCAGTTCGAGAACTCGGCGGGCACGGGCGTCAGGCCCGCTCGCGCGCGGCTGTGCGGGCCGGGTGTGTCGTTGTACAGGTACGCCGCGAAGTCGGGTGTCGCGTCGATCAGATCCTGCAGTGACGTGAACGTTCCGTCAGTGCCCATGGGTGGCGGTTCCTCTCGTGTCGGAGTTCTCTAGCAGGGTGACCTCGAAGTGGACGGTGCGGAACGGGTTGGGCAGCCCGGCCTCATCCGCCCGCGCCGGGTCGTCGACGACCGGGAACGGCCTGACAAGGCTCTGCTTGACCCCGAAGACGGCGTCAGAGTCCAGGTAGGGGCTGTCACCGGCGAACAGGTGCGTGATGACCGTCCGGTGGTCGGGTGCGGAGACGATGAAGTGCACGTGTGCGGGCCGGTTGGGGTGCCGGCCGGTAGCGGCCAGGAGCCGGCCGACCGGCCCGTCGGCGGGGATCGGGTAGTAGCGGGGCACGATCGTCCGGAACCAGAACCGGCCGTCGCCGTCGGCGGTGAACAGCCCGCGCAGGTTCAGCTCTGGCTGCACGCCGGGCTGCTGCACGTCGTAGAACCCACATCGAGTGCCGAGGACGTCGGAGAGCAGGACGAACTCCTGCCGGACGTCGTCACACTTCTGCCCGGTGGCGGTCAGGAAGGCGATCGCCTGAGCCCATTCCTCCTCGGCCAGCTCGACATCCTTGACGAAGGCATGCATATGGCGCACCAGCGAGCTGAGCACCTGCTTCAGCCGCGGATCCGGGGCGCCTGCGAAGCTCGCCGCGACGACCTCAGCCGACCGCTCTTCGCTGAACAGCTCCCGCCCGCCGGCATCCCGGTCAGACCGCGGCATCGGCATCTGCCTCCTCGGGGTCGTAGGCGTAGATCCACGCGCTCGCGGCGAGCGGGTCCGCGGCGGCCAGCGACCGGTCCCTGGCCTGCTGCTCCGGTCCGTCCGGCAGGTGGTTGACGTGGGCCCGCGCATGGCTGACCTGCTGCAGGCGGGTGGTACGCCCGATCCGCAGGGACTCGTACCGCCGCAGTGCCCGTGCCGGCGCCTGCGGGTCCTGCGCGAGGCAGCGGGCCAGTACGGCGGCGTCCTCGATCGCCTGCGCGGCGCCCTGGGCGAAGAAGGGAAACATCGGGTGCGCGGCGTCGCCCAGCAGGGTGACCGGGCCGCGGCTCCAGCGCCCGAGCGGGTCACGATCCAGCAGCGCCCACCGCCCCGGCGTGCCGGCCTCCCGGATCAGATCTTGCAGCCGCTTGTCCCATCCGGCGAACTCGGCCAGGAACTCCGCCACGGTCGCGGTGGCGCTCCAGGACTCGACCATGAAGTCCACGGCCGGGGCGAACGCGACGAGGTTGACCGCGGCCCCGCCGGAGACCGGGTAGTGCACCAGATGGTGGCCGGGGCCGATCCACAGGGTCTGGGCGCGGCGGCGGGTGAATCCGGGTGCCCGGTCAGCGGGCACGATGGCCCGGAACGCGCAGATCCCCGAGTACCTTGGCGGCGAGGGATCGGTCACCGCGCCGCGGACCGCGGAGTGCACCCCGTCCGCTCCGATGACTACGTCGGCCTCGGCGAGGGTCCCGTCGGTGAACGCCAGCACCGCGGACTCGTCGCGGACCGTGACGCCAGCGCAGCGCCTGCCCAGCTGGACTGTCCCCGCCGGGACGGCGGAGGCGATCGCGGCCAGCAGGTCGGCCCGGTGCACGGTGTAGGTGCGCTCCCCGAACAGCCGCTCGCACGAGCCCGCGAGATCCTCCGCGGACAGCACCTGCCCGTCTTCCCACCGGCGGAACTCCCAGCCCACCTCCAGCGGGACGGCGCGGCCGGCCAGCTGATCCATGACGCCCAGCCGGCGTAGGAGGCGGACCGCGTTGGGTGCGAGCACCAGCCCGGCACCGACCTCGCTCAGCGCCGGGGCTTGCTCGTAGACGACGGCCGGCAGGCCGGCGCGCCGCAGGAAGGCAGCCGCGGCGACGCCGCCGATGCCGCCACCCACGATGGCGGCACGGGGTATGCCCGCCGATGAAGCAACCGTCGCGATGAGTGCGTCCTTCCGGTATTCCTGGGACTTGCGCCCGGCCGCCCGGACCCTGCCAGCTGCGGAATCCCTGCAACTACGATCGTTGGCGACAGTGATCACCTGGGGAAGCGCCTGATTCATTCAATGAACGAACCCCGAGGGCTCCGGCCCGAGCGGCATAACCTGCCTCATGCCGCCGCCGGCGGATATGTGAGGGGCCATGCCACGGACCAGTGAACCGGGGCGGAGCGTCAGCTCAAGGCTCCTAGAGGTTCTGTTCGCCTTCGCTCCGGGGCACTCCCGGCTCACCCTCGCCGAGCTGACCCGGCACACGGGGATGCCCCAGGCCACGGTGCGTCGGCTGGCTCTGGAGCTCGTGCAGGCGGGGGCACTGGACATGGCATCCGACGGGGCGCTCACCGTCGGGACGCGGCTGTGGCAGCTCGGCACCCTCGCCCCGCTGACCGAGCCGCTGCGCACCGTGGCCCAGCCGTTCATGGAAGACCTCTACACAGCACTCCATCAGCACGTTCAGCTCGCGGTGCTGGAGGGCCGCGAGGCGGTCATCGTCGAACGGCTCTCCAAACCGGGAGCCATTGGCCTGGTCTCCCAGGTAGGCGGGCGGCTGCCGCTGCACAGTTCGGCCGTCGGAAAGGTGCTGCTCGCCCACGCCGACAGCGCCCTGTTCGACGCGCTGACCGAGCCTGGGCTCAGCCGGTACACGCCGCACACGATCACCGATCCCGCACGGCTCCGTCGTGAGCTCGGGGACTGCCGGCGAACTGGGACGGCGATCGTGCGCGAGGAATTGTCCCCGCGCGCAGAATCGGTCGCGACCCGGATCATGGACGCCGAGGGGTGGGTAGTCGCCGCGCTGTCCGTCGTGGTCCGGTCCAGCTCCGTCGCGCTGCGGGCGGTCATGCCCTCGGTCGTGGCCTCCGGGCTGGGGATCTCCCGCCGGCTCGGCTGGACCCCGGACGTAGGCGTACGTGCGCAGGCGCTGCGCCAGGTTGCCCGGTGACCTCCCGCTGCCGTCCGCCCAGGCCGTCGCCGGCGGCGGCTACGCCCACGTCCCGATACTGATGGGCACCAGCCACGGCGAGACCGCTACTTCACCCAGGGCTACGCCGCCGCCACCCAGCAGCAGCATGACCAGGCCACCGGCGGGCTATACGGATCCCTGGCGCCCGCCATCGTGCAGCGATACCCGTGGAGCGCCTACCCCAGCCCGTACACCACCGCCTACGGCCCTCGCCGCGGTCCTCACTGACAGCGGCCCGCGTCTACGGCATCGGCGGCTGCGCCGAGCAGAACCTGGCCGCCCAAGTTCGCCGTCGGCACCCGCCCGCGCAAAACATGGACCTGCCCGGCTTCCAGTGGGGCGCCGCGCACACCCAGGAATTGGGCTACCTGTGGCCCAGGCCAGCTACGATCCCTGCGGCAACGTCCGCCACGACCAGCTCACGCCCGCCCAGTAGCAACTATCCCAGCAGGTGATCGCCTGGTGGGGAGCATTCACCCGGCAGGGCGCCCCCGAGGCACTCGGCCAGCCGTTCTGGCCCGCCCCCACTAGCGGCCAGCGGGTGTCGCTGCCCCCGGCGGCCAAGAGCCAGACCATCACCGCGGTCACGTTCGCCGCCCAGCACCTGTGCCCCTTCTGGGACGCCCACCATCCGCCCTCGGACAAGCACGCGAACCCGGTGCGCCCCCCTAGCCAGCAGGAAGGACAGGCGGTGAAGGCTGAGCTGGGCGCAGGCTTGCCGCGCTGGGAGGCTGGCGTCGCCGCGCTCCCGGCTGGCCGGCCCGGTACCGGCCGGGCCCGCCGCCTGGTGGCAGCGCGGCAGCCACGGTCAGCGCCAGGTCGGCCGCGGCGGCGGGCTGCGGCGAGCGAGGTTCACGTGTTCTGCCCATTGCCCCCGCACATGCGCTGGCCTGGGGCCCAGGCCGACCGGGGTGTTAGTTGGCGTCTGGGTTGAGCCAGCCGCGGGTGGCCTGTTTGGGGAGTTCGCCGCGGTAGTCGCAGCCCGGGCAGGCGTCTTCGCCCTGGATGTGGCTCTCATACCAGCCATGCACGGCGGCATGCAGGACTGCCTGCTCCGCGGTCGCCCGGCCTGACCTGAGCGCCTCGACCGCGCTGGCGACGATGAGCCGCAGCACCGGTGAGTCCGGGTCGGGGAACGGCGGCGAGGGCATCGCACTGCTCACATCACGACAGTAGCGCTGCGGCACCGGCTGCCGGGCACCAGCCGCTGCCAGCCCAGCGGGTCACTGCCCGCCGGTCGGCCATCGATCCGCCCAGGGCGCGGGGCCTGGCGCATGCTGGAGCCGAGGAAAGCGCCCTGACCAGGAGAAAGGAATGGATGATGATGAAACGCGAAGGCCGTGTCTACCGTCGCTGCGGATGCGCCGACCCGGCCACCGGCCGGCCCATCGGCGCCGGCTGTCCCCGCCTGGCCAAGCGAGGTCACGGCAGCTGGTATGTGACCCTCGAACTCCCGCTCGACCCCGACGGGCGGCGCCGCCGGATCCGCCGCGGCGGTTACCCCACCCGGCAGGCCGCCCGCCAGGCACTCGCCAAGCTGGCCACGCCTGGCCCCGCAGGCAGCGCGGCGATCACCACGGGCCAGTGGCTGGGGCGCTGGCTGGCCTGCCGCACCTCCCCGGCGTCGTCGACCGTCCGCGGCTACGCCGCGCACGTGCGCCTGTACCTGCAGCCGCACCTCGGCCCGATCCTGCTGGCCGAGCTGACCACCGCGCACGTGCAAGCCATGTTCACCGCGATCATCCGCCAGCACCAGGCCACCGGCCACCCGGTGACGGCGGCGACGCTGGCCCGGATCCGCGCCACCTTGCGCGCCGCGCTGAACACCGCGATCCGCCACGGCCTGATCACCGGCAACCCGGCCCGCCACGTCGAACTGCCACCGGCCCGCCGCCCGCACGCCGTCGTGTGGACCGCCAGCCGGATCGAGCACTGGCGCGCCACCGGCGCGCGGCCACCCGTCGCGGTGTGGACCGCCGCGCAGACCGCCCAGTTCCTGCACGCCATCCGCGGTGACCGGCTGTATGCCGCCTTCCACCTGATCGCGCTGCGCGCCGCGGCGAGGCAGCCGGGCTGCGCTGGTGCGACGTCGACCTCGACGACGGCGTCGCCGTCATCACCCAGCAACTCCAGCAATACGACGGGCACATGATCACCTGCCCGCCCAAGACCAGCCACAGCGCCCGCGTCATCGCCCTGGACCACACCACCGTGGCCGCGCTGCGCGCCCACCGCGCCCGCCAGCACGTCGAGCGGCAGCAGCCTGGTCACCATGACAGCGGCTACGTCTTCACCGGCCTCGGCGGCGACCCGCTCGCCCCTGACCGGCTCACCCGCCACTTCCGCGCCCTCGCCACGGCCGCCGGGCTGCCCCCGGTACGGCTCCACGACCTGCGCCACGGCGCCGCCACCCTCGCGCTGGCCGCCGGGGTGGAACTGAAAGTGGTGCAGGACATGATGGGCCACGCCTCCATCGTGCTCACCGCCGACACCTACACCTCGGTCCTGCCCGAGGTTGCCCGCACCGCCGCCGAGCAAATCGCCAGCCTCATCCTCAAGGCAGGCCGCCTCATCCCCGGCACCACACGCACCCGCCGCGCAAGCCACACACGCCGCAAGCGCCAGGCGCACCCCGCGCCCACGAGGCTAACCCTCGCCCACCCGGCGCGCCAGATCACCCGGCCCCGGCGCCCAGGCACCAGCTCAGGCTGAGCCCGCCCGCAACGCGTGCCTTCTCGATGGCCGCCAGGCCAGCACTGAATCGCCCGCACCAGGAAAGGCCAGCTGAACACCGCACAGCCTGCCGGGCAACCGCCGCCCAGCAGGGCGGTCGCCTATGCCCGCTGAGCATCTGCTTCCCCAATGGGAGACAGGCCCAGAATGGGCGGACCGAGGAACTGGAATTCCCTGGACCCAGAGCGGCCACAGCGCGGCCCCAGCCAAGATCAACGATCATGCCAAAGCCCGGCGAAACCCCAGGTCAGGACGGGTGCGCCGCCAGGGACTTGAACCCCGAACCCGCGGATTAAGAGTCTGCGGGTTTCCATGGGTCGATGAGGTCAACGCCTGTGTCAGTGAAGTCGGGGGTGTTGCGAGTCGCGAGCGTGGCGTCGAGAACTCGGCAGATAGCCGCGATCTGGGCATCGGACGTGCTGATGGGACGGCCAATGCGTTCTCGTGCCGTGACCACGTCGGCGTACTGATCGGCAGCGAGGACGTCGAAGGG
>DATKRH010000264.1:0-3280 GCA_035532295.1 Streptosporangiaceae bacterium
CCGGACCTCTTGCATGCCATGCAAGCGCTCTACCAACTGAGCTATAGCCCCTCAGGGCGCCCCGGCCTTCCGGCTGCAGCGCCACGCCAGTGTACAAGAAACCGGTCAGTCCTCGCGCTCCGAGTCCGGGTCTGGGACCGGCTCCGGGAGACTGCCCACGTTGTGCTCCTGCAGCCGCCAGTGCTCGCCGCGCCGGCTGAGGACCGACCACCTGCAGTTGCCGAACGCCCCCAGCATCCGGACCCCGTCCGGAATCCCGAGGAGACGGGCCAGGCCCATGCCCAGATTCGCGCCGTGACCGGTCACCACCGTCAGCGAGCCGCCTGGCACGCTGTCGGCGATCCGCTCCAGCGCCATCGACCCCCGGTCGGCCACGGCCGCGGCGGTCTCGCCGTCCGGCGGGACCCAGGCCGCGTATGCCTCGGGGTACTGCTCCCGGATCTCGGTGTCAGTCTTGCCCTCCCAGGCGCCGCCGTGCCGCTCCCGCAGGTCCTTGTCGAGCGTCACGCTCAGCCCGGTCAGCCGCGCGAGAGCGGCGGCGGTCTCGGCGGCCCGGCTCAGGTCGGAGGAGAAGATCGCGTGGGGCCGGAGAGCGGCCAGGAACCGCGCGGCCCTGGCGGCCTGCTCCCGCCCGACGCCGTTCAGGGGGACATCGGTCTGGCCCTGGAACCGCCGCTCGGCATTGAACGCGGTCTGCCCGTGCCGCCACAAGATCAGCGTGATGATGTCGGGGTGGCCGCTTCCTGACCAGGGATCAGCGACGCGACCCAGGGCCGGGCTGGTCAGCGCCGCCCCCGCTCGGCGGGGCCCTGCTGGCCGCGGTCGGCCGTGCCCCCGCCGCCGACGCCCCCGGCGCCGACCGGTTCGGGCAGCGCGATCACCGGGCAGTCCTTCCAGAGGCGCTCAAGGGCGTAGTACACCCGCTCCTCGGCGTGCTGGACGTGGATGACGATGTCGACGTAGTCGAGCAGCACCCAGCGGCCCTCACGCTCCCCTTCCCGGCGCGCTGGCCTGGCCCCGGCCTTGCGGAGCCGGTCCTCAATCTCGTCAACGATGGCCCGCACCTGGCGGTCATTGGAAGCGGAGCAGAGGAGGAAGGCGTCGGTGATAACGAGCTGGTCGCTGACGTCGTAGGCAATGATGTCGGAGGCGAGCTTGTCAGCCGCGGCCGCGGCCGCGATCTCCACGAGCTCGACGGCCCTGTCGGTGGCAGTCACGGGTGCTGGCAGTCCTCCTTGGCTGTGCCCAGGCTTCTACGATCTCACGATTGGTCAAGAACTGGTATCTGGCCATACTCAGGTTATCCGTGCTGAGCCGCGCCTCGGCCTAGCCCCGGCGGGCGGCTGCGACAGCCCGGCGGATCAGTCCTGCCCCGCGGGTCAGTCCTGGTAGAGCTTGCGCTTGCTGATGTACTGGACGATGCCGTCAGGTACGAGATACCAGATCGGGTCGCCGGCCCGCACCCGGGCGCGGCACTCGGTGGAGGAGATGGCCAGGGCGGGCACCTCGATGAGGCTGATTCCCTCGTCCGGCAGCCCGGTCAGCGACAACCGGTGCCCGGGCCTGGTGCAGCCGACAAAGTGCGCCAGCTTGAACAACTCGTCGGCGTTCCGCCAGGAGATCATCCTGGCGAGCGCGTCGGCCCCGGTGATGAAGAAAAACTCGGCGGCGGGACCGCGCTCGGCACGCAGGTCGCGCAGGGTGTCGATGGTGTAGGTCTCGCCCGGCCGGTCGATGTCGACCCGGCTGACCGAGAACCGCGGGTTGGACGCGGTCGCGATGACCGTCATGAGGTAACGGTCCTCGGCCGCGGAGACGTCGCGGCCGTTCTTCTCCCACGGCTGGCCGGTCGGCACGAAGATGACCTCGTCCAGCGAGAAGAAGTGCGCGACCTCGCTGGCCGCCACGAGGTGGCCGTGGTGGATGGGATCGAACGTGCCGCCCATGATCCCGATCCGCGGCGCTGACTCGCCACCGTTCATGTGGTGACTGTAGATGCCGGCCGCGGGCGCGGCTGCGGCCGGGACCCGGTTTTTCCCATAACGGACGCGTGGGCCGGCCGTCAGACATCGAAGGTGACGCCGGTCAGTTCCTCGGAGACGGCCCAGAGCCGCCGCTGAGCATCGGCATCGTGCGACCGGCCGCTGGACCGCACGCGCCTGGGCGGCCCTGCGAACTCGCCCAGTCCGCTGGGCCCGTAGTAGTCCCCGCTGACCGCGGCCGGGTCGGTCGCCGCGCGCAGCGTCGGCAGCGCGCCCATCTTGGCGTCCTGGCTCGGCGCGAGCCGCGCCCCGAACTGCATCCAGACCGGCATATAACGCACGAGTGCCGTGTCAGACGTTCCCGGATGCGCCGCCGTCGCGATGGTCGGTGCCCCGGCGGCGGCCAGCCGCCGCTGCAGCTCATAAGTAAACAGCAGGTTCGCCAGCTTGGACTGGCTGTAGGACCTCATCCGCCCGTAACCGTGCTCGAACTGCAGGTTGTCGAAGTGAATGCGGCCCACTTTGTGCCCGTTGCTGCTGATGGTAACGACCCGGGAGCCGGGCACCTCCAGCAGGCTCGGCAGCACCAGGCCGGTCAGCGCGAAGTGACCCAGGTGATTAGTCCCGAACTGCAATTCGAAGCCGTCCCGGGTGCGCCCGTAGGGCGGCATCATCAGGCCGGCGTTGTTGATGAGCAGGTCCAGTCGCGGATAACGGGATCGGATCTCCTGCGCCGCGCGGCGCACCGAGGCCAACTCGGAGAGGTCCAGCGAGACCACGTCAACTTCGACGGCGGGGGTCTGGGCGGCTATCCCGTCGGCAGCGGCCTGGGCCTTGCCGGCGTCCCGGCAAGCGAGCACGACATGCGCGCCGCGGGCCGCGAGATACCTCGCGGCCTCCAGCCCGATGCCGGAGTTCGCACCGGTGATGACCGCGGTCCGGCCAGCCTGGTCGGGAATGTCAGCCGCGACCCACCGCGAGGACCTGCCGGTTTCCTGGCGACCTGTGTCCTGCTGAGTCATCTGCGCTGCTCCGCTCCTGCGCTGCCACACTCGATAGCTGCCACAGCCTATAATCGGGATGGTCGTCCCGGTAAGATGAACTATACGGGACGGCCGTCCCGCTTGTCTAGGAGGAGGGCTTTCGGACGGCGCGGGCCGGGCAGCGCGAGGCAAGGCGGAGCGGGCAAGGCGGAGCGGGCAAGGCGGAGCGGGCAAGGCGGAGCGGGCAAGGCGGAGCGGGCAAGGCGGAGCGGGCAAGGCGGAGCGGGCAAGGCGGAGCGGGCAAGGCGGAGCGGG
>DATKRH010000265.1:0-2453 GCA_035532295.1 Streptosporangiaceae bacterium
GACGAACAGGGCAGCGGCGGCGCCCCCCAGGTGCCACCAGTTCGCCCGCGCGGCCCCGGACGAGCTCACCTGCCACCACTGGACGAGGGCGAACCCGGCGGCCACCGCGACCGGGAATGCCAGCACAGACGCCTCGACCGGCATGGACATCCGGCTGGTGACTATTCCCGCGACCAGCTCCGCAACGACGGCGCCGAACACGACGATCCACCCGGCGACCGCGCCCTCCCATGACAGGGTCAGCAGCGGCTGGCGCGGGCGGTCAGCATGCCGCTGAACTGCGCCGACGTCGGGCATCTGCGCTCCTGTGGTAGACCGCGCTGGCTTGTGGCCGCCGCAGCGGCCCGGCGGACGCGGCGGCCACGGCGGGATGCGGTGGCCGCCTCCGCCTGGTTGACAGGCTAAACCGGCCCGGCAACCAGCGCCAGCATTGGCTCCCTGCCGGGCAGTCGACCCCGGCAAACGGCCCCTGCCGGGCAGCAGAGCCTAGTCGCCGGCCGCTACGCCCGGCGGTAGCCGGTGAAGACGAGGCCACCCCGGGTCCCGCCGGGCAGCGTCACGCCGGTGTAGGCGCTGGCGAGCGCGCTGCCCACGGCCGCGCAGCCGGAGAGCACGCTCGGTGGCAGGTTGGCGAGGACGACGCCGAAACCGGTGCCGGGCGTGGTGGCACGCCCGAGATCGCCGGGGCAACCGCCGCCACCGGCGTCGGTGACCATGATGTCCCCGCACCACAGCGGCGCGCGGGTCAGGTCACACAACTCTCGGAAGGCCCACGCGCGCTCGCCGGGCTCGTCGCAGCCGTACCAGTACACGAGCCCGGTCCCACTCGTGGCGAGGTGGCCCGCGAACTCCAGGGCCGACAGCCCTCCTGGGGCGCGGGCGTAGGGGTCGAACGGGTCGATGTGCACGATCGCCGTGCCTGCGGCAGCCCCGGAGCCCGCGGACCCTGCGCCGTCGAGCCATGCCCGGACGGTCAGCATGCCGTCGGCCTCGGCCACCTGCCAGCGGCGGAGACCGAGACCCGCGGCCCGGTGACGAAGATCGGCGGCGCTGAGTGGGTCGAGGTCGCAGAACAGGTATGAACACTCATCGCCGAGCGCGGTCATCGCCAGCAGCGCGGACCCCGGGTAGGCGGGAGCGGCCTCGCCCCCGCCGGCCTGTCCGGCCCGGACGTGCGGCGTCACGGCTGCCAGGTACCGCGACTGTGCCAGGGCCAGATGGTGCCGGGCCACCTCGAGGAACCGAAGGATGCCGAACGCGCGCTCCTCGTCCCGCACCAGCGGGTAGGCGGCCGACCCGGCGTGTATCTCCGCGTAACGGCCAGGCGCCGCCCGGCTTACGGCCTCCATCAGCGCGGCATGCTTCCAGACATCCGCGATCTTGCCGAAGTGCCGGTTGCCCATACCGCCCATCTTCCCCGCCGGGGCCAGTGCGGTCACCCGATTACCCGCCGTGGGCCCGCGGCCCTGGGGATGTCAGGGCGCGGGGAGCGCGTAGGGGGCGCGGGCCGGGACGCCGCATCAGCCACTGCCAGAACGTCCGCCGTGGCCGCCGGGCAGGTAACGCCACGCGCACCCAGCCCGGTCACATACAAGATCGCATTCACGATCGCCACCCACGCCGTGCCGCTTGACAAGCTGGCAGCGCACGGTTAGGCCGGCCGACAGGGCACCCTCCTGATAGGCCGGCCCGACGCCGCTTGACAGTCTCGAAAATGTATTCGATGCTGGCATGATGGGGGTGGAGATCGCAGAGGTTACGCCGCTGTCCGGCCGGTGGCGTGACAGTGGCCCGCTGGGCGGTGGTCCGTTCCCTGCCCGGCCGGCGCACCCAGATCTCCCAGATCTCCCGGCGCGGCTGGCCCTGCCGGTGCTTCCGGCGCTGGCCGGGCTGCTGCCGGGTGGCCTGCCGCGCGGGACGGTGATGACGGCCGGGGGGCCGGGCCTGCTCTGCCTGGCGCTTGCCGCTGGCGCGTCGGCGGCCGGGGCCTGGACCGCGGTGGCGGGAATGCCGCAGCTCGGGGTGGCGGCCGCCGCCGATATGGGCCTGGAGCCCAGCCGGATGCTGCTGATCCCCGAACCCGGCCCTGGCTGGCCGCAGGTGGTCGCCTCCCTGCTGGATGGCTGCGAGGTCGTGCTCGTGCGCCCGCCCTGCCAGCCGTCCGCGCAGATCCGCAGAAGGCTGGCCGCCGCCCTCCGCCGGAGCGGGGGCGTGCTCATCGTGGCAGGCGACTGGGAGGGCGCGCAGGCCCGGCTGCTGGTGATGAGCCAGGAATGGACGGGGATCGGGGCCGGTCACGGACGGCTGCGCGCCCGGCAGGTACGGGTGGTGGCGGACGGCAGGGGCGCGGCGGCCCGGCCGCGGACGCAGTGGCTGTGGCTGCCGGGGCCCGACGGCTCGGTCAGTGCCGCGGACCGGCTCGCCGTGACCGAGCAGGACAGGCGGGATGCCGG
>DATKRH010000266.1:0-13786 GCA_035532295.1 Streptosporangiaceae bacterium
CCCGATGCCGCAGACCCGTGAGCATGTGCTGCTGGCCCGCCAGGTCGGCGTTCCTTACATCGTGGTCGCGCTGAACAAGGCCGACATGGTCGATGACGAGGAGATCCTTGAACTAGTCGAACAGGAAGTTCGCGAACTGCTTAACCAGGGCGGGTTTCCCGGCGACGACGTGCCGGTCGTGCGCGTCTCGGCGCTGAAGGCGCTGGAGGGCGACGCCGGGTGGGGCGCCAAGGTTCTTGAGTTGATGGAGGCGTGCGACGCGTCGATCCCGGAGCCGGTCCGCGAGACCGAGCGGCCGTTCCTGATGCCGGTCGAGGACGTGTTCTCGATCACCGGCCGCGGCACCGTGGTGACCGGCCGGATCGAGCGCGGCAAGATCCACACCGGCGACGAGGTGGAGATCGTCGGCATTAAGGAAAAGGCGACCAGGACCACGGTCACCGGCATCGAGATGTTCCAGAAGCTGCTCGACGAGGGCCAGGCGGGCGACAACGTCGGCCTGCTGCTGCGCGGGATCAAGCGCGAGGATGTGGAGCGCGGCCAGGTCGTGATCAAGCCGGGCACCAACACCCCGCACACCGAGTTCGAGGCGCAGGTCTACATCCTGTCGAAGGACGAGGGCGGGCGGCACACGCCGTTCTTCGACAACTACCGGCCGCAGTTCTACTTCCGTACCACGGACGTGACCGGCGTGGTGAACCTGCCGGAGGGCACCGAGATAGTGCTCCCCGGCGACCACACCAACATGCACGTTCAGCTAACCCAGCCGATCGCCATGGAACAGGGGCTGCGGTTCGCGATTCGCGAGGGCGGTCGCACCGTCGGAGCGGGCCGCGTCAGCAAAGTAATCGCATGACCCTGCCCAACCGCAAGAAAGCGGCCCTGCGGATGCACCCGTAGTGCTGACGGCGGCGCCAGAACGACCATGCTGCGGTCCACCACGGGCGGTCAAGAGCCAGCGATGATCTATTCGTGCTTCCAGTCCTTGAATCTATACAGAATTGACAATTACGTGCGGCCCAATGCGCCGAGAAATGCGCATTCAAATCACGCATAACGGCGGTTATCTTAAGTCGTTTTCGAAGAAGCGCAGGTGGGGCGGCGGTTTCGCGTTGTAGACATGTCGCTCGCGTGAGGTTATGTGCGCGACTCAGAACCAAGAGCAGCAGCGAGAAGGGGATCAGCGCAGCTCAGGAGGGCGACATTGCTCTGGAGTGCGTCGTAGACACGAAGCCGAGACCGAACGCAAGAAGCACCGCGCGAAGCTGCCCGCCAGCGAGATCGACCCGGCCGCGACCCGGGCGGTCCTGCACATCAGGCGGCGCTGCCTGCAACTGACCCTGCGCCTGCTGGCCGCCAATGCCGAGCACTACCTCGCCCGCCACCTCAACGCCTGCCTCCAAGACGACGACGGGTACCGGGCCATCACCCGGGAAACGATCATCCGCGGACTCGCCGGCACCATTACCTACACGCCCAAGAGCATCACCGTCACGCTGGATCGGCCCGGCCAGGGTCGTGTCACATGCGCCCTCGCACTGCTCCTCGCCGAGATCAACACCCGCCCGCCGGTGCTACCCGGCGACGGCCGGCCGATCACCTACACCCTCCGGCAAACACGGCAGTGATTGCGTTGTCACGACACCTGATTGCCGGAGATCTGATATCAGTGACTCAGAGTCGCGCCATGTAAATCTGGGAAACGCCAAATATCACTGGTAGTCACATCAGCGGATCTGCACAAGTGCAGCACAGGTGAAGTTGTCTTTGAGAAAGTGCAGTCCTTAATGAGACCCTACAGACCGCTCATGAGAATCACGGTCAGCGTGCCCGCGAGCAGGAACGGCCCGAACGGCAGCTGCGACTTCCGGGACGCTCGCCGCGCGGCCAGCAAGGCCAGGCCGACGACGGCGGCGAGCAGATAGCCCAGGAACAGGCCGGCGACCAGGGCGCCGACGCCGAGCCAGCCCAGGTAGAGCCCCACGATCCCCGACAGCTTCACGTCTCCCCAGCCGATGCCCGCCGGGTAGCTGAGGGCCTGGAGGAAGAACAGCAGCCAGGCTGCGGCCAGGCCGGTCAGCGCGACGAGGAAGTGCCGGGGGCCGTCGGGCGTCGCCACCGCGCCCGCCCCCAGCAGCAGCAGGGCCACCGGGTAGGACGGCAGGGTCAGCACATCCGGCAGCCGCTTGTGCCGGGCGTCGATGAGGGCCAGCGCCACCCCGACCGCGCCCAGGTAGCAGAACGCGGGCAGCGCCGGGCTCGGCCCGAAGCGGACCGCCAGGCCCGCGAACACGGCCGCCGTGAGCAGTTCGGCGGCCAGCCAGCTGCTGCTCAGGGAGCCGGCACACGCCGGGCAGGCCCGGCGCAGGCGGAGCCAGCCGGCCGGGGGCACCAGGTCCGCGGCGCCCAGTCGCGTCGCGGCATGGGGGCAGCGCGTCGAGGGCCGCCGCAGGCCGGGCTCACCGCCGGGCAGCCAGGTGATCAGCACGCTGACGTAGCCGCCGATTAACAGGCCGGCCGCCGCCGCGACGGCAGTCGTTATCCAGGCCAGCATGTCCATGAGTGTCCAGTATGCGGGCCGCCATGGCGCGCCGGGGCCGGGCACCGCAGGCCTTCCGGTTCGATATCGTCGGGTGCTTGACCCGCGCGGGTGCCTGGAGCCTCACAGGGAGCGGAGCAACGTTGTCCACAGTCCGAGCGCAGGCCGCGCTCAGCGCGTACACGACGCTGGGCCTCGGCGGCCCGGCCGGCGCGCTGATCGAGGCCGGCAGCGCCGAGCAGATCGTGTCGGTGGTCCTCGCGGCCGATGAGTCAGCCGAGCCCGTCCTGGTCCTGGGCGGCGGCAGCAACCTGGTGGTCGCCGACGAGGGCTTCCCCGGCACGGTCGTCCGGGTGACCAGCCAGGGCATCGCGGTGGACGCGGTGGACGGCGGCGACGACCACGCGGTCACGGTCACCGTGGCGGCCGGCGAGCCCTGGGACCGACTGGTCGAATGGAGCGTGGCCGAGGGGCTGGCCGGGCTGGAGTGCCTGTCCGGGATTCCCGGCCTGACCGGCGCCACGCCGATCCAGAACGTCGGCGCCTACGGGCAGGACGTGTCGGAGACGATCGCCGCCGTGCGCGTCTACGACCGGCGGCGCGGCGAGGTCGCGGACCTGACCGGCGCCCAGTGCGAGTTCGGCTATCGCACCAGCATGCTCAAGCGCGCGGCGGCGGGCACGGCGACGGGCCGGTTCGTGGTCCTGGGGGTCAGCTTCCGGCTGCGGCGCGAGGCGGGGCCCGCGCTGTCGGCGCCGGTCCGGTATCAGGAGCTGGCCGGCCGCCTGGACGTGCCGCTGGGGGAGCGGGTGCCGCTGGCGCAGGCCCGGTCGGCGGTGCTGGCGCTGCGCCGCGGCAAGGGCATGGTGCTGGACCCGGCCGACCCCGACAGCCGGAGCGCGGGCTCGTTCTTCACCAACCCCGTCCTGACCGCCGGGCAGTTCGCCGAGCTGCGGCGGCGGGCCGCCGCCCGGTGCGGGCCGGACACGCCGGTCCCGCACTTCGACGGCGACGGCGGGACGGTGAAGGTCCCCGCGGCGTGGCTGATCGATCGGGCGGGCTTTCCCAAGGGGTACCCGGTCGGCGGGGCCGTCCGCATCTCGTCTAAGCACACGCTGGCGCTGACCCACCCTGGCGGCGGCCAGACGGCCGACCTGCTGGCCCTGGCCAGGGAGATCACGGCCGGCGTGCGCGCCGCGTTCGGCGTGGACCTGGCTAACGAGCCGGTGCTGGTCGGCGTCACGCTGTAACGGCTGCCGGGCTGGCGTCAGGCCGTGACGGCTGCCGGGCGAGTGGCCGGCTCAGGTGCGCCGGCGGCCAGCCAGGCGTCGATCCCGGCCAGCATGGCGGCGCGGACCGGGGCGGTCGCGGCCGATCCGGTGACCGACATCCGCGCCAGGTCGGCGAGCTGCTGGTCGCTCATCCCGTGCACCTGCCGCGCGATCTCGTACTGCTCGGTGAGCCGGGGACCGAACAGCAGCGGATCGTCGGCGCCGAGCGCGATCGGCACGCCGGCGTTATAGAGCCGCAGGAGCGGCACGTCGGCGGGCGCGGAGGCTACGCCGAGCGCTACGTTGGAGGACGGGCAGACCTCCAGCGTCGTGCCGCCAGCCGCTAGCCGCCCCATGAGCTCGGCGTCCTGCGCCGCCGCCACCCCGTGCCCGATCCGGTCCGCGTGCAGGTCGTCCAGGCAGGCCCGGACGCTCGCGGGGCCGCAGAGTTCGCCGCCGTGCGGGACCGAGCGCAGGCCGGCCCGGCGCGCGATCCGGAACGCCGGGAGGAAGTCGCCGGTCGCGCCCCGGCGCTCGTCGTTACTGAGTCCGAAGCCGATCACCCCGCGGCCGGCGTAGGCGGCGGCGAGCCGGGCGAGAGTGCGGGCTTCCAGCGGATGCTTGGTGCGATTGGCCGCCACGATGATGCCGATGCCGACCCCGGTCATGGCGGCAGCCTGCGCCGCGGTGTCGAGGACCAGTTCGAGCAGCGGAGTCAGGCCGCCGAACCGGCCCGCGTAGCCGGAGGGATCCACCTGGATCTCCAGCCACCGTGAGCCGTCCGCGTGCTCATCCTGGGCCGCCTCGACCAGCAGGCGGCGGACGTCCGATTCGGTCCGGACCACGGACCGGGCGATGTCGTACAGGCGCTGGAAGCGGAACCAGCCGCGCTCATCGGCCGCGCTCAGCCGGGGCGGCCAGTCGGCGACCAGCGCCTCCGGCAGGCGCACCCGGTGCAGATCGGCCAGGTCGATCAGCGTGGCATGCCGCATCGAGCCGGTGAAGTGCAGATGCAGGTGCGCCTTGGGCAGCCTGGCGAGCGGTCTGGCCATCGACTCAGTCTGGCAGAGTTGTCAGCCAGGGCTGCACCGCCTAACGTGCCTCGCCGAACAGCTTGGCCAGCCGGCCGATGCCTTCCTCGAGGTCGGCGTCACCGAGGGCGCAGGACAGCCGGAAGTAACCGTCGGTCCCGAACGCCTCACCGGGGACGACCGCCACGTCGGCCTCGTCCAGCAGCACCTCGGCCAGCTCGCTGCTGGTGCCGGGGCGGCGGCCGGCGATCTCCTTGCCCAGGACGCCCTTGACCGAGGGGTAGCAGTAGAACGCCCCCTCCGGCAGGGGACAGATCACGCCGGGCACCTCATTCAGCAGCGCGGTCATGAGCTGCCGGCGGCGGTCGAACGCGGCGCGCATCTTCGCGACGGCGGACAGGTCCCCCGAGACGGCGGCCAGCGCCGCGGCCTGCGCCACGTTGCACACGTTTGAGGTGGCGTGCGACTGAAGGCTGGTGGCCGCCTTGATCACGTCGGCCGGACCCAGCATCCAGCCGACCCGCCAGCCGGTCATCGCGTACGTCTTCGCGACGCCGTTGACCACGACGCAGCGATCGGCGAGTTCCGGAACCACCGCGGGCATCGAGACGAACCGGGCGTCGCCGTAGACCAGGTGCTGATAGATCTCGTCGGTGACGACCCAGATCCCGCTGTCGGCGGCCCAGCGGCCTATCTCGGCCACGAGCTCGGGCGGGTAGACGGCCCCGGTGGGGTTGGAGGGCGAGACGAACAGCAGGACCTTGGTCCGCTCGGTGCGGTGCGCCTCCAGTTGCTCGACGGAGACCAGGTAGCCGGTGCTCTCGTCGGCCAGCACCTGGACCGGGACGCCGCCCGCCAGCGCGATGGACTCCGGATAGGTGGTCCAGTAGGGCGTCGGCATCAGCACCTCGTCGCCGGGATCCAGCAGCGTGGCGAAGGTCTGGTAGACGGCCTGCTTGCCGCCGTTGGTGATGAGGACCTGGCTGGCGGCGACCTCGAGGCCGCCGTCGCGGGCCGTCTTGGCCGCCACGGCCTCGCGCAGCTCGGGCAGGCCGGCGGCCGGGGTGTACTTCTGGAACCTTGGCACGGCGCAGGCCCGGGCGGCCGCCTCGACGATGTAGTCGGGCGTCGGGAAGTCCGGCTCACCAACGCCGAAGCCGATGACCGGCCGTCCGGCGGCCTTGAGCGCCTTCGCCTTGGCGTCGACCGCCAGCGTGGCCGACTCGGTGATCGCCGATACCCTGGCAGAGATCCTGCTGCGAGCTGAAGCCATGAGTCCATCGTCGCACCTGCCGCCCGGCCGCCGCTGCGCGACCTCTCCATCTGTGATCACCGGGCGGCTCTGCTGCCGATTAGTTCGACGGCAGACGCCTGGCAACGTAGACTTCTGCTCTGGTGCTAACCCACCAGGTGGCCCGTGCGCGCCTTGCACAGGCCAACACAGGGCAGTAGCTCAATTGGCTAGAGTCCCGGTCTCCAAAACCGGCGGTTGGGGGTTCGAGTCCCTCCTGCCCTGCGAGTGCGGCCCGTGAACCTTGCGGGAAGATGGCGGCGCCAGCCGACAATTTGATCGTTGCTCAGGTGAGGACATGGCGACTCAGACACGTGGCTCGGCCGCCGAGAAGTCGGCCAAGCCCGGCCGTCCGGCGAAGCAGGACCGGGTCAGCCCGGCCCGGTTCGTGCGGGAGGTAGTCCAGGAACTGCGGAAGGTCGTCTGGCCGACCCGCAAGGAACTGGTTACCTACACGACGGTTTCGCTGGTTTTCATCCTCATCATGGTGGCGATCGTCACGAGCCTGGATTACGGGTTCACGAAGCTGGTGCTGGCCGTCTTCGGCTGAGGTCGCGGCTGGCTGAGTCGTGTGTCGCGCGGAGCCTGGCACGGGGAAGCTTGCCAATGGCTCCGCCGGGACGATTATGCAAGAAGAGCTGGAGAGAAGAGTAACCGTGTCCGAGTCCGAACTGCAGGTCGGTGAACCGTCGGCCGAGCTATCAACCGACGGCGCGCTTGGCGACGCCGCTGAGGTGACCGACGACAGCGGTGCCGCCGCCGGCAGCGCCGCGTCGAACGGCTTCGCCGCCGATGCCGTCGCCGATGTCACCGACGAGGGCAGTGCTGGCGAGGGCGGTGCCGACGAGGGCAGTGCTGGCGAGGGCAGTGCTGGCGAGGACGCAGGGGGCGACGACGAGGAGCCCGACCCGATCGCCGAGTTCAAGACCGAGCTGCGCATGCTGCCGGGCGACTGGTACGTCGTGCACTCCTATGCCGGATATGAGAACCGCGTCCGGACCAACCTGGAGAGCCGCACCCAGTCGCTCAACATGGAGGACTACATCTTCCAGATCGAGGTCCCCACGCACGAGGTGATCGAGATCAAGGGCGGCAAGCGCCAGCAGGTTCAGGAGAAGGTGCTGCCGGGCTACATCCTGGTGCGGATGGACCTGACCGACGAGTCCTGGGCGGCCGTGCGCAATACGCCCGGGGTGACCGGCTTCGTCGGGCTGTCCAGCAAGCCGTCCCCGCTCAGCCTGGAGGAGGTCGCCAACCTCCTGGCACCGGTGCCCGAGGAGAAGGCCGCGAAGAAGGCCGAGACCATGCGGGCCGCCGCGGTGGACTTCGAGGTCGGCCAGTCCGTTACCGTTATGGACGGCCCGTTCGCCACGCTTCCGGCCACGGTGAACGAGATCAACCCCGACACCCAGAAGCTCAAGGTGCTGGTCTCGATCTTCGGCCGGGAGACTCCGGTGGAGCTCTCGTTCGATCAGGTCAGCAAGATCTGACGCAGGGCACTGCGCCCGCTAGGCATAATCACAGCTCGGCATAAACACAGCTCGGCATAAACACAGAGGTAAGTGAGGACCAGGTTCGATGGCTCCGAGGAAGAAGAAGGTCGCTGCAATCGTCAAGGTGCAGCTCAACGCTGGCGCGGCCACCCCGGCGCCGCCCGTCGGGACGGCGCTCGGCCCGCACGGCGTCAACATCATGGACTTCGTCAAGCAGTACAACGCGGCCACGGACACCCAGCGCGGCAGCGTCATCCCGGTCGAGATCACGATCTACGAGGACCGGTCGTTCACGTTCATCACCAAGACCCCGCCCGCGCCGGAGCTGATCAAGAAGGCCGCCGGCGTGCAGAAGGGCAGCGGCGAGCCGCACCGGACCAAGGTCGGTTCCATGACCAAGGCCCAGGTCCGGGAGATCGCCCAGGTCAAGATGCCCGACCTGAACGCGACCAGCATGGAGGCCGCAGAGAAGATCATCGCTGGAACGGCGCGCTCGATGGGCATTACCGTCCAGGGCTGATCGTCGTTCGTTCCGGCAGTGAAGACGCCGCGCCGCCGATCGGCGCGGCTAGTGGCAGGGCCAGGCGCTGGCCCGATGACCACGTACTCCAGGCAGTAAAGGAGAACGCACATGAAGCGCAGCAAGGCATACCGGAAGGCCGACGAGCTCGTCGTAGAGGACCGGCTGTACACGCCGATCGAGGCGGTGGAGCTCGCCCGGAAGACCTCCACCACCAAGTTCGACCCCACCGTCGAGGTAGCCCTCCGGCTGGGCGTTGACCCGCGCAAGGCCGACCAGATGGTCCGCGGCACGGTCAACCTGCCGCACGGGACCGGCAAGACGGCGCGGGTGCTGGTCTTCGCGGCCGGCGAGCGGGCCGAGCAGGCCAAGGCCGCGGGCGCCGACTACGTCGGGACCGACGACCTCATTGAGCGGATTCAGGGCGGCTTCCTCGACTTTGACGCCGTCGTGGCCACGCCGGACATGATGGGCAAGGTCGGGCGGCTGGGCCGGGTGCTCGGCCCGCGTGGCCTGATGCCCAACCCCAAGACCGGCACCGTCACCGTTGACGTCGCCCGGGCGGTCACCGAGATCAAGGGCGGGAAGATCGAGTTCCGCGTCGACCGGCACGGGAACCTGCACTTCATCATCGGCAAGGCGTCCTTCGCCGACCATGACCTAGTCGAGAACTATGCCGCCGCCCTGGACGAGGTGATCAGGCTCAAGCCGGCCGCCGCCAAGGGCCGCTACCTCAGGAAGATCACCATGACCACCACGATGGGCCCCGGCGTCCAGGTGGATCCCGCGATCACCCGCGGCCTGACCACCGAACTGCAGGACGCCGCGGCCGGCTGACGCCGCGGCCAGAACGCCAGAACGACGCGTGCGCGCCGTCGGCCGGCTGAGCTCGTTCCACCGAGTTCGCTAAGCAGGCCGACGGCGCGTAGGCTTAGAGATTGCCAGAGACCGTCGGCTGTCGCCGCGCACCGAGTGCGGCGGCTGAAGGCCCGCGACGCGGGCGGCCCACGCAGGTGACCGAGCTAGACCGGGATGCGGCAGGAGACTGCCCGCGCCGGTCCACGTCCCGTGCGCCTGCGTACGGGACGTTCGCATGTGAGCTGCCCTTCACCGGCGCCGGTTATATCCGGGGTCACTCGCGTGCAGCGGGGGTCCCGGAACGAAGGGAGGCCCATGGCGAGGGCGGACAAGGTCGCCGCAGTCGCTGAGCTGACGCACGCGTTCCAGACTTCGACAGGCGCGGTGCTCACCGAGTACCGCGGCCTATCGGTGGCGCAGCTCAAGGAGCTCCGCCAGTCGCTGGGGGAGAACGCCACGTTCTCGGTGGTCAAGAACACGCTCACCAAGATCGCTGCCAACGAGGCCGGCGTTACCGTCGAGCTCACCGAGCTGCTGAGCGGTCCTTCGGCGATCGCTTTCGTGTCGGGTGACGTAGTCGAGGCGGCCAAGGGCCTGCGCGACTTCTCCCGGGCGAACCCGCTGCTGGTGATCAAGGGCGGCGTACTCGATGGCAAGGCGCTCAGCCCGGCGGAGATCGTTCAGCTGGCTGATCTGGAGTCCCGCGAGGTACTGCTCGCCAAGCTGGCCGGCGCGATGAAGGCGTCGATGGCCGGAGCCGCGGCCACGTTCGCGGCGCTGCCCCAGCAGATGGCCCGGCTGGCGGCGGCCCTGGAGGCAAAGCGCGCGGCGGAGGCCCCAGAGGCGTCAGAGGCCGCGCAGCCCCCGGATGCGTCAGCGACTCCGGAGGCGTCAGCGACTCCGGAGGCGTCAGCCACCGAGGCGGCGAGCGAGTAAAGGACTCTCGAACGTCATGGTTGGGCCGGCCGGGGGGCGGCGCGGAACAGGAATCGGAAGAGGAAGCAGCACAATGGCGAAGATGAGCACGGACGACCTACTGGACGCGTTCAAGGAGATGACGCTGATCGAGCTCTCTGAGTTCGTGAAGCAGTTCGAGGAGACCTTCGACGTCAAGGCCGCGGCCCCGGTCGCGGTAGCGGCGGCGGCGCCGGCCGGCGCGGGCGGGGGCGCTGAGGAAGTCGAGGAGAAGGACGAGTTTGACGTCATCCTCGAGGCCGCTGGGGAAAAGAAGATCCAGGTCATCAAGGAGGTCCGGACCCTGACGAGCCTGGGGCTCAAGGAGGCCAAGGACCTGGTGGACGGCGCCCCCAAGCCCGTCCTGGAGCACGCCAACAAGGAGACCGCGGAGAAGGCCAAGGCCGCTCTCGAGGCCGCCGGGGCCACCGTCACGGTCAAGTAATCACCGGCAGCAGCCTTCTGCCCGTCACGGCCGCGGCCGTGACGGGCAGAAGCATGTCCGGGCATGCTCAGCTGGCACGATCGCGCCGACCTGGGAACACAACGCCGGAACTTCTTGTTATCCCCCAGTAACCGGATACAGTAAACACTGGTCTGACTGTGATTCTCGTCACGTACGGCCAGGTTGCGACACCAGCCCTCCTGGGCTTGACGTTTCGCTGCGCAGGAGCGATGCTGCCTAGCAATCGTGAACATAACAGTGGCGTACAGTTGACCAGTGGTGTGTCCTTGGACTACACTACCAATTTGCGCTGCACTCTCTCGTCCTCGGCGATCTCAGACCCCCGACAGCGGCCATAGCCGCAGGGCGTCACGCGTGCGCGCGGTCAGTCGGCTTCAAGCTCGGAAGGACCCCTGTTGGCAGCCTCGCGCAGCGCCTCAGCTAAAGTTCCAGGTCCACCTCGTGTCTCCTTCGCCCGCATCAAGGAACCGCTGGAGGTTCCGGGGCTCCTCGCACTGCAGACAGACTCGTTTGACTGGCTGCTCGGCAACGAGCGCTGGCGCTCGCGGATCGAGGACGCGAAGGCACACGGCCACAAGGACGTCCCTGAGCAGTCGGGCCTCGAGGAGATCTTCGAGGAGATCAGCCCGATCGAGGACTTCACTGGGACCATGTCGCTCTCGTTCCGGGATCACCGGTTCGAGCCTCCCAAGTACTCCTCTGAGGAGTGCAAGGAGAAGGACATGACCTTCTCCGCACCGATGTTCGTGACCGCGGAGTTCATCAACAACAGCACGGGCGAGATCAAGAGCCAGACCGTGTTCATGGGCGACTTCCCGCTGATGTCTCCCAAGGGCACGTTCATCATTAACGGCACCGAGCGTGTCGTGGTGTCCCAGCTCGTCCGGTCGCCCGGGGTGTACTTCGACCGGCAGGTCGACAAGACCTCGGACAAGGACATCTACAGCTGCAAGGTCATCCCGTCCCGCGGTGCCTGGCTCGAGTTCGAGATCGACAAGCGCGACAGCGTCGGGGTCCGCATCGACCGCAAGCGCAAGCAGAGCGTTACCGTCCTGCTCAAGGCGCTGGGCTGGGACGAGGCGAAGATCCTCGAGCGGTTCGGCGGCTTCGAGTCGATGCGCGCCACCCTCGAGAAGGACCACACCACCGGCCAGGATGACGCGCTCCTGGACATCTACCGCAAGCTGCGGCCCGGTGAGCCGCCGACCAGGGAGTCCGCGCAGGCTCTGCTGGAGAACCTGTACTTCAACCCCAAGCGCTACGACCTGGCCAAGGTCGGCCGCTACAAGGTCAACAAGAAGCTGGGCCTGGCGCAGCCGATCACGCAGGGGACGCTGACCGAAGAGGACATCGTCGCGACCATCGAGTATCTCGTCCGGCTGCACACCGGCGAGGACGAGATGAAGTCCAGCGCCGCCCTCATCCCGGTCGAGACCGACGACATCGACCACTTCGGCAACCGCCGCCTGCGGACGGTCGGCGAGCTGATCCAGAACCAGGTCCGGCTCGGGCTGGCCCGGATGGAGCGCGTGGTCCGGGAGCGGATGACGACCCAGGACGTCGAGGCGATCACGCCGCAGACCCTGATCAACATCCGGCCGGTCGTGGCGTCGATCAAGGAGTTCTTCGGCACCAGCCAGCTGTCCCAGTTCATGGACCAGACCAACCCGCTGGCCGGCCTCACCCACAAGCGCCGCCTGTCGGCGCTGGGCCCGGGCGGCCTGTCGCGCGAGCGGGCCGGCATGGAGGTCCGGGACGTGCACCCGAGCCACTACGGCCGGATGTGCCCGATCGAGACGCCAGAAGGCCCGAACATCGGTCTGATCGGCTCGCTGTCGAGCTACGGCCGGGTCAACGCGTTCGGCTTCGTCGAGACGCCGTACCGGAAGGTCAAGGGCGGCAAGGTCACCGACCAGATCGACTACCTGACCGCGGACGAGGAGGACCGGCACGTCGTTGCCCAGGCCAACGCGCCGCTCAGGGACGACGACACCTTCGCCGAGAACCGCGTCCTGGTGCGGCGGAAGGGCGGCGAGATCGACTACATCCGCCCGGACGAGGTCGACTACATGGACGTGTCGCCGCGGCAGATGGTCTCCGTGGCCACCGCGATGATCCCGTTCCTGGAGCACGACGACGCCAACCGCGCGCTGATGGGCTCTAACATGCAGCGCCAGTCCGTCCCGCTGCTGCGCAGCGAGGCGCCGCTGGTCGGCACCGGCATGGAGTACCGGGCCGCGGTCGACGCCGGCGACGTGATCGTGGCCGAGAAGGCCGGCCTGGTGGAGCAGGTCAGCGCCGACTACATCACCGTGGCCAACGACGACGGCACCCGCACCGATTACCTGGTGGCGAAGTTCCGCCGGTCCAACCAGGGCACCTGCTTCAACCAGAAGCCGGTGGCCACCGAGGGCCAGCGGGTCGAGGTCGGCCAGGTCATCGCGGACGGCCCGTGCACCGACAACGGCGAGATGGCGCTTGGCCGCAACCTGCTGGTCGCCTTCATGCCGTGGGAGGGCCACAACTACGAGGACGCGATCATCCTCAACGAGCGTCTCGTGCGTGACGACGTTCTGACCTCGATCCACGTCAAGGAGTACGAGATCGACGCGCGCGACACCAAGCTCGGCGCCGAGGAGATCACCCGCGACATCCCGAACCTGCCCGACGACATCCTGGCGGACCTCGACGACCGCGGCATCGTGCGCATCGGCGCCGAGGTCGAGCCCGGCGACATCCTGGTCGGCAAGGTCACGCCCAAGGGTGAGACCGAGCAGTCCCCCGAGGAGCGCCTGCTGCGCGCGATCTTCGGCGAGAAGGCGCGCGAAGTTCGCGACACCTCGCTCAAGGTCCCCCACGGCGAGTCCGGCAAGGTGATCGACGTCAAGGTCTATTCGCGCGACGAGGACCACGAGATGCAGCCCGGCGTCAACCAGCTGGTCAAGGTCTACGTGGCCCAGAAGCGCAAGATCTCCGAGGGCGACAAGCTCGCGGGTCGTCACGGCAACAAGGGCGTGATCTCCAAGATCCTGCCCGAAGAGGACATGCCGTTCCTCGCCGACGGCACCCCGGTGGACATCATCTTGTCGCCGCTCGGTGTGCCCAGTCGAATGAACGTCGGCCAGGTCCTCGAGAGTCACCTGGGATACGCCGCCCGCCACGGTTGGGCCGGCATCAGCGTCAACCCGGCCGTCGGCACGTCGGGTCACGACGACCAGCGCGACGCCGCGTCGCGCCCGTACCGCAAGACCCGCCCGCGCACCGAGCCGGCCGTCTACGTGGCCACCCCGTCCTTCGACGGCGCCCACTGGGACGAGACTGACCGGGCCAAGGACAAGCCGACGATCCAGCAGACCTTCGCGA
>DATKRH010000267.1:0-26130 GCA_035532295.1 Streptosporangiaceae bacterium
GCCCTCCTCCTCCACGACCACGGCCTCGCCCGCCACCCCCTGCTCATCACCACCCCCGCCCCCAGCCCGCACAGCCTCCGCCCGCTCGCCCGCCACCTCCAGGCACTCCTCCACCAGCCCGTCCTCGCCACCGAGCAATCCTGAGCGGATCGCGGGCGCGGGTCAGGCGGCTATCCCCACCGCAGCTTCAGCCACAGGGCCTCGTCTGTGATGCCGTAGTGCTTCCGGTAGAAGTACCGGGAGGAGGCCATGGCCTCGGCGTGCCGACCCTCGGGGGTGCCGGTTCGCTGGTCGAGGTGCCTGGCCCTCAGGCTGGTCGTGAACCGGACGACGTAACCGAGCTGGCGAGCGCGCAGGCAGAGATCAGGGCCCTCATTGAACCTGCGAAAGCCGGGATCAAAGCCGCTTAGCTCGCGGAACACGCTAGCCCGGACGGCCATGCACATCTCGCCGACCCAGTCGACCTCTCGGTCCTCGATCGGCTCAAAGTGCCCTACTACGCCTGTGGCGAGGTCCCGCACGGTCGACATCACCTGAGGATCATCCTGGTGAACCTGAGCTATTCGATTGAGCGCAGCCTGGATGCCCAGTCGGTAGGGGCCGACGTCGTAGCCCCAGTTGAACCACGCCGGCGCGTCGGCGTTGCTCACGATGAGTGATCCCACGACCGCGGCGTCCGGATGCCGGTCGAACTCCGCCTGCAGCACGGCCGCGCCGTCCGCACCCAGCAGGTCCACGTCGTTGTCGAGAAAGAGAATGATGTCCTCGGAGGGGACGTCCAGGATGCGGTTCCTGTTGCCGACGGGGCCCAGGTTCTCCTTTCCGGCAAGTGTCGTGATGTCGGACTGGGTAGCGAGCCATTCCACGCTGTCGTCGGTGGAAGCGTCGTCGAGGACGACGACGTGCCGAAACCCGTGGGCACGCACCTGCGGGAGCAGCCTGCTGAGGTAGTCCCTGCCGTCGTAGTTCGCTATCGCGACAGTGATGGGCATCTGTACTCAGGTGCGCGATCCGGCAGCGCTAGCCGGTGACGTGGACGTTGTTGACGTTGTTGACGTTGTTCGCCGCGGCCAGGTCCGACGCGCTGTAGAGCGCGCCGGTGGTGACCACCTGACCGCCCAGGCTCCGCAGGGAGGTCCCGTACTCGCCGAGGACGTCCTCGAACCCTTGCCAGGTCGGCGCCCACAGGTCGTCGTGCCACTGACGCGCCGTCTTATCGCCGGTGCCGGCGGGGTCCCAGAAGTTCCCCAGCCCGGAACGCTGAAATCGAGACTCCGCCACAAGCGCATCGCCGGTGTCGGCTTCGTCGTAGAAGCCCTGGCTGCTCTGGACAATCTGACCCGGGCTCACATTCGTCGGTGGCATATTGATTGCCATGACGTTAATCCTTTCGCTTGAGTAACGCTGTCTGGTTATCGCCTCGCATGGGCAGCGCTGTCTCGGCCCCCGAGGCTTAGTTCCCGCTCGTCAGGCCGGCGGCCGATGATTCTTGCTTGATGATCCCGAAGGTTGCCCGGAACTCCGATATGAGCTTGTCCACACTGTCATTGTTCGCGGTCTCCGCGGTCCCGAATGATTTCACCGTGACGGTAATCTGATTGATCATCTCGCCGAGGATCCTGTCAAGCCAGACCAGCTGATCGTGGACGCTGCCGCCCATGGCGCTGAGTGCGGCGCTGAGGGCCGCGGCGACGTCGAACGTCGAGCCCGCGCCGGCGCCCACGCCGCCCGCGGTCACCGTCAGGCCGGAGTTCACCGGATCGATCCACAGGGTCGTGGTCGGGTCGTTACTCGGCCCCTGGCCGCGGATCTGGCCCTCGACCTGTGCCTGCATCTCACCGAGCCTGGTCTTCAGCTGGTTCAGGTAGGTAAGGTCCACCTGAGTGACGTTATCGCTGCTGGATGACATCTATTTCTCCTCTCTTCCCCTGGGTCCTGACTGGTCGCCCGGCAAGCGGAGCTTGTCGTCGGACAGCATCTCGTCGGCGTGCCGCCGGGCGTCCTCGAACATCTTGCTCAGATCCGAATTGCCGGCCATGAGGCCGGGCAGGTCGAAGCCCTTGGGCAGGAACGGCTGAAAGGTGCGCAGCACCAGCTGCCGGCTTTCCTCCTGGGCCTTGGCGATCGTTTCGACTAGCATCGAGCCGAGTTCCGCCGGCGCCATCCTGCGAAATTTCTGCGAGTTAAAGGAAATCGACGACAGCTGGCCTCGCTCGTTGACGGTGACCGTCACTGAGTGGTCCTTGGACGTCATTTTGGTGGAGACATCCGCAAGCTTCTTGCGCGCTGCCAGCAGACCCTCCTGGTGACGGCGCAGATCCTCTCTCGCTTTATCAACAATATCCTGTCCCGACATGCTCATGGCGTCCTCCGGTCTGGCTGGGGCTTCCTGCCCGCGCCTCGCTGATGATCGGCGCCAATTCCCCCGAGGTGAGGGGAATCGGTGAATTCCTGATCCTGAAGGTCATAGCGCGCATCGGTGCCGACAGCGGTCGAGGACACCGCTGGGTCCGTTCCCCAGTACTCCTCGTCCTCGGGAAGATAGGCGAGCCGCTGGCGCTCCTGCCCTGCCCGGCCCAGGCCGCCGGTGCCGCCCATGCCCATGCCCATGCCGGGCGTGAACATCGTCATCTGGCCGTCGCCGCCGACGCTCTCCCCGGTGGACATGGCCGCTCTGGCCCCGAGGAATTCCGCGCTGCCGGGGTTCGAGGACGCGGCGAGATTCCCCGCGCTGCCGGGGATCACCGGGCTGCCGGGGTTCACCGCGTTCCCCGGGTCTCCTCCGGCCAGGAGGCTGTGCCCGGAATCCGATCCCGGGTACCCGAGCCCGCTGGCGCCCTCGCCGGCTCCGAGGGCGTGGCCGGGCAGCGCGCCGCCGGGGCTGGCCGGCCCCGGCGCTGGCGCGCCGCCCGGGGCCAGCTGGGCGTTGATGGAGCTCGACAGCACCGCCTGCGGCTTGCCCTTCAGCACCGGCACCGCGCCGCGCTCAAGCGCCGCGCCACCGCTCTGGTCGCGACCGATCGAGAACCCGGCGGCGGGAGCCTGCCGGATGTCGGCGGAATTGAGGGCAAGGACCTGGGCGGTAGCCGGGCCGCGCGCACCGCGGCGGCCGGAACCGCGTCCGCGCTGATCCGGCCCGCCAATGGTGCCGTCGAACGCCAGTGCCGCCGGGAGGTCCGCTACCGCGCGGGGGGCCTGCGCGCTGGCGCCGATCGCCCCGGCCGCCTCCGTCAGCCCTGGCGCCACCGCCCCGTCAGCCTGAGCCCCGTCGGCCTGAGCCCCCGTGATTTGAGCCCCCGCGACCTCGCCAGCGGGCAGCCCGGCGGCGTTCGCCACCGCCAGCCCGGACAGGAAGCCGGCCGCTCCCGGACCCGGCGGGAACTGACCGCCCGGCGCTGCCGCGGCCGCCGTCGCCGGTCCCGGTCCGAGAACCGAGCGGGTGACCGCGAAACTAATCGGCTGGGTCGCCGCGCCGCCACCGGACTGCAGGCCGACCGGAAGCGTCAGCGGCGTGGCGGGGCCAGGGCCGCCGGCACCGCCGCCGGGCCCGTTACCGCCGCCTGAGCCGCCAGCGCCGCCCGAGCCGCCAGCGCCTGCCGGGCCGGGCTGGGCCGCGAACGCGTGCGTGACCGGCCCGACGCTTCCGGCCGAGCCCCCGGCCGAGCTCCCGGCCGTGACGTTGAGCCCGTTGGTCCGGGCACCACCCGGACGAGAGGACTTGCTAGCGCCAGGACCCACCGGGGCCGGCTTGACGGGCGGCGGCGCGGGCCCGATGACCGGCACGAGCGTGCTGATCGCCGTGTTGTACTGGGCGACCAGCTTGCCCAGGGCGCTCTGGCCGAGCGGGTCGAGGCCGGCGAAGTCGCCGGAATCGCCGATCAGCACGCCGGTCCAGACGTTCTTGGCCTGCTGCTCAACGACAGCCCAGGGGCCGTTGGTCGTCAGGTCGCCGTACTTGGTGTTCTGCGGGTCGGGGATCACGTAGCCGCCGGTCCCGTCGGGCGTCGCGATGTCCTTGAGTACCTGCACCGCGGCGCCGAGCGGAGAATGCTCGGGCACCCGCATCCAGCCGGTGTAGGCAGCGTTCAGGCTGGCGAGGAAGGCGGCGGCGTCATCGCCGGTCGTTCCCATGACATCGCTGTAGGAGGCCGGGCTGGTCATCTGGTCATGCAGGCTCAGCGTGATCGTCCGCAGCGCGCTGAGCAGGTCGGCCGCCACGCCCGCCATGCTGCCCCGGAAGCCGGTGGCGTCCGCTGTCGCCTCATGGTCGAGCAGGCCGAACTGCTGGGCCAGCGAGCCCAGCTCAGCCGTCACGTCGGCCAGCGCCACCCGGGCCGACTGGAAGGTACGCGGGTCTATCGTCAGGGTACGGTAATCCGCCGCCGCCGCCGCGGACAGGGCCGCCGCGGGCGCGTTCTCGAACTGGTCCCAGGCCCCGCCCGCGGTGTACAGCTGCGGATTGAGGTAGATCCCGATGGACGCGGCGCCCGAGGTGGGCTTGTCGTTCCAGTTGGCCGTCCAGATGAGATGAGAGCCGGGTGCGCCCTGGCCGGTGTCCGTGATCGTGAGCCACGGCTGCCCGAGGACCGCGCCGCGATCGGAAATGGCCGCGCCGAGGATCGTGGTCAGCACTATTTCCCAGCGCCACGTCGAGTAAGCCGCGTTGCCCGCCGCCGTTTCCGGGGTGCTGGTACCCGTGCCGGCCAGGGGGACGTCGGTCGTGGTCGAGAGCGAGTCAGCCTGCTGGAAGTGGCTCACCGCACCTCACTCGTGGTCGGCGTGGCAGGCCCGGGCGCGCGGCCGGCCTGGCGCGGGTTAGCCTCCATAGAGCCGGGCCTGGGCGCGGCGCGCGGCGGCGGTGTCGCGGTCGGTGTCGATGTAGTCGCCGACCTCGTCGTCATCGTCGACGACGTCGCGGCCGAGCACGTGGGGGGCGACGTCCGGCTCCGTGCCCCAGACGTCCTCGTCCTCGGCCAGCCAGGTGGTCCGCTCCCGATCCTGGGGCTGGCCACCAGCACCCATGCCGCCCATGCCGCCCATGCCGCCAGCCATGGGCGTATACATGGGGAAGCCGCTGGCCGCCGTCCCGCCCGTCGCCCCCGCCGCCCCGGCCGCGGCGGCGGGGGCGGCTCCGGCGACGGGCGGGACGAACCGGCCGGAGGATGCCGGCAGCCCGGACGCGACGCCGGATGCCAGCCCGGACGTGCCGGCGAGCCCACTGCCGCCGACCCCGCCGCTCAGCCCGCCTGCCCCGAGGCCGCCGGCGCCACCGAGCTGTGCGAGCCCGGCGGGCGTCGCGGTCGAGCTGATCAGCGGCGTGCTGCCGAGCCCGGCCAGTCCGCCGGTCAGCGCTGTCGGGCCGCCCGCGAGCACGCTGGCGCCCGGCTCGGCCGCGATGCCCCTGGCGGCCAGGGCCTGGTGCAGCTCGGAACCCATCTTCTGGCTGTCGGTGAGCGCGTTCTGCAGATCGGTGTGCAGCGGGCCCGTCTTCGGCGCCTGGCCCAGGGCCCGGTGCAGTTCGGCCTGCAGGGCCCGGTTGTCGGTCAGCGCCCGCTGGATGGCCGCGGTGCTGGTGCCGCTGCCGCCGGCCAGCGCCTGGTGGAGCGCGTTCTGGACCTTGCCGCTGTCGGTCAGCGCGGACTGCACGGCGTCGTGCAGCGATCCGACCTTGGGCACCTGTCCGCTGGCCAGGGCCCGGTGCAGGGCCCCTTGCAGCGCGGTGTCGCTGGTCATGGCCTGGTGCAGGGAGGCACCGCCGGGAGTGCTGGCCAGCAGGGCCTGGTTGAGCGCGGCACTGGTCTTGCCCGTGTCGGCCAGCGCGCTGGTCAGCGCGTTGTGCAGGGGGCCCGTAGCGGGGACCTGACCGCTGGCCAGCGCCCGCTGGATCGCCGCTCGGGTCTGACTGTTGTCGGCCAGGGCGGCCTGGATCTGGCTGGGCGAGCCACTGGCCAGGGCCTGGGTCAGCTCCGACTGCGTCTTGCCGGTGTCGGCCAGGGCGGTCTGCAGCGCGGTGTGCAGGGGGCCGGTGGCAGGTACCTGACCGCTGGCCAGCGCCTGATCAAGCGCGGCCCGGGTCTGGCTGTTGTCGGCCAGGGCGCTGTGCAGGGTGGAGCTGGCCGGCAGGCCACCGGCGAGCGCCTGCTGAAGCGCGGTCTGGGTCTGGCCGGTCCCGGCCAGGGCGGTCTGCAGGTTGGACGCCAGCGGCCCGGTGCTGGGCACCTGACCGCTGGCCAGCGCCTGATTCAGTGCCGTCTGGGTCTGCTGGTTGCCGGCCAGGGCGGTCTGCAGCGCCGCAGTGCTCGGATTCCCGCTGGCCAGCGCCTGCTGGAGCGCCGCCTGGGTCGCGCCGTTGTCGGCCAGGGCAGCGGTCACGGCGTCGTGCAGCGGCCCGGTGGGGGGCACCTGACCGCTGGCCAGCGCCTGCTCCAGAGCGGCCTGCGTCTGAACCGTGCCCGTCAGCGCATCCTGCAGGGCGCTGGTCACCGGCTGCGTCAGCCCGCTGCCGAGCTGCCCCGCCGGGTTCCCGCCCGCCCCGGGCACGCCCGAGGTCAGGAACTGCTGGCCCAGCGCGTTCGCGCTCGTCGGGGACAGCAAGGGCGCCGGCGACAGCACTCCGGCCTGCGTGCCGTTCGGCATCACCGACATGAACGCCGGGGACAGCGTGTTCGGCCCACCGAGCTTCTGGCCGCCGAAGCCGCCCGCCAGCCCGTTGAAGCCGCCCGCGATGCCCCGGCCCAGGCCCGCCAGGTCTCCGTTCAGCCCGTTCAGGCCGCCGTAAAGGCCGTTCAGCCCGCCGTAGAGGCCCTTATTCATGTTGGGGATGGCGGCGAGGCTATGGAACAGGCTATTGAAGCCGCCGCCGATACCCTTGTCCAGGTTGGGGAAGATATGGAACAGGCTATTGAAGTCGCCGCCGATACCCTTGCCGAGGTTGGGGAGGAAATGGAACAGGCTATTAAGGCCACCGTCCATATTCTTGCCCAGCTGACTGATCAGATTAGGAACGGAACCGGAGCCTCCGCCGACGTTCGGAATCGCCATGGAATTGGGCTGGGCGATCGGCGGCGGGGCCTTCAGCTTCAGCGGCCGGACGTAATTTGCGGCGGCCTCGTATGCCTTCACCAGCGCCGCGAGAGCCTGGCCCGCGGGATAGTCCAGGGCGCTCTTAAGGCCGGCCTTCCACAGCGCCTGGGCGGCGGTATCTATCTTCTGCCACGCCGCGTCGGTGGTCAGCATGCCGAAGCTGGAAAAGTTAGGATCCAGACCTGGATTGGCTTCGTACTGGGTAACGCCGTTGCTATCCGTAACAGTCGTGACAACTCCGCCCGCTACCAGCGTCGCGAGTATCGCGCCGAGCGGGGAGTGCTCGATCAGGTTAGACCAGTTGGCATACGCATTCCAGAGTGCCAGCATGAACTTCGCGGCGACGCTGCCAGCCTCGCCGACCAGCCCGGAATAGCTAGAATACGGCGGGTTGCTGCCCGTCATCATCGCGTAGGCCGTGCTTGACTGCTTGTACAAATCATTAACAAGCTGCGCGAATGCCCCTCCCGCCTTACCTTTAAACTGGGTCGCATCGCTGCTGAGGGCCGACGACAAGCTCTCCAACGTCGTGCTCGCATTATGAAACATGCCCTCGACACCGGAGAGCGCCAATGTCGGTGGAATGAACGTCGTCGCATCGAGATCGACGTTCTTGGGGTAGAAACCAGTATCCGGCGACCAGACGGCGTTCGGGAAGTCATTAAGGTACGCATCCCACGGGGCGCCCTTGGCCTGCAGGGCCGGCTGCAGGTAAACCAGCGCGTCGTTGCCGCTGTAATTGGTATCGGAGCCTACGGACCAGGTCACGCCATAGATGTAGAAGTGGTTCCCGTCTCCCGACGTATTTATCTCTACACCAGTCCACCGGCCGCTGGTGACCTCACTGCGGTCGGGCAAGGACACGCCCAGGACCTGATAGAGAATTTCCTCCCAGTTCCAGTCCGCGTAATTCGTGCCCTTCATCGGGGCTACGCCCTTGACGGACGTATTGCCCCCGGTGCCGTAGGTGAAGGTCGTCGCGTTAGAGTACGTGCCGATATTCGGGCTGAATCTCGTATTAGGATTACCTGCGCCATCGAACTGGCCCAGGTAGGTATTCATGTACCCGTTGGGACCACTATCACCGTTGGACCAGCCGACAGTGTCGGGACCGTCATAGGGCGGCGAAGTCATCACGTCACCTCCGCTTAACTACGGGCTCATCCAACGCCGCTGCTGCCCGACGAGGACGATCCGCTACCCCAGTACGACGAGGGCTCTGAACCCGGCGAGGTGCCGAGGTCAGCGAACGTCTGCTGGAAGTCGTTCATCAGCTTGGTGATCGCCTCGTTATTCAGCTGCTCGTTATCACTCATGGCGGTAATCGTCGTGTCGATCTCGGCGACCATGTCAGTGAGGACGTTCTGGAGCCACTGCACTTCCTGGGCCACCGTTCCGCCCATCGCGGCGAGATGAGCGTTGAGTTCCTGGCCGAGCGGAAAGGTGGAGCCGCTGCCGGAGGTCCCGCCGGGAAGAGTAATAGTCAGGCTACTGTCGACCGGGGGCACTTGCACGGGTCCCGTGAACCAGGTGACAGATCCCAGCCCGTTCACCTGGTTAGTGACGTCATTAAGAATCTGCTGCAGCGCGGTCTGAAGCCCTCGCAGGTAGCCTTGGTCTATCTCGAGGACACTGCTCTCGGCCAACGCCTTCTCCCCTCGGTTCGCGGCTTGCCAGCAGCTGCCGGCGGAAACCCCCGCCGGCAGCCGCTACCGGTGACTTCCGATCAGCGGATCTCGGACCACTGAATGGCCAGGTTGCCGTCGGTGTTGCCGTAGTTGTAGGCCATCTCGCCCAGCGTGACCTTGTGCTGGTTGAGGAAGTTCTGCATATCGGCCGTATCGTTGTTCCATCTGGACTGGACGGCGGTGTACTCCTCCTCGGAAACACCGGCCCAGCTGGCCCGTAGCGCCCCGACCATCTGGTTCAGGTTGCCGAGCACAGCATTGATTTGCTGATCAGCGGCCGCCAGCGCGTCTTCGACGTTGCTGACATGGCCGTAGTTGACGTAGATGTCGCCTTCGTTCATGCTCACGAGGCTTTCCTTCCTAGCTGCTGTCGGCTAGTACTGAGCGCCGAAGGAGGCGGGCATTTGCGCGGAGGCCAGCTGGCTGCCCAGGTCGAGGTTGTGCTGCTCGTTGGCCAGTATCTGCTGGGCCGTGTTGCCGAGCTGATCGGCCATCCAGCTCAGGGTCTGGCGGATGTCGTTGAAGTCGTTGACCCACTGAATGATGGAGGAGCCGAATTTCCGGCCGGCCGTGGTGATCATGGCCGTACTGGTCAGCTCTTGCTGCGAGTCAAAGACCTGGGACATGATCATGTCCAGGTCTTTCACGGCATCCTCGAAGTACCCCTGTGCGGTCAGGGTGACCTGGACGGTAGCCGCGGTGACGGGTGCGGGCATAGCCTGCGATCCTTTCTGCGAACGGGAACTGCCGGACAGAAGGTGTCATCGGGTCCGGTAACCGATCACCCCCTTATCGCCGGCAGGTCGAGCGCCGGCCCGGTGGGGAGCAGCGCGAGCAGGGCGGCGGGCAGGACGGCCGCCTGGCCGGCCCGGTAGCCCAGCGCCTTCGCGGCCGTGGAGGTGGGCACGGGGAACCTGACCCCTTCGTCGGTTACCAGGTAAAGTGAGCCGCCGTTCACCCCCGGCGCGACTTGCGGGCGGACCAGGGCGCCGCCATCGGGCACCACGCTGATGAGGTCGGCGTTCTCGGGGCTCGTGGTCACCCCCGGCATGCCCGACGGCGACGACGCGCCGGCGGGCGGCCGGGCGAAGACCAGGCGCGGGGCGCTGCCGCCGCGGCCGGCGTAGGCCATGCAGGGAACCGCGCCCGCGGGGAGCCCGGAGTACGGCGGCGGCGCGGACGGCGCGGGTGGCCCGTCCGCTAGCTGCCGATGCATCACGGCGGCCCCGGCGATCGCCGCCGGGCTGACCGGGACCGGCGCCACTGACGCGCCCGGGTACGCGACCGCGGTGGCCTTGTCCGTGATGGCGAGCGCGGCCTGCGCGGACGTGATGGGCGTGACGCCGCCCGTGACGGCGAGGTAGAACTCGCTGGGGCTGCCCACGTTGTTGGTGACCAGGACCTGCCCGACCCTGGTTTGCCGGCCGCCCAGGTCCGGCCCGGGGCTGCCCAGGCCGGGGATGGCCATCGCGGCGAGGTCGGGCGCGGCCGGCACCGCGTTCAGCCACGCGGAGCTGACCTCGATCACCCGGGCCCGGCCGAGGTTGAGCGCATCGGGAATCCACGGCTCGGCGATGCGCATCCGGTGACTTTGCCAGAGCAGGTACTGGCGGCCGGAGGGGTCGGCCACGATGACGGCCCCGGGCACCGGGGACGGCGGCACGGCTAGCGGGACGCCGATCGTGAGCGACACCAGGGCATGGCCGGCGCCGGGCTCGGCGCAAACGAGCCAGTAACCCGAGTTCAGCGCGCCTGCGGCCGGCAGCATGTCCGGGGCCCCGGGAATCCCCACTGGCGCGCCCTGCGGGATGCCGGCCAGCGACGCGGCCGGCACGGTCTGCACCGTCGCCTGGCCGTCCAGGAGCAGCTGCGCCGACGACCAGTTCAGTACCGGCCGTAGCTCCCCCCTGGTGTAGATGAACCGGGCACCCGTCTCCTTGACCACGACCACCTCGCCGACCGTCAGCGCGTGGGCCTTGCTAGCCGGCGAGATGAGGCCCCAGATGAGGCAGCCAGCGACCAGCAGCGAGCCGACCATCAGGCCGCCGAACGAGCCCAGGGTGGTGCGCCGCATCGGGCTCTCCGGCGCGTCCGGGTCCCCGTGCACCAGGGCAGCGGTCAGCCGGCCTACCACGTAGGCGTGCGCCTGCACCTGATCGCGCCGGGATCTCATCGCCGCATCCCGCGATCCGCCCCCTGGTCAGCCGGCGCGCCCGGCTGCCAGCGCGGCGCGGCGCGAGCTGCTCCGCTCATCCGCGCACCGTCCGGGCTATATGGAAGAGGCCGGTGAGCCACAGCGTCGCCGGGATGAGCCCGGCCGCGGTCAGCGACTGCAGGATGTCGCCCGCACGGCCCCAGTGCGGGAGCAGCTTGTGGCCAGGCAGCGAGCGCCCGGCGGCGAGGATCAGCCCGGTGGCCAGCACGACGCCTGCGAGCAGCGCGACCAGGTCACGGTCGGCGGCGCGCAGGCCGACCACCGCGACCAGGACCATCGCCCCGCAGATGGCCGGGATCATCGTGGCCAGCCGGTGCCGGGCCGCGACCAGCGTCCGGGCCTGCAGCAGCAGCAGCACGATGGCATCGATCGCGACCACGTGGGCCGGCCAGCCGGTGGCCAGGTCGAGCACGACGAGGCTCACGCCCACCACCACGCCGACGCCCGAGTGCAGCGCGGTCATATACCGGTCGGCCCACCGGGTGCGCTCCAGTACCTCCTGTCCCGGAATCGGGTCCAGGTCCTCCTGCAGCTCATCGGATGTCGTCGGCGTCGGGTCGAGGCGCATCCGCGCCATGCGGAAGGAGAGCACCGGAATCCAGCCGCCCATCGGAATCGCGATGGCCACCAGGACCCCCGCCGTCACGGCCGGGCTCGTCCTGGCGAACGTGGCGATCGCGCCGCCGATAGTCACCAGGAAGGCGACCACGGTGGTCCCGGTCAGCGCCGGATGGCGGCCGCCGGTCGCGATCGCGACCACGACCGATGCGCCGGCCATGACCACTCCCCCGGCCAGCAGGCCGGGCCGCGCGTCACTCCAGGTCAGCAGGACGTGACCGACCGGGCCGCCATGCAGCAGCGGAAACTCGGCGCCGGCCACGGCGGCGTAGGTGATCGTGGCCCCGCCGAGAATGGCCGCGGCCGCCGGCTCGGCAAAGGCGCGCGACGCTACCGCGGTCATCGCGAGCAGGACGACGGTCGCCGCCGCCGCGCACAGATCCGACAGCGGGCTCAGGTGGCCAGCCACGATGATGAGCCCGGCGAGCGGGGGCACCGCGAGCAGCCCGATCAGCAGCTGGCGGGACATCTCCTGACGCCAGCGATCGGCCCGGCCCGATATTCCCACGGCGATCCCGTCGATCAGGTCGTCAAAGTCCAGGGGCGGCAACTGGTCGGACCGCGGCCGCAGGTGCACCACGTCGCCGTCATGCAGGCCGAGCGCGCTGATGCTCAGCTCCTCCCGCAGCGGCGGGTCGCCGAGCCGCTGCATGACCCAGCCGCCATGCTCCAGCCCGGCATCGGCCAGGCCGTCGCCGAGATGGCCCACGAGGGCGGGCAGCAGGTCGATGAGCGGGACATGCACGGGTACGGCCAGCTCGACGCTCCGGGCCGGCCCGCAGACCGTCAGGCGGCACAGATCGTCGAGCAGCGTGGGCGGGCGCGCCTGGTCGGCCCCTTCCCCCGCCACGGCGGCCGCGTCGGCCATGGCCAGCACCTGGCCGTCCGCCATCGCCGCATGGCCGTTGAGCTGGCCGTCGTAAGCCGGCTCCGGCGAGTTCTCGCTCATGCCTCCCATACGGCTGGGGCCGCGGATGCGCTTCACTGGCTCCTCGGTGCGAGCGCGCCGCGGCACCGCCCGCGTTACTCCGCGACCCGTCGCAAGGTAACCGGCTGACGCTTCGGCGGTGCCTGACGCGTATTGGTGACAGCGCGGATCACCGCATCGCCGCCGCGCTCACGAGCACGGTTTGTACCAGAAGGAGATCCGGCAGGATGAGCACCATCATGTTCCGGCGGCTGGCGCGCCGACAGCCGCCGGAGATGCCCAGCGGAGAGCTGTCCCTACAGGAACCGCCCGTGCTGCCCGAGGAGCCCACCGGAAATCTCGGCCTGCTGCTCACGTTCCTGCCGATGGCACTCGGGTCCAGCATGATGGTCCTGCTGTTCGTGCAGCCCTCGAAGGGCGGATCGACGACCTGGATCGCGGGCGGCCTGATGGTCGTCACGACCATGTCCATGATGGTCGGCCAGATGGGCCGGACGACGGGTACCCGCAAGCGGCGCACCAAGGGCGAGCGCCGAGACTACCTCCGCTACCTCGCGCAGACCCGCAAGAAGGTACGTCAGCAGGCCACGCAGCAGCGGCGGGCGCTGGCCTGGCTGCACCCGGACCCCAGGTCACTGTGGTGCGTGGCCATGAGTGCCCGGATGTGGGAACGGCGGCCCGCGCACCGCGACTTCGCCGAGCTCCGGATCGGCACCGGCGAGCAGCTCTTCGCCGTCCGGATCAATCCCATCCAGACCAAGCCGGTAGAGGATCTGGAGCCGCTGTCCGCCCGGGCCCTGCGCCGGTTCATCAAGGCGCACGCCACCGTCACCGATCAGCCAGTGGCGGTGTTCCTGCGGGGGTTCGCGCAGGTTACTCTGCGCGGCGACACGGAGGCCGCCCGCGCCGCGGCCCGTGCCCTGATAACGCAGCTGTTCGTCTTCCACTCGCCAGAAGACGTCCGCGTGGCGGCGTGCTGCAACGATCAGACCGCCGCCGACTGGGACTGGATCAAATGGCTGCCGCATTCCCAGCACGCGGCCCAGGCAGACGCGGCCGGGCCGGTCCGCGCCCTGCGGCCCACGCTGGCCGAGATCGTCGCCATGTTCGGGCAGGAGTTCGCCGACCGGCCGCGGCACGAGTCCGGCTCATCGCCCAGTCGCGACGAGCCCTACGTGGTGGTGGTGCTGGACGGCGGGGAAATCGGGGACGAGACGCGATTCATCACCGCCGGCTACCGCAACGCCGTGCTGATTGACGTCGGCGTGACCATGCCGTGGCGGCACTCCAAGCGCGTGCTCCGGCTAGACTTCACCGGCGAGGGCATGGAGATGGTGCAGGCCAACCGCAGCGGCAAGGAGGTCCGCACCAGCCTCGGCAGGGGTGACGAGCTGAGCGTGGCGCACGCGCGAGCCTGCGCCCGCATCGTGTCGCCCTATCGGCTGGGCCCTACCAGCGAGATCTCCGAGCCGCTCGCGACCGACTTCGAGCTGGCCAAGCTGCTCGGGGTCAGCGACGTGGCGACCTTTGACCCGCGGCCGGGCTGGGCCGCCCGGTCGGCGGCGGACCGGCTGCGGGTGCCGATCGGCATCGACGAAGACGGCAACACGGTCGAGCTGGACATCAAGGAGTCGGCGCAGGGTGGTCACGGCCCGCACGGCGTGCTGATCGGGGCCACCGGGTCGGGCAAGAGCGAGCTGCTGCGGACGCTGGTCCTGGCCATGGCCATCACGCACTCATCGGCGACGCTTAACTTCGTGCTCGTCGACTTCAAGGGCGGCGCGACGTTCATCGGGCTGGACCAGCTGCCGCACACCTCGGCGCTGATCACCAACCTGGCCGACGAGGTCCAGCTCGTGGCCCGGATGCAGGAATCCCTGCGGGGCGAGCTCGTCCGCCGCCAGGAACTGCTGCGCAGCGCGGGCAACTACAGCTCGGTACTCGACTATGAGCGGGCCCGGGCCCAGGGCGTCCCCCTGGATCCGCTCCCCACCCTGTTCGTCGTCGTCGACGAGTTCAGCGAGCTGCTGTCCGCGCACCGGGAATTCATCGACCTGTTCGTCATGATCGGCCGTCTCGGGCGGTCGCTCGGCGTTCACCTGCTGCTGGCGTCACAGCGCCTGGACGACGGGCGCATGCACCAGCTGGAGTCGCACCTGTCCTACCGGATCGGACTGCGCACGTTTTCCTCGATGGAATCACGAGCGGTCATCGGCGTCCCGGATGCTTACGAGCTGCCGCCCCGGCCGGGTTCTGGTTACCTGCGCACTGACGTCTCTACCCTGATCAGGTTCAAGGCGGCGTACGTGTCCGGCCCTTACCGGGCCGCGACGACGCGGCGCCAGCGCCAGGAAGCCATCCGGAAGCTGGTCGTTCCCTACACCGCCAGCTATCTCGTGCCTCGGGCGGCGGATCTGCCGGAGGATCCGCAACCCGAGCCGGAGGACGTGGAGCCGCCGCCCGGCTCGGATGACGGGGGTGCCGGGACGCTGTCCCTGCTGCAGATGATGGTCGGGCGGCTAGCCGACAGGGGTCCCGCGGCCCATCAGGTCTGGCTCCCGCCGCTGGATTACTCGCCTACCCTGGACGAGATCATGCCGGCCCTGGAGCCGCTGCCGGATGTCGGCCTCGCGCCGGCGGACTGGGCGGGCCGGGGCGGCATGGTCGTGCCGGTCGGCGTGGTCGACCGGCCGTTTGAGCAGGTCCGCGACCTGCTCATGGTCGACCTGTCCACTGTGGGCGGCCACGTCGGCATCGTGGGCCGCCAGCAGGGCGGGAAGAGCACCCTGCTGCGCACGCTCATTTCCAGCATCGCCCTGACGCACACCCCGCCGCAGGCGCATTTCTACTGCCTGGACCTGGGTGGCGGCACCCTGGCCTCGCTGGCCGGCCTGCCGCACGTGGGCGGCGTCGCGAACCGCCTGCAGGGCGACCTGGTGAACCGCACCGTCGCCGAGGTCATCACGGTGGTGAACCAGCGCGAGCGACTGTTCGCCGAGCGCGGGATCGCGAACATGACCGCCTACCGGCAGCACCGCGCGGCCGGACGGTTCAGCGACGATCCGCACGGCGACGTGTTCCTGGTGATCGACGGCTGGGGCACGTTCAAGCACGACTACGAGGGCCTGGAGGGCGTGCTGCGCACAGTGCTCGCCCGGATGATCAACTACGGCGTGCACCTCGTCGTGTGCACCAACCGATGGTCTGAGCTGCACAGCAGCGTGCGCGACCAGATCGGGACCCGGCTCGAGCTGCGCCTGGGCGATCCGCTCGACTCCGTCGTGGACATCCGCGCGGCCAAGAACGTCCCCGAGCTGGCCGGCCACGGGCTGACCACCGGCAAGCTGCAGTTCCTGGCGGCGCTGCCGCGCATCGACGGCAGCAGCGACCTCGGGGACCTGGAGGCGGGGGTAACGGCGATGGTGCACGCGATCCAGGACTACTGGCCCGGCCCGGTGGCTCCGCCGGTGCGGATGCTCCCCGACCGGCTGCCGGTCGAGCAGCTGCCGCCGCCGGAAGGCCACCTGCGGATGCCGCTCGGCTGGAGCGAGACGGAGCTGGCTCCCGTGTGGCATGACTTCTCGACCACCCCGCACCTGACGGTTCTGGGCGACACCGAGAGCGGGAAGACCAACGTGCTGCGGCTGATCGCCCGGGCCATCACGCAGCGGTATACCCCGGATGAGGCCCGGGTCATCCTGGTCGACCTGCGACGGGAACTGTTTGACGTAGTCCCCGAAGAGTTCCGGCTCGGGTACGCGGTGTCGGCGGCGGTCGCCAGCCAGATCGTCACCGGGATCGCCTCCCAGCTGAGCGAGCGCGTGCCGGGGCAGGAGATCACGCCCGAGCAGCTGCGCCGCCGTGACTGGTGGACCGGACCGGAGCTGTTCTTCCTCATCGATGACTACGACCTGGTGGCCTCCGCGGCCAACAGCCCGTTCCAGCCGTTGATCGAGTTCCTGCCGCAGGCCGGGGACGTCGGCCTGCACGTGGTCGTGGCCCGCGGCGCGGCGGGCTCCATGCGGACCTCTATGGATCCGGTACTCCGGCGCCTGCAGGAGTCCAATACGCCGGACCTGGCGCTGTCCTGCCCGCCGTCGGAGGGGCCGCTGCTGGGCAACGTGCGACCGCGCCAGTTCCCGCCCGGCCGGGCCATGCTGCTGACCCGGCGCCAGCATCTGATTCTGCAGACCGCCTACGCGGGCGAAGCTGACTCGCAGTTTCCGGTCGCGCGCGATGACGGAGCTGGAGGCGCCGGATGATACCCCCTGCGGTGCCAGCCGGATCGTTAAGTGGCCAATCTCACTGAGGAACGCCGGAACTCACTGAGCCGGCGCCGCGAATCTCACTAACTTGGGTGATAGCTGGCAGAGCGCGCGGGACCGGACGATAGCAGCGCCGAAGGCGACGCCTTCGGGTACGAGCCAGGAGGATGAGGCATGACCGCTCCCGCGGAGCAATGCGCCGATGCCCCCAATCCGGTACTGGCCCTGGTTCAGCCGGAGGACCCTCAGTCGCCGGCGCAGGCCGCCCGGACGGCGACCGCCGACAGCCAGGCGATCAGCGAACTGTGGCACGTTCACGGTGCCGCCCTGGTGCGGTTCGCGCTCAAGCTGACGCTCGGCGACCGGCAGCGGGCCGAGGACATCGTCCAGGAGACCCTGCTCCGGGCCTGGCGCCACCCCGAGGTGGTCGGCTCCGGCGTGCAGGCTATCCGGCCGTGGCTGTTCACTGTGACGCGGCATGTCGCCATCGACATGTGGCGAGCACGGTCGCGCATCGAGGAGCTGGCCGACGACCGGGAGACGGACCGGCCAGATCCGACGGAACGCATCGAGCAGGCGGTCACCGCCATGGACGTGCGGGCTGCCCTGGCCCAGCTGACCCTTGAGCACCGGCAGGTTATCGTCGAGATGTACTTCCGGGGTCGCTCGGTCGCGGAGATCTCGCAGTCACTGAGTATTCCAGTCGGAACGGTCAAGTCCCGTGCCTACTACGGCCTTCGCCACCTGCGCCGGGTGCTGTCGGCCGCATCCGGCGACCCGGGACAGGCGGTGGCGCTGCCGCCGCGTTCCCGGACGGGGACCTGATGGAGCCAGCAATGGCGAGGAGGTCATCCAGCCTGGCTGTCAGCGGCTGCCGGCCGCGCTTTCCTCTGGATGCTGGAGCGCCTCGCGGACGATCTCCGCACGGGATCGCGCTCCGAGCTTGGCCAGGATGTGCGAGACATGGGTCTGCACGGTGTTCCGGGACAGGAACAGCCCGGCCGCGATGTCCGGGTTTGAGCGCCCGGCCGCTACCGAGTAGGCAATCTTCAGCTCCGTGGGCGTCAGGGCGCCCCAGCCGGTTGCCGGGCGCGCCGGATACCCGCCGGGCCGCCCGGTCCGAAGCCCGAATGGCCGCAGCCGCGCCCGGGCCCGCCGGATATCTCGCCGGGCGCTCAGCCCGTGATAAAGGCTGAGCGCCGCGTTCAGCGCCTCCCGCGCCGCCGGCCTGTCGCCTCGCGCGGCGGCCAGCACCGCGGCCTCCTCCAGCGCACTGGCGTGCTCGCACGGCCGTCCCGTCCGCGCGTAGTAGCTCGCCGCGGCCAGCACTGGAGCCGGATCGCCGGCGACCAGCCCGCGGCAACAGCCGGCCGCGGCGGCCTTGACCGGCAGCGGCTCACGCGCGGCCTCCCGCTCTGCTGCGTCTGCCGCGGCGAGGGCCGTGGCGGTCTCGCCGGCCGCCAGCGCCAGGCGCACCAGCGTCGGCAGCAGCAGGAACAGGCTCGGCATGGCTTCCGCCACGCCGGGCTGGAGGCAGGGCGCAAGCACGGCCGCGCCCGCCGCGGGGTGCGTGTCCTGCTCGGCGATCAGGGCCCGCGCCAGCAGCAGGAAATGCGCGTTCGCCCGCGTGGCGGGATCGATCACCAGGTCCCGCGTTGCGCGCAGATGCTGGTCCGCCGCGTCCCGGTCGTCTCGGTGCACGGCGATCAGCGCCGAGAGCCCGTGGACCGTGACCAGGAAATGAGCCGGGGCGGGGACGTCAGCGACCGGCTCTAGCTCGGCCAGCGCGTCGTCCCACTGTCCGGTCTCGAAGTAGGCATGCGCAAGAAATCCCCGTATCTTCGCCAGCCGGGGGGTCCCGGATTGCTCGCCGAGGACTAAGCCCTGCCGCGCCGCGGCCAGTGATTCGGCTTGCCGGTCCAGGTCACTCAGCGCGGCGGATCGCGACCCCAGCGCCAGCAGCCGCAGGCCGGCCGCCAGCGGGTCATCTCCTACGGTCGCCAGCACGCGCCCGGTGTAATCCAGGGTCGCGGCGTGATCCCGGCGGAGGAAGCTGACGCCGCCCAGCGCGTGCAGGGCGTATCCGGCCGCGAGCCGGCTGCCGGCCTGCTCGGCCGCCCCCAAGGCCACCCCGGCTACCCTCGCGGCCTGGTCGACGTCGCCGATGGTGGTCAGGATGACCGCGTGCAGGGCCTGCAGCTCGGCCGCGTGGCCCTCGCCCAGCTCCGGGCGGTCCAGGGCCGCCTCGATCGTCGTCTCCGCCTCGGCGGGCCGACCCGTGCGCAACTGGGTGTAGGCCACCACCCAGGCCATCTCGGCAGCCCGCACCGGATCAGCCGAGCTGCGCAGCAGCGCGCCACCGACCTGTTCCGCTTCCTCGTTCCGCATCAGCAAGAACGCGACGGTGGCCAGGCTGGCCTCCAGCGCCTCCCGGCGCGGGTCGTCGTCGGCCAGCCGGGCCAGCAGATCCCGCAGCAGCCCGGCGGCCACCTGCGGCGCGCGGTGGCTCAGTACCGCCGCGCTCCCGGCCAGCCACTCCGCCGCCCAGCTCTTCGCCAGGTCCGCGGTCAGTGTCTCCGCCTCGCCCGATCCCTCCTCGCCCTGAGTCGACACGAGCTGCGCGGCTACCCGCTCCGGCGCCGATCCGGCTTCCGCCAGCTCTCGTGCCGCTTGCAGGTGCAGCGCCGTCCGCAGCGCGGTCGGCATTCCCTCATGCAGCACCTGCCGGATCAGCCCGTGCCGGAATCTCAGCAGGGGCCCGCCGTCCGTCAGCACCCCGGCGGCGAACGCCGCCTCTATCACTTCCATCAGTTCACCCGCGGTTCGCCCGGTCACTACCTCCAGGTCCGCCACGGAGAATTCCGACCCCAGCACCGCGGCCCAGCGCAGCACCCAGACGACATCCTCCGCCAGCCCGGCCAGCCGCCCGGCGATCGCGGCCGCGAGTGATACCGGCACCGGGACCACCGCCAGCTCGTCCGCCAGCTCCCCGGCTCCGCCCTGGATCCGTATCCGATCCTCGCGCAGCAGGCCGTCCACCAGTTCCCGCGCGTAGAGCGGATTGCCGCCGGCCCGGCCCACCAGTCTCGACAGCCGCGGTCCTGGCCGCCCCCCGACCAGGCGCGCGACCAGGTCGGCCACCTCCGGGTCCGGCAGCGCATCCAGCACTATCCCCAGGCCGCCCCGCGACACCACCCCGGCCCGGAGCCGGGCCAGGTCCTCCCGGCGGGTCCCCGGCCGCCACGACCCGGCGAGCAGCAGGGGCAGCTGCCCCACCGCCCGGCTGAGCCGATGCCAGACCAGCAGGCTCGCCTCGTCTGACCACTGCAGATCCTCTGCCACCAGCACGACCGGGGAGACCGCGCACAGCCTGTCCACCTGCGCCAGCAGCCGCTCCGCTCCCGCCAGCACCGGATCCCCGCTGAGCGTCACCACCGTCTCGGCGGGTCCGGGCACCTGCGCCGGGGCAGCACCCGCTGCCTGGCCACGTCCCGTGCCGACAGCAGCCAGCCACTCTTCTTCCAGGCACTCCGTCATCAGCCGCAGCGGGAACGGCTGCAGCAGCTCGTCCGCCGTGCCCCACAGCACCCGGCAGCCCGCGCCCGCCGCGCCCGCAAGCCCCGTCCGCAGCAGCGCCGACTTCCCGATCCCCTGTTCCCCCTCCAGCACCACGACACCACCGGACCCCGCCGCCACCGCAGTCACCAGATTCCGCAACTGCGCCAGCTCACCGTTACGCCCGACGAACCAGTCGCCATTCATAAACACGATCGTAATGGCTATAGGCCCTAAATCGCCGAGTCGGCAGCGCCCTCGCCCCGCGGATGGCATCTGGCTGAGCCAGCTGGCTTGCGGCTGGCGGGAAGTTACCGGTGCGTAGCAGAGGATGGACTGAGCGCATCGAGACTATGTCGGGAGTTGGGGGGTTACGATCCGGTTTATGGCTGGTAATTTTGTTGGTCGGGCTGAAGAGCTGGCACGGGTGAGGAGTTTGGTGGCCGACGTCGCGGGCGGGGTCGGCGGGGTTTTGCTGGTGGCCGGGGAGCAGGGGATCGGGAAGTCGGCGTTGTTGCGAGAGGGCTTAGCGGGAGCGGAGGGATTGGGCTGCCGGGTGGGCTGGGGGGTGGCCGATGAGCTCCGGCAGCGGTTCCCGCTGGGGTTGATGGTCGACTGCCTGGGGGCCGACGGGCGGCGGGCGGTGGCCGGCGGCGTGCGGGATGGGGGCGGATGGGGGCCGGCGCTGGCCGGGGATCCGGTGCTGGCGGCGGCGGAGCGGCTGCTGGCGCTGGTGGACCGGTTGTGCGCGGAGTCGCCGTTGGTGGTGGTGGCGGAGGACCTGCAGTGGGCGGACGAGGTGAGCCTGCTGGTGTGGCGGCGGCTGAGCCGGGCGGTGGGGCAGTCGCCGTTGCTGGTGGTGGGATCGTTGCGACCGGCCCCGGCGCTGGAGGAGGCGACCCGGCTGACGCGGGGCGTGACGGCGTCAGGCGGCGTGGTGGAGCTGGGGCCGTTGCCGGCCGGGGAGGTGGCGGAGCTGGCGGGAGGGCTGGTGGGGGCGGCGCCCGGGCGGCGGCTGGCCGGGGTGCTGGCGCGAGCGGGGGGCAATCCGCTGTATGTGGGCGAGCTCGTGGATGCGCTGGCCCAGGCTGGGCGGGTCAAGGTGGCGGGGGGGACGGCGGAGCTGGCCGGCGAGCCGGGCGAGGTCCAGGTGCCGGTGTCGCTGGCGGCGGCGATCGGGGAGCGGCTCGCGGGATTGCCCGGGCCGGCGGTGGGGGTGCTGCGGTGGGCCGCGGTGCTGGGCAGTGAGTTTCCGGTGACGGATCTGGGGCTGGTGACGGGGCGGCCGGCGGGAGAGCTGGCGGGGGTGATGGAGCAGGCAATGGCGGCGGGGGTGGTGGCTGAGGCAGGGCCGCGGCTGGCGTTCCGGCACGGGCTGATTCGCCAGGCGCTGTACGAGCAGATTCCCGGGCCTGTGCGGGAGGCGCTGCACGTAGAGGCGGCCAGGGCGCTGGCGGCGGCGGGGGCGGCGGCGGAGCGGGTGGCGGCGCAGCTAGTCGCGGCACCGGAGGCGGGCGGGGAGTGGGTGTGGGCCTGGCTGGCCGGGGCGGCGGGGGTGCTGGCCTCCCAGGCACCGCAGGTCGCGGCCCAGTTGCTGCGCCGCGGTCTTGCTCAGATCCCCGCCACCGACCCGCGGCGGGAAGTCCTGGGCGCCACCATGGTCAGCGTCGCGTGCCTGCTCATGCAGCACGAGGAAGTGGAACGGGTGGCCCGGCCGCTGCTGGCCCGCACCACCGACCCCGACCGCGCCGCCGAGGTCTCCTGGCTGCTCGGCTACACCCTGTCCAGCACCCGCCGGCGCTCGGAAGCGGCGGCCGTGGTGGAGGATGCGCTGGCGCGGCCGGGCATCAGCGCGACCTGGACGGCCCGGCTGCGCGCCCGGCAGGCGGTCACTATGACGATGCTGGAACAGTGGGACCGCAGCGCGGATCTCGCGGAGCAGGCGCTGGCCGGGGCGGAGCGCGCCGGTGACCGGTTCGCGGCCGGCTACGCGCTGCACGTGCTTTCCTTCCTAGCCCTTCGGCGGCGGGACGACGCCGCCGCCCTGAGCCATAATGACCAGGCGCTCAAGGTAATCGCCGATGATCCGCAGAGCACCGACCTGCGGCTGCTGCTGCTGGCGAACAAGGCCGGCTGGCTGGAGAACGCCGACCGGATGGCCGAGGCCAGCGCTACCGTCCGGGAGGCGCTGGTCCTCGCCGAGCAGTCCGGAACCCCGCGCCTGGGGCTGATCTGCACCGCGGCTGCGGACTACTACATTGAGATGGGCCAGTGGGATGACGCGCTCACCGTGCTGGAGGCAACCGCCGGGATGCCGGGTACTGACTACATGCCTATTTTGCAGCATGGGCAGGCCGCGCTGATCGCCGCCCACCGTGACGACTGGGAAAAGGCCGAGGAGCACCTGGCCGCGGTGAGTGATCTGGGAATCGACTCCCCCCTGGACAGGTCGGTCGCTTACTGCCTGCTCAGGGCACGCGCGCTAGCCGCCGACCGGGGAGGCCGGCCCGACGAGGCAGTGGCCGCGCTCGCGCCGTGCCTGGACCCCGAAGTGGCCGAGGATATGCAGGAAAGGTACTTGCTGCTGCCGCTGCTGACCCGGCTGGCGCTGGCCGCCGGCGATACGGCCACCGCTGGCGCGGCGGCGCAGGGCGCGGCGGCGGAGGCAGCCCGCGGGCCGCTGCCGGTCAAGACCGCCGCTGCACGTCACTGCCGGGGACTGGCGGACGGCGATCCGGAGCCCGTGCTCGCGGCGGCCGCCTACTACGACTCGACGGGCCGGACGTTCGACCGTGCGCAGGCGCTGGAGGACGCCGCGGTGCTGCTGGCCGGGAAGGGCGACCGGACGGCGGCCCGGCGAGCGTTCAGCGACGCGGCGCAGCTGTACCTGAGGCTGGGCGCGGCATGGGACCTGCGGCGCGCCGATGCCCGGCTGCGCCGCTACGGCGTCCGCCGCGGTCGCGGCGGCCGCCGGGCGCCGGCCGCGCAGGGCTGGTACGCGCTCACCCCCACCGAGACCAAGATCGCCAGCCTGGTCGCCGTCGGCCGGTCCACCCCCGACATCGCCGCCGAGCTGTTCTTGTCCCGCAACACCGTGCAGACCCACATCTCGCACATCTTGGCCAAGCTCGGCGCCCACTCCCGCGCCGAGATCATCCGCCAGGCCCTCCAGCATGATGGCGACGCACGGACCGCTAGCTAATGACCTTGAAGGGCCAGCATTTATGTCGCTACGGCGGTTCGGGCTCGATGGTGAGTCCGGTCTGGGTAAGGAACCCGTCGATGAGGGCGGGCTGAGTACTGGATGCGCTTGAGCCGGCTCCGGACGACGGCGGCCAGCCGGCCGGCGTTGCGGGCGGCGAGGTTGCCGAGGCCGTTCTTCATGTTCGCCCAGGCGCCCTCGCCCCGCCCGGCATCCCGCACGGCTCCTGGATCAACCCGCCCGAGCAGAAAGAAGTCGCCACCCAGGCGCAGGTGAAGCTGCCTTGTCATCGAACTCGCCCGCCAGCGCTACCGAGGCGAAGGTGGCGAAGGCCTCATGGACGATACGGCACCGCTCCAGCAGCACGCTGAACGTTTCCAGGCCACCGGGCACGCGCGGTGAGACAGGCCGCTTTGCCCTTGTAGGTGGCTCGTTACCTGCCGCTTCCCCGACGCTGGCCGCGCCAGGGCTACCCTTGACGCATGCCTATGCCTCGCAGTTTCACCGCGGCCGTGCACCGGGAAGAGGACTGGTACGTCGCGCAGTGCCTGGAAGTCGACGTCGCCAGTCAGGGTTCGACTATCGATGAGGCCCTGGCCAATCTCGCTGAGGCCGTTGAGCTGTACCTGGAAGAGGTAGATGACCCTGCCCGGTTTGTCACCAGCACGCCCCTGGTCACCTCCTTCCAGTTGCCCGGCGCCGCGTGAGCCCAGCCCTGTCGGACCTGCCGGTTCGCAAGGTCACGCGGGCCCTGGAGTCCGTCGGCTTCGCCTACCTGCGAACCAAGGGCAGCCACGCCGTCTATCGGCGTTCCGATGGGCGGGTCGTCGTGATTCCCCAGCACGGCACCATCAGGCGCGGCACCCTGAGCTCAATCCTCCGGCAGGCAGACTTGGCCCCCGCGGAATTCCTGAAACTGCTGGACTGACCCGCTGACGGCGCCGGGGTACCGCTTCAGAACTGATCACATGCCTACCCAGCAGCCGCCCCAGCTGAATCCTTCCCTGGAACGCCAGCCCCGAAGACCTCCGCACCTGGGCAGGCACAGCCCCCGCCCGACGGATAAAACCCGCCGCGAGCAACCACAGCACCGGCGTGACCGCGAAGAACCGCCACACCGGCTACCGGCATGCCCTTTCACAGGACTTCCGAATAATTACTCAGGCACAGACACCCATAACCGACGCCGGGTGTCCAGAACGGATTGTTCTGTACGCGCCAACTGAGGAGCGCCGAGTGTTCCCGAGGCGCGCATAACGGCGGCTACGTGCGCGCGGCATGTCAGTCCGACGTCACCGCATGTGGCGGCAGCCCGAGGAAGTCGGCGGCTCCGGCTACGACCGCCGCGGTGAGCATCCCGGCGTCGGAACGGCACGGGCACGGCCGCTGACCAGCGCCTCTGCACGGCAGCGGCCGGCGCGGCCCAGGTTGCCGCTTAACGCGATTTTCCTAAGCTGCCCATGCGGCTGCTGTGCCTGTTGCCTGCCAGGCGGGCCGGAGAGGCGTGCGGTGCGGCGGTCGCCCTGGACGGCGACGTCACCCCCCCGGCGCGCTCACTGCCGCCCCGGGGCCGCCGCTGGCCGACCCCGCGCGCCGTGCGGTGTCCGCCGTCGGCGCGCGCACACAGGGCCGCCCGGACGCCGCCGGGCGGCTCGCTGACGCGGTCGTGGCCGCCGCCGGGCAAACCTGGGCGCGCTTCCCGGCGGCGGGGCGGCAGCTCGCCGCTTACAGGGTCTCCTGGCGGGCTGTGTTGCGTTGTAAGGACTGCGGGGCGGTCAGCGGACGAGGGCGAGGACTTCGTCGCGGATGGCGGTCATGGCGTCACGGGTGGGTGCTTCGACGTTGAGGCGGAGCAGGGGCTCGGTGTTGGAGGGGCGGAGGTTGAACCAGCGGCCGTCGCAGAGGTTGACGGTGAGCCCGTCGAGCCGGTCGGTGCTCACCCCGGGCCGGGCGTACGCGGCCTCAACCTCGTCCAGCTTGGCGGGCACGTCGCTGACGTGGCTGTTGATTTCGCCGGAGGCGACGTAGCGGGTGTAGGCGGCTGTCAGTTCGGACAGCGGCCGGTCCTGGCTGCCGAGGGCGGCCAGGACGTGCAAGGCGGTGAGCATGCCGGTGTCGGCGCGCCAGAAGTCGCGGAAGTAGAAGTGGCCGGAGTGCTCGCCGCCGAAGGCTGCGTCGTGGGAGGCCATGAGGGCCTTCATGTAGGAGTGGCCGACGCGGGAGCGGACCGGGGTGCCGCCGTGCTCGCGGATGATCTCCACGGCGGCGGCGCTGGTGATGACGTTGTGCACGATGGCCGAGCCGGGATAGCGGGCCAGCTCGCGGGCGGCGACCAGGCCGACGATCGCCGACGGCGGGACCGGCTCGCCTTGCTCGTCGATGAAGAAGCAGCGGTCGGCGTCGCCGTCGAAGGCCAGCCCGATGTCCGCGCCGGTCTCGCGGACCCTGGCCTGGCAGTCGAGCAGGTTCTTGGGCTCCAGCGGGTTGGCCTCGTGGTTGGGGAAGGTGCCGTCCAGCTCGAAGTACAGCGGGACCAGCTCGACCGGCAGCCCGGCCAGCACGCCGGGGACCATGTG
>DATKRH010000268.1:0-9365 GCA_035532295.1 Streptosporangiaceae bacterium
GTGCAGGACCTCGATGCTCTTGCTCGACGTGAGCGGCAGGTCGGCCAGGTCCTCGTCGGTGAGCACGACCATCTCGCCGCCGGGCAGCTCGAACCCCTTGGCGACCTCCTCATACGGCACCTCGGACCCGTCCGCGGAGCAGACGCGGCGGAACCTGATCCGGCCGCCGTCGGCCCGGTGCACCTGGCGGAAGGCGATGTCCTTCTGCTCGGTCGCGGCGTAGAGTTTGACGGGGATCATCACGAGGCCGAAAGAGATGGCACCCTTCCACATGCTGCGCATGACATCTCCTTACCCCGGTCCCTGGTCGGGTATCTAGAAACACCCGGTGTTGTCCGAATTCTGTCATTGGGCAGTAGGTTCGAGATCTCGCCCTGTGCGGCGTATCAGCGTAGGAAGGAGCAACGGCAAGTGAGCGAAGAAAGCCTCGAGGCGTCCGAAGCCGACGTCGCCGAGCAGGAAACCGACGCCGTCCCTACCTCGGGCGATTCCGCCGAGGATCTGAAGGACGTGCCGCTGGAGGCGGACCCTGCGGACGCGGCGGAGCAGGCGCGCGAAGTGAGAACCGATGACAATGAGGATTACCGCTAGCACGCTGTAACTCCCATCGGCCGTAGAATCGAGCTGGACGGTTAGCCATCGCGGCACCGCACAGACACGCTCGGAGATCATAGTGACTGCATTGCCGCAGGCCAGGTCGGCTAGCACCCGGCTGCCGCGCCCCGCGCGGCGACGGCAGCTGCTAGGCGCTGCCCGCGATGTCTTCGTTGCACACGGTTACCATTCGGCGGCCATGGACGAGATTGCCGAGCGCGCCGGCGTTAGCAAGCCGGTGCTGTATCAGCACTTCCCCGGCAAGCTCGAGCTCTACCTGGCGCTGCTGGATGAGAGTGTGGCCGAGCTCAACCGGATCGTCGGCCAGGCGCTGTCCTCCACCACGGACAACAAGCAGCGAGTGCCCGCCACCTTCCAGGCGTTCTTCGACTTCGTGGGCGGCAGCGGCGAGGCGTTCCGGCTGGTTTTCGAATCGGACCTGAGCAACGAGCCCGCCGTCCGGGACCGGCTTAACCTCGCCATGCAGGACTGCGCGGACATGGTGAGTCAGTTCATCCATGAGGATGCCGGTCTCGGCGAGGACGAGGCGCACCTGCTGGGCATGGCCCTGGTCGGCATGGCCCAGGTCAGCGCGCGGTACTGGCTCAGCACGGATCGGGCCATTCCCAAGGACCAGGCAGAGCAGCTGATCACCAGGCTCGCCTGGCGCGGCATCAGCGGCTGGCCAAGGACCGGCCAGGCCTAGCCCGGCGGTTACGCTCGGGGCGTAGCTGCTGGGGAGCCCGATTCCCCTGCTACGGCGAAGCCGCGGGTTAGCCTCGGTGCGGAGAGGAGAACCGTGGAAGTCAAGATTGGCATTCAGTCCGTACCGCGTGAAATCGTCTTCGAGACCAATTCCGCCATGGAGGAGGTCGAGCGGGCCCTCAGCGCCGCCGTTTCCGATGGCACCGTCCTGGTGCTGGAAGACGACAAGGGCGGCAAGGTCCTGGTCCCGGCGGACAAGATCGCTTACCTGGAGATCGGCGGGGCGGAGCCGCGCCGGGTCGGATTCGGCGCCTTCGGCTAGTGGGGACAGCTAGCGGGGACAGCTAGCGGGGACAGCTAGCGGGGCAGCGGGCTAGCCGGCGACCGCGCAGAGCAGCCGGTTCGATCCGCGCTGCCAGAGGGTGCCGACCTCGGTGAAGCCCGCCGACCGCAGGGCGGCCACATGGGTGTGCAGCCAGCGCGATTCCGAGCCGTGGTGGTCTGAGCTGTAATGGCGCTGCTCGCGCTGCGCCACGGGCCCGGCCAGGGCGGGGTCAGCCAGCGCCGCGGCCCACCAGTCCGCCCAGTTCTCCGGGTGCCCGCCGGGGAAGCGGCGCTGCTCCTCCCGCTCGATCAGGGCGCGGCCGAGGCGGGCCAGCGTCGGCGCGGTCGCCTCGTCCTCCTCCAGGTGGTCCCCGTTCAGGAGCACACCGCCAGGTCGCAGCACGGTAGCCAGTTCGGCGTACATCGCGGTCAGCTCGGCCTCCGGGAGCCAGTGCAGGGCCGTGGTGCTCACCGCGGCGTCGGCCTGGCGGTCCAGGCGCAGGGCCTGCGCCCAGCCCGTCGCGCGCAAGTCCTGATCAGCAAAGCGCAGGCCCGGCCGGTCAGCGCAGCACGCCCGGCCCAGCGCCAGCAGCACGGGGTCGGCGTCGATGGCCACGACGGTGGCCGCGGAGATCTGGTCCAGCAGCCGGGTCGCCAGCGAGCCGGGCCCGCAGCCCAGGTCAAGCACGAGCGGATCGGGCCGCCCGCTCGCCGCCGCGACGGCGTCGATCAGCGCGGTGAAGCGTTCCTCGCGATCGGGCAGGTACCCCTGCTGCTGGGCATCCCAGCGGCTGATCCAGGCCCGCGCCACGGCGGCACTGAGCGGTCCGGTCCCCGGCTGCGCCCCGGTCGTTGAGCTGCTATCCGCGGTCACGCGCCCTCCAGAGGGACGTAGTCGGTCACTCGGCCAGGCCCAGGGCAGCCATCCGCTCGGCGTGCGCGTCGGTCAGCCGGGCGAACATCCGGCCGATGTCGCCGAGCTGGCTCCGGGAGCCGTCGGCCAGCAAGCGGGCGAGCGGCTCCCGCTCGGCGGCCACCCGCTGGGCCTGGCCGAACGCCTCGCCGACCAGTCGCCGCGCCCACAGCGCGAGGCGCCCGGCCACCTTCGGGTCCGCGGCGATCGCGGCCCTGACCCGGTCGATGACGAACGCCGAGTGCCCGGTGTCAGCGAGCACCTCCAGGACCAGGGACTGGGTGGGCTCATCGAGCAGCGTCGCGACGGTCCGGTAGAAGTCAGCGGCGATACCGTCGCCGACGTAGGCCTTGATCAGGCCCTCCAGCCAGTCGGCGGGCACGGTGCGGGCATGGAAGGCGTCCACGGCCGCGACGAACGGGCGCATGACCGCGGCGGGGTCGGCGTGCAGTTCCTCGAGCCGCCCGCGCAGCAGCTGAAAATGCCCGAACTCGGCCACGGCCATCTCCGCCAGCGCTGCCTTGTCCGCGAGGGAGACCGCACGCGCCGCGTCATCGGTCATCTGGAAAAACGCGACAAGCTGCGCGTAGGCCACCAGGCCCAGCAGGTCAAGCACGCCGTTCTGGATCGTGTCCGCATGCCCGGCCGCGGCGGCGGCCTGCGGCTCGGGTGCCCGCGGCTCCGGTGCCTGCGGCTCGGGTGCTTCATCGCTCACTAGCGCAGCGTAACAAGCGCCGGAGGACGCTGCCGGGGACGCTAGCCGGGGACGCGCTGAGCTGCCTTGCTAGAATGTGCTGCGATCCACAGCAGGAATGCGGTGACCCCCCGATCGTGTTACACAAGCTAAGGCGCGGCGTATGCCGAGCGCGGATATAGCGCAGGCGACGATGCGTCGTCCACTTCTTCGTGAGCGCACGGCGCCCACCCAGCGGTTCTGGACTGCACCGTCATGGCGGTGCCTGCTGTCGCACCGAAGAAGCCACATGCCAGCCTGCGGCGACGAGAACGGGCGCGCAGGCGCCTGCCGGACCGCGGGTAATTGATGGAGGCGGAAGCCCTGACAACGTACACAGCAGCCATACAGGACGAGCCGGAGGCTATCGAGCCAGCGGTAACGGGCCTGCCGGCGAGCACGCAACTCCAGGCCGACCCGGATCCTGAGCTCCCCGCCAGCGCCGAGAAGACCTTTCGGGACTTCGGCATCGCCGAGCCAATCTGCGCGGCGCTGGAGGCCAAGGGCATCACCACGGCCTTCCCCATCCAGGCGCTGACGCTGCCGGTGGCGCTGGCCGGCCACGACCTGATCGGTCAGGCCCGGACGGGGACCGGGAAGACCCTGGCGTTCGGCATCCCGATACTCCAGCGCCTGGACGACATGCCGGGCGGTGGCATACCCGCCGCACCTCGCGCGCTCGCGGTCGTGCCGACCAGGGAGCTTGCCTTCCAGGTCGCCGAGGACCTGCAGACCGCCGGCAGCCGCATGGGCGCCAAGGTGGTGGTCCTGTACGGCGGCCGCGCGTATGAGCCGCAGATCGAGGCGCTGGCCACGGTGGACATCGTGGTGGGCACCCCCGGCCGCCTGCTGGACCTGGTTCGCCAGGGCCACCTGAGCCTGAGCCACGTCCACGCGCTGGTCCTCGACGAGGCCGACAAGATGCTGGACCTCGGCTTCCTGCCGGACGTCGAGAAGATCCTGAGCCTCACCCCAGACGACCGCCAGACGATGCTGTTCTCGGCCACCATGCCCGGCGAGGTGGTCACGCTAGCCCGGCGGCACCTCAGTCAGCCGATGCACATCCGGGCCGAGCAGCACGACGAGCCCGCGCACGTGCCGAGCACGCAGCAGCACATCTACCGCGCCCACCAGATGGACAAGATCGAGGTCCTGGCGCGGGTCCTGCAGGCCGAGGGGCGCGGCCTGTCCATCGTGTTCTGCCGGACCAAGCGTTCCGCCGATCAGGTCTCGACCGCCCTGACGACGCGGGGCTTCGCCGCCGCCGCCGTCCACGGCGACCTGGGCCAGGGCCAGCGCGAGCGCGCCATGCGCGCCTTCCGGGCGGGCAAGGTCGACGTGCTGGTGGCCACCGATGTGGCCGCCCGCGGACTGGACGTCGACGACGTGACGCACGTGATCAACTACGAGTGCCCGGAAGACGACAAGGCCTACCTGCACCGCATCGGCCGCACCGGGCGGGCCGGGCGGGCCGGCGTGGCAGTGACCTTCGTGGACTGGCACGACATGACGCGCTGGAAGGTCATCAGCGACACCCTGAACCTGGGCCACCCCGAGCCGGTCGAGACCTACTCCACGTCCGAACACCTGTTCACCGACCTGCAGATCCCGGCCGGCGTGACCGGGACGCTACCGCGCGCTCAGCGCGAGCGACTCGGCCTGGAAGCCGAGCAACTGGAGGACATCGGCGAGACGGGCAAGACCCGCTCCCGCGGCCCGCGGCCCGACCATGAGCGCAGCCGTTCAGGCGACGCGGGCCGACGGCCGGAGCGCGGGTCCGCGGCCGATCCGGCCGATCGTGAGCGCGGCCAGCGCCAGCAGCGGGTACGCCGGCGCACGAGGTCCGGAGTCCAGCTTGCCGACGGCACCGCGAGCGCGGGCGGCGGCGGCCACGCCGAGCAGGCCAGCAGCGAACAGCCTCCAGGGGGTGGCTCGCCGCCCGCCGGGAGCCAGCCGGGGCGTCGGCGCCGCCGACGTCCGTCGCGCAGTGCAGTCCAAGGTAGGGGCGGCCAGGACCAGGGCGGGTCGGCCGGGGCAAGTTAGGCCGTCCGGCTTGGATCTGGCGACTGGCATTCGAGGCAGTCTTCAGGAGATTCTGAGCTAGTACGCCTTAGGTTTCCAGCGGGATCATCGATAGGCTGCCGCCACGTGAGCACCCCCAGGTCCCTGAAGATGCCCCACCGGGTCCGGTCGGGCAATGTGACCACCGAGCGTGGCAGCTTCGCCGTGCTGGAGGCACAGCCAGGTCACGGCATTTGCGAGCGCAGGCCAGCGTTGCTCGTGCCCGGCTACACGGGCAGCAAGGAAGACTTCCTACCCGTGCTGGAGCCGCTCGCCGCGGCGGGCCGGACGATCGTCGCCCTGGATCTACGCGGGCAGTATCAGAGCCCGCACGCCCCGGACCGCCACGGTTACGCGCCCGCCGAGCTCGCCGCGGACCTGCTCGCCGTCGCTGACGCCATCGATCCGGACGCCACCGGGGCGGGCACCGGCGGGGGCAAGGGCGGGATACATCTCGTCGGGCACTCGATGGGCGGCCTCATCGCGCGGGATGCCGCGCTCCTGCCCACCGGGCGGTTCCTGTCGCTCACCCTGCTCGGCTCGGGCCCCGGCGCCATCGCCGGGCAGCGCGCGGCCAGCCTGCGCGAGGTGCTGTCGGTGCTCGACCCGCAGGAGGGCAGGGACGGCGACGACGCCGATGAGCTGCGCGCCCTCATCGCCCTGCTGTGGCGCGACCGGCTCGAGCCGATGGCCAGGGACGACGGGACGGATGAGCGGATCATCGCGTTCCTGCGCGAGCGCACCCACCGGACCTGCCCGATCGGCCTGATCGCGATGGCCAGGTACCTGCTGACCTGCCCGGACCGGACGGACGAACTGGCGGCGCTCGCCAGGCCCCCCAGCCCGTCCCGGCCGGCCAGGCTGCCGGTCATGGTGATCTACGGCGAGAATGACGACGCCTGGCAGCCTGCGGCACAGGACCGGATGGCCAGGCGGCTGGGCGCCGAGCGCGCCTGCATCCCGGGCGCGGCGCACTCCCCCGCGGTCGAGGCGCCCGAGACCACGGCCAGGGCGCTGACCACCTTCTGGAACGCGGCGGAGCGGCGCCGGCCAGCTAGCCCGCGCTAGGCACTGGGACGCTAGGCACCGGGACGCTAGGCACCGGGATGCTCGGCACCGGGGCTCTCGGCGCTGGCGGGCACCTGCTGCTCAGCGTCGAGCTCGGCCAGGCCGTCCCATGGCCGCCGAGACACGCCTGCCACCCGGCCCTCGGGGCACTGCCCCCGGTAGTCGCACCAGCCGCACCAGGTCCCCGGTCGCGGCGGGAAGGTCTCATCGCCCCGGCCGCCGTCCGCGGACTTCCGGTAGCGCTCGTCCGCGCTAGCGCACTCGGCGGCGATGTCCTGCGCCCGGTCCAGCTGCCGGGCCAGTGACTCGGCGGTGTGCTCCCAGGCCAGGACGCGGCCGGTGGGCAGGTGATGCAGCTCCACGCGGTAACAGGGCCGCCGCATGACCCGCTGGGCGGCCAGCGCGTACAGCGCGAGCGGCATCGACGCCCGGGCGTCGTCCACCGTCAGGAGATGCCGGCCGGTCTTGTAGTCCACCACGACAAGACCGGCCGGGTCAGCTCCCCGGTCGTCCAGGCGGTCGATCCGGCCGGAGAAGGCGATCAGGTCGGTCCGGGTCGCGACCGTCCGCTCCACGCCCACCGGCTCCTGAGCCGGGTCCAGCCCGGTCACGTAGGTCTCGACCATCGCCCGGCCGTGCCGGCGGTACTGCGCCGACTGGGCGTCATCGGCGAAGCCCTCACCGAGCCAGCCACGCTCCAGCAAGTCTCCCGCGGCGGTCACCGTCCGCTGCGCCCGCGGCAGCCGCCACCAGCCCGCCAGCGCGTTGTGCACGCTGGCGCCCAGGCTGTTGTGGGCCCAGGGCGGTCCCTTGGGGGGCGGCGGGCGGTCCAGGTAGGTCATCCGGTACCGCCGCGGGCAGTCCAGCCAGGTGCTGAGCCGGGTCGGCGTGCACGGATACAGCCGCCGCGGCATGCCGTCGAACCCGAGTTGCTCCACTGGCTTAGCTCGCCGAGCCGCCGGAACCGCCCAGGCCGGCCGGGCCGGCCGCCACCCAGGAGTCGAAGCTCTTCTCCGCGGTGGCCACGGTCAGCTCCTCGCCATGCCCGGGCAGCACCCGCGTCGCCGCGGGCAGCGTGAGCACCTGCCCCCCGATCGAGCTCAGCTGACGCGGGAAATCCGGGTAGCCATCCTCCCGCGCGACCGGGCCGTTCGCCGTCAGCACGTCTCCGGTGAACACGGCGTCGAGGTCCTCGCAGTACAGGCAGACGGAGCCGGGGCTGTGGCCGGGCGCGTGCAGCACCTCCAGCTTGACGTCTGATACCTCGAAGGTGCCGCCGTCCTCCATCTCGATATCCGGATCGTCGGCGTGCACCTCGCGCCAGGCCACCCGATCGGCGGTGTGCAGCGCCACCGGCGCCTCGTCACGCTCGGCTACCTCCAGCGCCGCCGCGACATGACCGGAGTGCCCGTGCGTGCAAATGACGGCCAGGATCTCCCGCTCGCCGACGGCGGACAGCACCGCGCCGGAGTCGGTCCCAGGGTCGATGACGATGACCTCCTCGTCGTCACCGACGATCCAGGTGTTGGCGGCTCCTGCGGCACCGGTGACACCCTCAATCCGCGCTTCCATCCGGGTACTGCCCTCCTGGTCTGGGGTATCTGAGCTTCATTCACGATCGCTGGCACGAGCCGGGCGGAACGTCGGCTGCTGAGAACGATAGTGCGGACCGTCCCGATGACAAGCTGAACCGCGATGGCCGGCAGTCCCCGGGAATACGGGCACCACGTTCAGCCGCCTACCGGTGCCGCTCCGGTCGCCAGCTCGACCAGCCGCTGGTAACTGTCGCCGGGCGCCGTCTGCGCCCCGATCCGAAAGCCGGTCAGCTCGCCATGGTCGTCGCTGCCACCCGATGGCACCAGGTCGAGCGCGACGGCCAGTTCACGCAGCCGGGCCCGCTGCGCCTCGTCCTGCTGCGGGTGGTTAACCTCGATCCCCGTCAGCCCGGCGGCCGCTAGGCTGGCAATGACGTCGTCGGGGATCTGCCAGCCTCGGCTCGAGCCCCGCGGATGCGCGAGGACGGTCACGCCGCCCGCGGCCCGCACCAGGGCGATGGCCCGGCTGGGATCCAGCGCGTAACGGGCGACATGCGCCCGGCCGCCGGGGCCGATCCACTCGGGGGTAAACGCGTCGGCTGGGGTGGCCACCACCCCGGCGGCGGCGAGGGCGCGGGCGATGTGCGGGCGGCCCACGACGCCGCCGCCAGCGATTCCCGCGACCTGCTCCCAGGTCACGGGCGCGCCTAGCTCGGCCAGCCGGCTGACCATCGCGCGGGCCCGGCTGATCCGGCTCTCCCTGATGGCGGCGGTTTCCGCGGCGAGCTCCTCGTTAGCCGGGTCGAACAGGTAAGCCAGCACGTGGACGCTATGACCGGCCAGGCGGCACGACAGCTCCATGCCGGGCAGCAGCACGAGGCCCGGCGGGAGGGCGGCCGCCGCCGCCGCGTGCCCGGCCACAGTGTCGTGATCGGTCAGCGCGATGACGTCCAGCCCGGCGGCGGCGGCGCGGCGCATGACCTCGGCGGGCGCGGTCGTGCCATCCGAGGCGTTGCTGTGACTGTGCAGATCGGCCTTCACCGTGGTGTTGTTTGCCGCCGTGTTATTAACCACGGGCCGACACTAGCGGGGCAGTTGCGGCGAGGGAGCGCCGAACGGCACGTTCAGGTCCTGGCCGCGATCCCGCAGGTCCCTGACCGGCAGCGGCTCGACGAGCATCACCCCGGCGGTGTCCGGCCAGAGCACCAGCCACAGCCAGGCGCCCATGACCTCGCCCGCGAACACCGCCCGGCCCGGCGCGTCGACATGCCACAGCGGCAGCTCGCGATGGCCGCACCGCACCGTGGCGTCGGGTGGCCCGGACGCGAAGTGATCTCCCGGATCGGGCCCGCGCAGTCCGGCGAACCTGGCTCCCAGGCCGACGCAGGGGCCCTCGGAGACCAGCATCATCTCGGCCGGCCCGCCCATGGGG
>DATKRH010000269.1:0-5546 GCA_035532295.1 Streptosporangiaceae bacterium
CACGCCATGTCACTGCCGCCAATGCCGGGGAACACGCCAGTCCCGCCGATAGGTACCCCGTGCCTCGGCCGCGTTGCGCCGCTCCGGCAACCACCGATATGGGTAATCTGTATGCATACTTGCATCTATCGGCGGCCGGCCGGGCAGTCCAGCCGGTTCGCCAGCCCGGCGGCTTCCCGCGCTCTGCGGGACTCCCCAGGCCCACGGCTGACCTCGCTCTTTGCGCACGGCTAATTCGTGCGGCGCTGTGACCTGCGGCGATGCTAGCTGCTTGGCTCTTTAGCGGTTCGTGGCCGGTGGCGCACGATCCGGGCGTTTGCGGTTAGACGCCGCCTGGCGAGCGCGGCATGCTGGCGGTGACCGGCCGGGGCAAATGCCCGGCCCGCGAGCAGGAAGAGGTGATCCGAGATGCCGCGTCGCCGCGAGCTGCCAACGGCATGCCGCGCGGTGCTTGCTGAGCTGGCGGGCCAGCTGCGTGATCGGATGCGGGACGCCGGCATCAGCCAGGGACAGGCCGCGATCAGGCTGCACTGTCATCCGTCGCGAGTGTCACGCGCGCTATCGGGCCGGGAGATGCCGCAGCGTGATCTGCTCCTCGGCCTGGCCAGGATGACGGACGTCGATGCCGTTGCCGTGATGGAGCGCTGGGCGAGCGCGGACGCGGCTAGGAGGCAGGCACGCGATCATACCCATGATGGCGGTCCGCCGGACGGGCTGGCGAACTACCCGGCTCTTCTGCGCGCTCTCCGCGAGCTGCTGCGGGACCGGCGCGTGTCTCAGCGGGAGCTGGCGCGCCGCGTCCCTGGCCTGCGGCGCTCGACCATCGGTGCCGCGCTGCGCGGCGAGCGGTCCATCGGCCTTGGCATGGTGATCACGATCGTCCGCGCCTGCGGCGTAACCGGCGACGCCGAGAGGGCATGGTCCGCCGCCTGGTGGCGCCTGGGCCAGCCATACCAGCAGGAGCAGCGGCGCCGCAGGTGGGATGGCTACCGTTACGCGATCGACCAGGGAATGCCATGGCTCTGATCCGCCGCCGGCGTGCCGAACGCCCTGCATACCTGATGGTGATAGACGTCCCCGGCCTGATCTACATCCGGATCGAGCACCTGCCGCGCTGGCTCGGGCCGGCCATAGCCGCGATAGCATCCCCGGCACTGGCGGCATGGCTGCTAACCCGGTGAAGCCTGCGGCTACGCCAGTTGCGCTCAGCTCCGAACCACGGCGCCGTGATCCGCCGGCCGCCGCCTGTCCTGACAGGCACCCCGGTGCCGCTGAACGCCTCAGCTATCTCGCGTCCCAGCCGCCTTACCCAGGGCACGCGCAGGTACTGCAAAGCCACCCACCGGGCGATGTCCCGCCTCACGCTGGCCGGTATCGGCCATATCCGCTGATCGACCAGCGCGCTGATCGCCGTGACGGCCCTGCCCTCCAGCGTGCTGAAGACATCCTCCGCCTCGTCGGTCTCGGTGCCATCCGGGAGCGTGACGACGTAACGGCGTGGTGCGCGATAAGGCTTGTGGGGCGTAGCGGCTGATTTCGGCGTGTCGGTCCCGGGAACGCAGGCGGCCGCGCGGAACGATCTTGACAGCTGGCCCGCGCGGCGGGAGCACGTGAGGGTGAGCGGAGAGTCGGCATTGCTGGACCAGTAGCCGTTCCACTGGGCCGCGTGCCAGTCAGCGGCCCGGCAGCGGGGAATGGATTCGCGACGCATCGACACCGGGCCGCCGGCCCGGTCAAGGCCGTGCGCTGAGCCGGTCAACGGCCCGGGTATTGCGATGGCCATGCGACAGGGGTCCGACGGGGTTATGAGTGCTACTTTATTGGTCCCGCCAGTACGTCAATCGGCCCGGAGCTGACATGGCATCGATTGGTGGCTGCTGGTGGCATCATGGAGGGCATGTCACGCAAGCCGTCACCCGAGCAGCATGAGACGGTCCGCGCCCTGCTCGACGCGGCCAAGCGCAGCAAGCCCGAGGTCCCGCTCCGCCGCGAACTCCTCCAGCAGGGCGAACAGCGCCAGCCCAGGCCCGGCCCGCTCCGAGACCTGGTCCGCCGCCACGACGAACGCGCGCTCGACCTGTACTTGCTGCTGCGCGCCGCCGCCAGTGCCTACCCATGGGACGTGAAGCGCGACGCCCGCATCTGGGGCAGGGCCATCGGGCTCGCCTCGGACGCCGACGGCGGAAGGGCCGCGATCTCGAAGACCTGGGCCAGGCTCGAATCGACATACCACCTGGTCCGCCGCGAACGCGCCGGCCGGCTGGCCCGGGTCGTCGTCCTCCACGAAGCCGGCAACGGCGAGCAATTCACGTACCCGCAGAAGGACTACTTCAAGCTGCCCTTCGCCTACTGGACGGACGAGGAGGCCTGGTACGTATCCCTCACCTTCGCGGCCAAGGCCACCTTGCTGGTCGCGCTCTCGCTCCGGCCCCCGTTCGCCCTACCGGCCGAGCGCGCCCCGGCCTGGTACGGGCTAAGCGCGGACACCGTCGACCGGGGGCTCCGCGAACTGCGGCACGCTGGCCTGCTCACGCGGAGCTTCACCGAGGTGCAGAACTGGCTCAGCCCCACAGGCAAGACCACCCAGTACAAGTTCACCCTCCGGCCGCCGTTCGCCCGGCCCGCCCGCAAACCCGCCTCGCGCGGCCACCTCCGGGCAGTCGGCGAATGACAGAACAGGCACCCGAGATAAGGACCAGGGCCGCGTTCCTGGATGAGTCGCAGTCCGACCACCAGCGTGACCCTGACGTCTACATGCTCGCCGCCGCGGTATGCGGCCACTCAGCGCTCACGCCCGCACGGGAAGCGATCACCGCTCTGAGGCTGAAGGGCCAGGTCAAACTGCACTGGCACGACGAATCCGACAAGCGGCGCCAGCTGATCACGGAAACCATAGCGGGCCTGGGCCTGGACCACCTCGTCGTCGTCCGCGACGGCCAGCCCGGGGAGAAGCCCGAACGGCGCCGTCGCCACTGCCTGGAACGGATGCTCTGGGAACTCGACCAGCTCGATGTCGGCATCGCGACCTTCGAGTCACGCGGGCCCGCGGACGACCGCCGCGACCGGCTCATGCTCGACGCCCTGCGCAGCAGGAACTACGTCTCGGCGGACCTGCGGATCGCGCATGTCATCGGCCCCGGCGAGGCGCTGCTGTGGGTCGCCGACGCGATCTGCGGAGCCGTCGTGCGCCACAGGACCGGTGACCAGACCTACCTCGACACCGTCCAGACTGGCCAGCACGTCCAGATCATCGAGATCCCGCCCAGATAGCGGCGACCGGAAACGCGAAGCCCCAGGCCCTGTCGTCCGGCAGGAAATCCTGGGGCTCACTTCCGCCCCCACCACGATGGGGACGGCCTCACCACCCATGATCAGTGATCCCGCGGCCCAAGTCAAGCTGGCACGGCAACCACCCCCAGGGGCTGGAACGGCAATGATACCCACGTCAGGCGGCAACTAACGGCCGACTCCGCAACCTCTGTGATAGCCGTGAAAGTCAGTTCGCCATCAGCTACCGGCAACTGGCATCCAGGACCACTAGCCGGGGCGAGTGACGCCGACGACACCGCTCACCGGATCAAGCCGGACTGGCATCCCGGCAAATGGCGCATCAATCATCCAGCCAGGGCTGATGAGGATCCCGACGTGCCCAGGAGCCTGCGGCGTTTCTCCGGCCGAGCCAGCGAAGAAGACAAGGTCCCCGGGCTGCTGCCACCCCGGGAGAACGCGGGGACCGGTAGCCCACTGCTCCTGGCTGGTCCGGGGAATCGCGATGCCCGCGGCCCGGTAGGCCATCATGGCCAGGCCCGAGCAGTCGAACGCGTCAGGTCCGGTGGCGCCCCACTGATACGGCTTGCCCATCTGGGATGCCGCATACAAGATCACCGCCGCCGCGACACACCGCTGCGCAGGAGTGAGACTTGCTTGCACCACACCCGTCGCACTACTAGTGTTACTTGTATCAGCCTTCTGAGCTGGGCAAACACGGGGATTGAGCGTGATCGCGCCGCCAGGACCCACAGAGAACTGGTAGGACTTGCCGACCTGGGCGAGGGCGTAGGCGATAATCTGGGCGGCGATCTTGCTGGGTGCCTGGCTCGCGATCGCGATCGTGCACGCGGCGGTGGTCTGCTGGCCGGTGCTAATGGTGAAGCCGCCGGAGGTATAGGTGCTGGCCCAGTTCAGCACCTTGTTGACATACCAGGTGGCGGGGTTGTACGCGAAGATCGCCGCAGGCATGTTCGTGCGGGCGCCGTTAGCGACCAGGAGGCGGGCGGCGCCAGACCACCGGCTGCTGGCCGGAGAAAGTGAAAGGCAGGCACAAGCCAGCCGGCCGCGCCCGGCAGGCAGGGACTGCCGTTAACGTGACCTTGTCCCGGTATGCATTGGGGGACCTGGATACGGGTTTCGAAGGATGACATGATCTGCGGCGTCCCCGCGCCGGCGGCGAGGCAATTGATGCGCGCGTACTACTCCGATCATCCGGTCGGGGTCGCCCGCGACGTGCTCGGCCTGAGCCCGGACGCTGCCCGGGACCAGATGCGCGCGTTCGAAGCAGCGGGATTCGTCGAACGCAGGGATATCGAGACCGCGGCCGGCGACGACTGGTGGATCACGACGATCAAGGGCAACGCGCTGGCGCAGGCCAGCTTCGGCAAGCCGATCAGCCGGGCAACCGCCATGCGCCATCTCACGCAGGTCATCGAGCGGGCACGCAGCTACAACGCGGATCCGGCCAGGCTCCTGACGATCGCGGAGATTGCCGTATTCGGAAGCTACCTCGACGCCTCCCGCCCCAGCGGGAGCCACATGCGGAAGGCGAGTCCCCGGCGCCCGGATGACCGCGATCCCGCCACGCAGGGAGGCTCCCGGAGAGCACGGCTTGAAGCGTTCCCTGATCTGACGGACACCCATTGGACACCCGCAACGCCCAAAACAGACAACCAGGGCCTCCCCCGTGATCTTGGATCTCGGAGAAGGCCCTGGTCAGAGTGCGGAGGCTCGGGGATTTGAACCCCGGATGGGCGCTAACCCAAACCCCATTAGCAGTCTGGTTCGCCGCGTTCCGGACGGTGCCGAAGGCAGCCAGATTCTGCCGTTCTTGCAGGTCAGCGACTTGTATATGTTCCGGTCGATGACAGTTGCTGCCGATCGGTAGCGGTCTGTCCGTGCGCACTTCGTGCGCACGGACCGTGCTCATGATGCCGCCTTCCGGGTCCTGGGCACCACGGCCGCGCGTGCCTCTGCGGCTTCCCTCGCGATCTCGGCCGTGAGGTCCCGTAGACGTCGTCGGTGAAGCTGGTGCGGCTGTGGCCGAGCAGGTCGCTGATGATCTTCGTGTCGTGGCCGGCGGCCTTGCTCAGGCTGGCGGCGCCGTGCCGCAGATCGTGGAACCGGATGGCCGGGAGGCCGCACCGGTACGCGAGCGACTCGAACCGGACCGAGACCCACTGCGGCGGCAGGGGCGTGCCGTCCTCTTTGGTGAAGACCAGGCCCTTGTCGGTCCAGCCTGGGCCCCATGCGAGATGTTCGGCGGCCTGGTGCTT
>DATKRH010000270.1:0-3717 GCA_035532295.1 Streptosporangiaceae bacterium
TGGCCTCGATGGCGGCGACGACCTCGGGGGCGTCGGGCTCCGTGCCGGGGCGGAACCGGGCGACGGCCTTCCCATCCGGGCTGACCAGGAACTTCTCGAAGTTCCACTGAATGTCCCCGGCCTCGCCCGCGGCGTCCGCCAGGGCCGTCAGCTCGGTGTAGACCGGGTGCCGGCCCGGCCCGTTGACGTCGATCTTCTCGAACATCGGGAAGCTGACCCCGTAGGTGGTCGAGCAGAACTCGGCGATCTCCTGCGCGCTGCCCGGCTCTTGCCCGCCGAACTGGTTGCAGGGAAACCCGACGACGGCGAAGCCGCGGTCGGCGAACTGCTCGTGCAATCTCTCCAGGCCGGCGTACTGGGGCGTCAGCCCGCACTTGGAGGCGACGTTGACGACGAGCAGCGTCTTGCCAGCCAGGTCACCCAGCGACGCGGACTGGCCGTCCAGGGTATTGAGGGGAATGTCATGCAGGCTCAACGTTCAAGCTCCTTTGGCCTTCGGGCGGGGTGGGCTTACCGCACACGTCAACGTCGCGCGCGGCGCAGGAATGCCCGGGCACCCGGCCGAAATGCCTAGCCGGCGACCGCGGCCGCGGCGCCGTGATTCCAGACCGGCTCGCCCCGGTAGCCGCGGCCGACCATGGTAACGAACTGATACACCGCATCCTCGTCCGGCGACAGCGGGCCCGGCTTGGCGTGCTCCGACGAGAGCCCCCGCTGCACCGACTCGCAGGCTTGCCAGTCCTGCCGGTTGGTGAGGTCCCAGAAGTCGACGGCGTAGCCGGGATCGAAGCCCGGACTGGCCACCGCCTCGGGCGCGAAGGCCCAGATGCACTCGATCATCGTCCGGTCCGCCGCGAGCGGCAGGAGGCGGTGCGTCATGACGTAGTCGGGGTGCAGGCTCAGCAGAATGTTCGGGAACACATTGACGTAGATAACGGTCCGCAGGCCTCGGTCATCCAGTCCGCGCAGCGCGGTGCCCCGGCTCGTTCCGTCGAGTGACATCGTGTCCATGCCGTCGCGCAGGTCCATCCAGCCGCCGACCCAGGAACCTCGCGCCTGGTAGTTCGCCCCGCTCTTGGGCGGGCTGACCCGGCATAGCTCGGGGTGGATCACCGGGCAGTGATAGCACTCGTGGTAGTTCTCGGTCAGGATCTTCCAGTTCGACGCCGCGTCATAGCGATGCCGTCCGGCGATGACCAGCCGCTCCGGCTCGTACGGCGCCACGACCGGCTCGAGCTCGGCGAGCGCCTGCGTCAGCGGCTGCGCCGCGCCGGCCGACCCGTCCACGAAGATCAGCCCGTGCCATTCGGCTACCGGCAGCTCGACCAGGCCCCAGTCGGACCGCTCGAACCCGTCGCTGCGCTTGAAGCCCGACGCGAACCGCAGGCCACCGTCGAGCGCGTAGGTCCACGAGTGGTACGGGCAGATGATGGTGCTGCGCTGCGTGGTCTCGCCAGTGGCCAGCAGCTCATGTCCGCGATGCCGGCAGCTGTTGGCAAAGGCGTGCAAGGTCCCGCTGTCGTCGCGGGTGAGCAGCACGCTGCCCGAGCCCACCGGTTCGGCGCGCTGGTCGCCGGGCTGGGCGAGGTGCGAGGAGAACCCGACGCAGGTCCAGCCACCATCGAAGAAATTCTGCTTCTCCCAGGCGAGCACCGCCGGGTCGACGTAGGCGGCCCTGGGCAGCATCGTGCTCTGCCCGAAGGGCCGCAGCGCCGCCGCGAGTCCGGCGGAGTCGATCGGAGCGGCCGGATAACGCGATTGACTGATCATACAGTCAAGAGTAAATCCGGCGCGGCGCCCTGTCTAGCACCGCCCGGCGTGGTCGCGGTCCGGTGGCCGCCGCGATCAGCAGGCGCAGGCCTCAGACGAGCAAGTCCCGCCGCCGGCGGCGCTCCAGTCGCCGCGGCCGGATACTCTCACCTGACCGAGTGCCCACGCCGGGGTGAGCCGCCGGTGAACAGGGGGTCAGCGGGATGGGGCAGGCGTGGCGCGACGCGAACTCATGCCCCGAGTCAGCGCAATCTCCCCAGCCCGGCCAGGCCCCCCAGCCCGGCCAGGCCCCCAAGGTGGCCCTGTCTCCCCAGGTCCGCGCCTTGCTCTTCTTCGTGTGCGTCCTCGTGCTGGTCGACACCGTCTTCTTCACGGCCCTGACTCCCCTGCTGCCGCACTATGTGCACGCGGGCGGCCTGTCGAAGGCGGGTGCGGGCCTGCTGGTGGCCTGTTACCCGCTCGGCACGCTGGTGGGCGCGCTGCCGGGTGGCTTGCTGACCTCGCGGCTGGGCTGCCGGCCGGTGGTCGTGGCCGGGCTGACGCTGATGAGCGTGTCCACGTTCGTCTTCGGCTGGGCCACGAACGAGGGCGTGCTGGATGCCGCGCGCTTCGTCCAGGGGCTGGGCGGGGCGTGCACCTGGGCGGCCGGCCTGTCCTGGCTGGCCACGGTGGCCCCGCCCGGGCGGCGCGGCGAAATGCTGGGCACGGCGCTCGGAGCCGCGGTCGGCGGAGCCCTGCTGGGGCCGGTCATCGGAGCGGTGGCCAGCCAGACCGGCACGGGACCGGCGTTCTCCGCGGCGGCCGTCGCCGGCGCGATCTTGATGGTGGCGGCCTTCGTGGTACCGCGACCGCATCGCGCCGAGGCGCAAGGCCTGCGCGCGGCCCTCCCGGCGCTGCGGAACCGGCAGGTGGCGGCGGGCATGTGGCTCACGATGCTGCCGGGCCTGGCCTTCGGGGTCCTGGATGTGCTGGCCCCGCTGCGCCTGGGCGCGCTCGGCGCGAGCGCCGGAGTCATCGGCGCGACCTTCCTCGCCTCGGCCGCGATCGAGGCGGGCCTGTCGCCGCTGGCCGGCCGGCTGTCCGACCGGCGCGGCGCGCTCGTCCCCGTGCAGTTGTCGCTGGCCGCCACGGTCGCCGTCAGCCTGCTGGCCCCGACCGTCGCGCCGCTGGCCTGGCTCGTGGTCATCCTGGTGATCGGCATGCCCTCGTTCGGCACCCTGTTCGCCCCCGCGACGGCACTGCTCAGCGGCGGCGCGCACCGCATGGGGCTGAACCAGGGGCTGGCGTTCGGACTGGGCAACCTGGCCTGGGCCAGCGGACAGGCCGTCGCCGCGACCGCCAGCGGGGCCATTGCCCAGGCGACCTCCGACCTGGTCCCGTACGCGCTGCTCGCCGCCGTCTGCCTGGGCACGCTGATCGCCATCCGGCCGGGTGGCCGCCGCCTCGTCGAGCGGATCGCCGCCGGCATCCGGCCGGCCGGGGCGAGGCCACGCTAGCGCCACCGGCCGCCCCGTTGCCGGCCAGAGCTCATCCGCGCGCCGGAGCCCGACTCCCTGGGTCCGGACTCGATGCTGGGCCGTTCATGGCAGCGATTCTTGCACGACGCCGCCGATGACGCCGAAAGCTACGACCGGACCCGGCCCCGCTACCCCGACGCTCTGGTGAAGCGTATCGTCGCCGCCAGCCCCGGCCGCGACGGACGGCTCAGCGGAGCTCGTTGATCCGGATCAGGTCGTCCTGGACGATGATGACGGGTCTTGGCTTGCCTGCGTACCCCGATCCTGTCGCGGCGGTCCAGATCTCACTACGGTTCACTCCTCGTCGGCCGAGATGGCCTCGATGAACTCCTGGTCTCCGAGAGCCTCGGGTGAGGACGCGACCATCGCCGACTGACGGTGGGCCTCGGCCGCGAACTGGGACGAGCGGACGTCGGGCACCCAGATCTGA
>DATKRH010000271.1:0-5395 GCA_035532295.1 Streptosporangiaceae bacterium
CCCGGCAGCGTCCGCGGCTCGCCGATACACTGACGGCGATGAGGAACCTCTCGGGCGCCGGGTACCCGCAGTGAGCCAGGGGCGGGACGAGCAGCGTCGCGCCGCACTTGCCGCGATGGCGCCGGGAACGGCGCTCCGGGAAGGCCTGGAGCGCATCCTGCGGGGCAGCACGGGCGCGCTGATCGTGCTGGGCTACGACCAGGCGGTCGAGGACCTGTGCTCAGGCGGGTTCGAGCTGACGGTGGCGTTCTCCGCTACCAGGCTGCGCGAGCTGGCCAAGATGGATGGCGCCATCGTGCTGGATCGCGGCGGGTGCACCATCCTGCGCGCGGCCGTCCAGTTGGTGCCCGACCCGACGCTGCCGACCGGGGAGTCAGGAACCAGGCATCGGACCGCCGAGCGGGTCGCCCGGCAGATCGGTTATCCCGTTATCTCGGTCAGCAAGTCGATGCGCATCATCTCCGTGTACACCGGCGGCGCCCGTTACGTCCTCGAAGAATCCACCACCATCCTGTCCCGGGCGCACCAGGCCCTGGCCACCCTGGAGCGGTACAAGCTCAGGCTGGATCAGGCGACGGGTGCGCTGTCCGCGCTGGAGATCGAGGACCTGGCCACGGTCCGGGATGTCGCGGCGGTCGTGCAGCGGATCGAGATGGTCCGCCGGATCGCCGACGAGATCGAGGGTCACATGGTCGAGCTCGGCACCGACGGCCGGCTCCTGGCGCTGCAGCTAGACGAGCTCGTCGCCGGGACCGGCCCCGAGCGCCAGCTGCTGGCCCGCGATTACGTGCCCAGCGCCGCGGGGGATCGGGGTCAGGCCGCCGCGGCGGCCCTGGCCGGGCTGGAGGACCTGAGCGCGGACGAACTGCTGGACATCGGCTCGGTGGCCACTGTGCTCGGCCTGGGCGGCACGGAGAGCCTGGGCGGCACGGAGAGCCTGGACAGCCCCGTGAGCCCGCACGGCTACCGGCTGCTCGCCCAGGTCCCCCGGCTGCCGCGGCAGGCCGCCGACAGCCTCATCGGGCACTTCGGCGGGCTGCAGAAGCTGCTGGCGGCCAGCGTAGAGGACCTGCAGCGCGTCGAGGGCGTCAGCGCCTCCCAGGCCATGGGCGTCCGCGAAGGGCTGTCCCGGCTCGCCGAGTCATCACTGATCGAGAGATATAACTAGACGGCGGCTCACGCGGCTCACGCGGCTCATGCGGCTCATGCGGCGCACGCGGCGGCTGGCACGCCGCGGATCAGCTGATGCGGAAGGCGACGGAGTTGCTGGTCAGCCCGCCGTCAGCGACCGCGGCCGAGTAAGTTCCGGCGGGCATCCGCGAGGACGCCCGCGGGCAGCCCCGCGACGATGCCTGCCTGTTCCAGGAGATGGGCAGCACGGTCGGCACGCCGCGCTGCAGGTCGGAGACGAGGTCCCCGGCCCCCTGCACGCAGTCGGCGGAACTCCAGACCTTCACCCTTCCGGCCCGGATGATGAGCGCGACGTGCCTGGCGCCGACGTTGAACGTGCACGTCTGCCCGGCGGTTGCCACGACATCGACATTGAACTGCGGCAGTTGACCGGCCGTGTAGTTTTCCTGGCTGGTGGACAGGCTCAGCACGACGTCGCCGCTGGGACATGGCCTCGGCCGCGCTGCGGCAGCCCCGTGGCCGGGCCGACCCGCGGCCGCGCTGGAGCTAGCCTTGCGCGACAAGGCGCCCCCCGCGCCCCTTGCGCCGCCCGGGGCGGCCCCCCCGTGCGCCTGCTGGCCTGTGCCGGACTGCGATGCGCCGCCAGTGGCGCCCGCCGCGGCACCGCTGCCCCCCAGCGCGCCCGAGAACGCCCAGGCGATGAGCGCCAGCACGGCCAGGCCGATCAGCAGGGCAACGAACCGCCGCCGCCAGTAGATGGCCGCTTGCGGATTCCGCGGCGCCCGCTGGGCGCCGCCCGGATGCCGCGGGCCCGAGACCCACAGGACCCGCGGGACCCGCAGGCGCGGGAGCCCGCTCTGGCCGCGCTGAGTCCACTTGTAGTTACGGAGCGTACTCATCCCCATGGGCCGAGTATGCAAGAGGCACGCGGTCGGCCACGGGCCGAAACGCCGTCGCTGCCGATCTGCGTATTCGCAGCTAGATGGCTTGCCCGGATTCCGTAGGCCGGGTCGCAAACGACGGCATCCGGGCCTCATGGGCGGCTGGTCCCGGCCGGGTACCGCTCGATACGGCCCGCGCCGGGTCACCTCAGCGCGCTCGTGCGAGGATCGGTGCGGTCATGACATCCCCGTATGCGACGCCCATCCTGCGCTGGTACGCGGCCAGCGCCAGGGACCTGCCGTGGCGGCGCCCCGGCACCTCGGCGTGGGCGGTCCTGGTGAGCGAGATCATGCTGCAGCAGACGCCCGTCGCCCGCGTGCTACCCGCGCACGCCGCCTGGATCGCCCGGTGGCCGACTCCGGCGGCGCTGGCCGCCGCCACGCCGGCTGATGCCGTCCGGCAGTGGGACCGGCTCGGCTATCCGCGGCGGGCCGTCCGGCTGCACGCGATCGCCCAGGCTCTCGTGAGCGAGCATGGCGGCAACGTCCCGGCCTCGGCGCAGGTGCTCGCCACGCTGCCGGGGATCGGGCCGTATACCGCCGCGGCAGTCGCCAGCTTCGCGTTTGAGCAGCGGCACGCCGTGCTGGATACCAACGTCCGGCGGGTGCTGGGCCGGCTGGTGACGGGCGTGGCGCTGCCGCCGGCCGCCACGTCGGCCGCGGAGCGCAGGCTCGCCGAGTCCCTGCTGCCTGCAGCCGGGGCCAGGGCGGCCCGCTGGTCGGTCGCCGTCATGGAGCTAGGCGCGCTCGTCTGCAAGGCCGCACGGCCCGCCTGCGCATCCTGCCCGGTCGCCGGGCTGTGCGCATGGCAACAGGCCGGCTGTCCGCCGCCCGCCGTCCGCCGGGCCGCTCCTGGCTACGCGGGCAGCGACCGGGAATGCCGGGGGCGACTGCTGGCCGTGCTCCGGGCCGCCGCGGGTCCCATCCCGGCGGCCCGGCTGGACGGGGCCTGGCATGACTCAGGGCAGCAAGCGCGCGCGCTTGCTGCCCTGATCACCGACGGCCTGCTCACCAGGGGCGCCGATGGCTCGGTCGCCCTGCCTGGCGATCCCGGCTGACTAGCTAGCCGGCCTCTGATCCACCGGTGGCGGCCTTAGTCTCGATGTCCTCAGGCGGGGCATCGGGGACCGCGTCCGGCTTGGCCACGCCCTTGAAGGTGAACTTCGCCTCGGGCCCGGTGCCCTCGACGTCGACCATCACGATCTGGCCCGCCTTGAGCTCGCTGAACAGGATCTTCTCGGACAGGCTGTCCTCGATCTCCCGCTGGATCGTGCGACGCAGCGGCCGCGCGCCCAGCACCGGGTCGTAGCCCCGCTCGGACAGCAGCGACTTCGCCGCCGGGCGGATCTCGATCCCCATGTCGCGGTCCTTCAGCCGCTCGTCCACCTTGGTGATCATCAGGTCGACGATCGTGAAGATCTCCTCCTGGCTGAGCTGGTGGAAGACGATGATGTCGTCGACGCGGTTGAGGAACTCGGGCCGGAAGTGCTGCTTGAGCTCCTCGCTCACCCTGCTCTTCATCCGGTCATACGAGCCGCGCGACTCGCCCGCGGTGCCGAAGCCCACCGAGACGCCCTTGGAGATGTCCCGGGTGCCGAGGTTGGTGGTCATGATGATGACGGTGTTCTTGAAGTCCACCATCCGGCCCTGGGCGTCGGTCAGGCGGCCGTCTTCCAGGATCTGCAGCAGCGAGTTGAAGATGTCCGGGTGAGCCTTCTCGATCTCGTCGAACAGCACCACGGAGAACGGCTTGCGCCGGACCTTCTCGGTGAGCTGGCCGCCTTCCTCATACCCGACATAGCCGGGCGGGGAGCCGAACAGCCGCGAGACGGTGTGCTTCTCCATGTACTCGCTCATGTCCAGCTGGATGAGCGCGTCCTCGTCACCGAACAGGAACTCGGCGAGCGTCTTGGACAGCTCGGTCTTGCCGACGCCGGACGGCCCGGCGAAGATGAACGACCCGCCGGGCCGCTTGGGGTCCTTCAGGCCGGCCCTGGTGCGCCTGATGGCCTGCGACAGCGCCTTGATGGCGTCGTTCTGGCCGATGACGCGCCGGTGTAGCTCGTCCTCCATCCGGAGCAGCCGCTGCGACTCCTCCTCGGTGAGCTTGAACACGGGAATCCCGGTCGCCGTCGCGAGAACCTCCGCGATCAGCTCCTCGTTCACCTCGGCCGGCGTGTCCATATCGCCGGCCTTCCACTCCTTCTCCCGGGCATCCTTCTTCTCGATCAGCTGCTTCTCGTTATCCCGGAGCGCGGCCGCCTTCTCGAAGTCCTGGGAGTCGATGGCGGACTCCTTGTCGCGCCGCACGTCGGCGATCTTCTCGTCGAACTCGCGCAGGTCCGGGGGGGCAGTCATCCGGCGGATCCGCATCCGCGAGCCCGCCTCGTCGATCAGGTCGATGGCCTTGTCCGGCAGGAACCTGTCGCTGATGTAACGGTCGGCCAGCTGGGCGGCCGCCACCAGGGCGTCATCGGTGATGGTGACCCGGTGGTGCGCCTCATAACGGTCGCGCAGGCCCTTGAGAATCTCGATCGTGTGCTTGATCGTGGGCTCGGCGACCTGGATCGGCTGGAAGCGGCGCTCCAGCGCGGCGTCCTTCTCCAGGTGCTTGCGATACTCGTCCAGCGTGCTCGCACCGATGGTCTGCAGCTCGCCGCGGGCCAGCATGGGCTTGAGGATCGACGCGGCGTCGATCGCGCCCTCGGCAGCCCCGGCGCCGACGAGGGTGTGAATCTCGTCGATGAACAAGATGATGTCGCCGCGGGTCCTGATCTCCTTGAGGACCTTCTTGAGCCGCTCCTCGAAGTCACCGCGGTAGCGGGAGCCGGCCACCAGCGCGCCGAGGTCCAGAGTGTAGAGCTGCTTATCCTTGAGCGTCTCCGGGACCTCGCCCTTGACGATCTTCTGAGCCAGTCCCTCGACCACGGCGGTCTTGCCGACGCCGGGCTCGCCGACGAGCACCGGGTTGTTCTTCGTGCGCCGGGACAGCACCTGCATGACCCGCTCGATTTCTTTTTCCCGGCCGATGACCGGATCGAGCTTGCCCTCGCGGGCCGCCGCGGTGAGATTGCGGCCGAACTGGTCCAGCACCAGGGAAGTAGACGGGGCTGCGTCGGAAGGCGCCCCCGCCGCCGCCGGCTCCTTGCCCTGGTAGCCGTGCAGCAGCTGAATGACCTGCTGGCGGACCCGGGTCAGGTCGGCGCCGAGCCGGACCAGCACCTGGGCGGCGACGCCCTCGCCCTCCCGGATCAGCCCGAGCAGGATGTGCTCGGTACCGATGTAGTTGTGGCCAAGCTGCAGGGCCTCGCGCAGTGAGAGCT
>DATKRH010000272.1:0-6609 GCA_035532295.1 Streptosporangiaceae bacterium
CCTCGATGAGGCGGGTGAGCTGGGCGCGCATAACCGCGGCCCCGGCGGCGGGACGGCGCAGGACCGCCTCGTCGATCACCACCCACAAGTGTGGCGGGTCGGAGCGGGACAGGACTTGCTGGCGGGCCATGCGCAGGGCGACCCTGCGGTCGGTCTCCTCCGCGGCAGCGTCGGGGTACTCGGCGATGGCGAGGGCACGCGCGTAGTCGCTGGTCTGCAGCAGGCCGGGCACGCAGTGCGGCTCGTAGCCGCGGATCAGTTCCGCGGCCTGCTCCAGGCCGGGGAAGACACGGAACCAGGTCGGCAGGACGTCGGTGTAGCTGTGCCACCAGCCAGGCTTGTTCGCCTCGCGGGCCAGGTCCAGGAAGGCGCCGATCTCGCGGATGTCGGTGATGCCGTAGGCCATCAGCAGGCTCTTGACGTAGTTCAGCTTGAGGCCGACCTCGGCTTTTTCCATGCGGCGGATCGTCCAGGCCGAGGCGTAGACCGTGTCAGCGGCCTGCTCGTGGGACAGTCCCGCTTTCTCGCGGAGCGCCTGCAGCTGCCTGCCGAGGATGATGCGCAGGACGGTCGGGCCGTCGGGTGCCGGCATGGGCATCTGCCACCTCCCGCTGCCAGCGCCTGCGCTTAGTCTGCCACCTTCATGTGCCTAGTCATCATGTGTGCTGCCATTCCGCTGCCCGTGTTCTGGTTTGTTCAGATATGCCTGCTTGATAATGCTAATTGCAGACGCAATGGTTGGACGCGTGGCAACCGGAACGACACGAGCTGGGACCCAAGGTGACCGATGCGCGGCCGCACGTACCCATGCGGCCTTCCACGCCAGCGCTCCGGCAACGGCGGCCTCCGCGCCGTCCGCGCCCCGTGAATGGCCACGAACCCAGCAGCCGGCCTCTCCGCGGCGCGCGGGGAGCGGGCGGCGCACGCGAGGCACAGAGCATTGCCCCGGTCACCGGTCTGTGGCCGCCCAGGCGCGAATGCGGCGCCGCGGAGCGTACGGCTCCGCCCAGCGCATGACCGAGGCAGGAAGGGAACTAAATGCCCACCAGCGGTGGCCAAAGCCACGTCACAGGCCCGTCAGGGACGCCGCCGATGCCGGCCCTGCGGTGGCGGCGGGTATTCCCCGGGGAGGAACGGCAGCTTGCCGCGCTGCGCGCGTGGCTGGCGTCGCTGCTTCCCGACTGCCCCGCCCGGGCCGACGTGACCAGTGTCGCGGTCGAGCTGGGCACCAACAGCATCCGCCATACGGCCAGCGGCCGTGGCGGCTGCTTCGCCGTGGAGGCCACCTGGTTCGGGCCGGTGGTGCGAGTAGCGGTCGCCGACTGCGGCGGCCCGGCAGAGCCGCGGGTGATCGATGACCCGCTAGGTGAGCATGGCCGTGGCCTGGCCCTGGTGCGCGGGCTGTCCTTGCGCACAGGGACGTGTGGTAACCATCGCGGGCGCCTGGTCTGGGCCGATGTCCCCTGGGGTGACGCGGGCGCCGCGGAACCCGCGTCACCCCAGGACCGGTACGAGGCGGCGATCCGCGACGGCCAGGCGGGCCTGGCGAGCCGGTTCGCGGGGGTGCCGGCCTGGTTCGGTCGGTCCACGCTGCAGTGGTGGGCGCTGGCCGGCGGTGAGCTGGTGGCTGCCCCCTCGGCGCAGGAACTGGCCAGCGTGCTCGGCCGCGTCCTGGACCGCCCCCCGCCACAGCGGGCTCCTGCGGCGGGGGATGCGGTCGGCGACGACGCCGGGACGGCCCCGGCTGCTGGCCGGGATTACCGGCCTGACAGCCTCGCGCCGCAGTTCCCGCCCGGACCCGCCCCGGTGCCCCGGGATGGGCGGGACGGGATCCGTCCGGGCTGGTATGGCGGTCCGCGCACCGTCATTGGTGGATGCAGGCCAGGCGCCAGGACCCGGCGGCCTGCGACGCTCGGCGGCCTGGGCTTGCCGGCTGCTGCCGGTAGCGGATGCTGACTCGCGATGGCAGGAAGGTGCCGGCGATGAGCGGCCTAGGGCCGGGCAGGCAGCCGGGTGAGCAGCACCTGATGACGCTGCGGGGTGAGCTGGCCAGCCGGGGGGTGACCTGTGATCTGCGCGACGGCGGCAGGCAGCTGCGGCTGCCCGTCTGGTACCCGGGTGCGAGCACCGCAGATGAGCCTTTCGACAGCGTGGCCGTGGCCTTCCTCAGGGGCGAATGGTGGTACTGCTGGCCGGAGGTCACGCCGATCAGTCCCGTAGCCCCGGTCAGCCAGGCAGCAGAGGCCGTCATCAGCGAACTCCGCCTCGGCGACGGCAACGGGGAGGGCGGGGAGGTCGCGGATCCGGCCGTCTGGCGGATGCTGCGGCAGGCGCGGCTGGAGATCTTCCGGCCGTATGCGCCTGGCGGTGCGCCGGCCCGTCTCGCAGCGGCGCACGGCCGGGCACCCGGCGGCGGCTGCCAGCCGGCGGCCCCGCACGGCCAGCGGGCAGACGGCACCGGGCCGGGCGGGACCATGCCGTCAGGCGGCCAGGCAGGCGGCCCGCTGCGGGCCGTTGCCGCGGAGCTGGCTATCGCCGGTTTCGGGGTGGACGTCGTGGACCGCTGGAGTGATGGCCAGCCCGCGGTGCTGGCGGTCACCAGCCCGGCGACCGGGGCCTGCGCCGAGGTCACCGCGCACGGCACGGAACTGGAGCCGCGGTACCGGACCGGCCCCGCCGACGCTGCCGGGCTCATCACCGCGCAGGTCACTGCCGTCCTGACCGCCAGCGCAGGAGATGACACGCCCGGCGGGCCGGTCACTGCGTGGCGGCCGGCGGAGGCGGGCCCAGAGGAGCGGCGGGTGCTGCTGGCGCGGTTGCAAGCCGGGCTGGCCGGGCTGGGCGTGCGGGCGTCACCGCAGCCGGGCGGGCAGTCGCTGGGGATCTGGCCGGGCCTGTACGCCGGCGTCAGCCAGGACGGCACCCGGTACGGACGGACCGCGGAAGGCGGGATCCGCACCCACCCCGCCAGTGACGCAGACGGCGCCGCCCGGCGCATCGCCGCATGCCGCGACATGCTGGCCGGCGGCGCGAGCGGGTGGCTGGTGTGACCGGCGCGCCCGGCAGCGACGGGAGACTTCAGGCCCGCCCGGCCGGCGCACGCCCGTCAGCGGACCCGGCGCGGCGGAGCTTGCCGCACGCACAGGAGACGCTGGTGACGTGGCCTGAGCTGATGTCGCCGGGCCGGGCGCTGGAAGGGCTGCGCGCGGAGCTGGCCGCCCGGGGCCTGGCCACGGTCGGCATGACCATCACCCGGCTGCAGGGGATGCTCACGCTGGCCGAGGGTCCTGGTGTGGAGTACCACTGCGGCTGGCTGTTCTGGCCCGCGGGACGGCTCAGCATCAGCGGGCGCCCGCTGTATGCCGTGCACTGTGCCCGAGATCCGGCCGGCGCGGCCCGGCGGCTTGCCCTGCCCGAGCACCGGGACGGCAACGCGACAGCACGGCCGTGAACCTGCGACCGTCACGGCCCTGCCGTCCAGCCGCGCACGACAGCTACCGGGACGCCGGGCCCGCCCTCCGTTGACAAGAAGAGGACGCATTCCGCGTGAGTGAGACGAGCAGGTCATCGCCGTCTGGGCCGCCTCATCGCGGCCGCCGGGAGAGGATGGCCGCCACGGTCGGCGACGTGGCCCGCCTGTACCGCCAGGGCCGGCTCGGCGAGATCGCGGGCCTGGGTGCCTGCGGCATCACCGAGATCGAGGCCGGCCTGGTTTTCGCCGGGCTCCTCCTCGACGCCGGCCCCCCGCCACGACAGCAGCCGCATGCCCGCCGGACCATGACGCCGGCCCGCGCTGCCGGCACGCCCGACTGCCCGGTAAGGCGACCCGGCCATGGCCCGGGCTGAGCCGGGCTGGATGCCAGGGCAGGCCGCATGAGCGACTCCGAGAACATCGCCGCGATGCAGCGGGAACTTGGCCGCCAGCTCGCGGCCCTGCGGCGCGGGGCCGGGCTGACCCAGGAAGGCATTGCGGCCCTGGCGGGATTTTCCCGGTCCACGGTATCGGTGGCCGAGATCGGCCGGCAGGCTCATGCCCGCGAGTTCTGGGAGGCCTGTGACAAGGCCCTGGCCGCCGGCGGCGTGCTGGCCGCCGGCGTTGATCAGGTCGACGCGGTCCGGGACGCCGAGCAGCGTGCCGCGGCCCGCGCGGCGCAGGAAGCACGCGAGGCCCGGGCGCTGGCCGCGCTCGGCGCGGCCCGGCAGCACGGCGGCGTCACGGCCGGGGTGACCGCGGTCCAGCCCTGCCCGCACTGCGGTCAGGAGGTAACCGTCCTCACCACCCTCCTCGCCGAGCCGCGCCAGCACGCTGAGCACCCGGGTGGGCCAGTCACGGCGGACCGGTGACCGCCTGCAGGCCTGTCCGGCGCGGCTGCCGGACGAATCCCGGTGGTCCGGCACGACCGCCTGCGGGCTGGCCTGGCTTGCTGCCGGCCGGGCGCGCCCGCGCGGTAGCCCCCGTGCCGCGGGCGCGCCAGTGAGGGAGGGGCGCGCCGGGCTGAGGCCGCTGCCCGGCCTGGCGCGCCCCTCGCCAGCCCGGGCCCTTCCGCCCAGCCGATCTGGAGGACGGGCGTATCCGCTTCCCCGAGGAGAGCGCAGTGGAGGAGTTCCGTTACATCGTGGTCGGCGCTGGCACTGCCGGCTGCGTGCTGGCTGCCCGGCTGTCCCAGGACGCGGGCGCCCGGGTCCTGTTGCTGGAGGCCGGGGGCCCGCAGCGGACCCGCGCTATGACGGTGCCGGGCACATGGCCGGACAACCTCGGGTCTCCGGCCGACTGGGCCAGCGTCACGACCAGCCAGGCCGACGCGGGGCCGGTGACCTGTCCCCGGGCCGGGGCCGGGGCGGGTCGGGCGCGATCAACGCCATGGCCCACGTGCGCGGGCACCGGTCGGTCTACGACGGCTGGGCCGCGGGCGGGGTGCCCGGCTGGGGCTCCGCGGACCTGCTGCCGTATTTCCGGCGCAGCGAGCGGACGCAGGGACGCGACCGGCGCTGCGCGGAACCGCGGGCCCGGTGCGGGTCGGTGCTGGAGGCGGGCCGGCATCCGGTTGCCCGCGCATTCGCGGCCGCTGCGCGAGCGTCAGCTACCTCCGCGGCGGGCACCCCGCGGCGATACTGCGGCTTGCCCTGCCCAGCGGCACCTGCCCTGATCCGCGGGCAGCGCCTGGCCAGTGGCGGCCTTGTCGCCGCCCAGCAGCAGCGCGGACCGGCTCGGGTCGAAAGCGAAGATGATCCTGATCTCGGAGCGGCCCCCTGATCCTGGGCGTAGCTCCTTCTGGCCCCCATCGCCCATGCGGTTTCCGCAGGTAGACGCCTGATCAAGCACGATAAGCAACGCGGCACGGCACCGATTCTTGTCGGCCATCCAGCAGAGCACGCCGCAGTACGCTCAGGTCACCGCTGCCTACTCGCTCCGCCGGAGAAACGCATGAGTCACTGGCTGGCCCGCAGGCTGTTCCCGGTGCTCGCCACGGCCGGCCTGGTGACCATCGGGCTGGCCTCGACGATCTGGTGGGGGCCCGAACTGCTCGGCCGGACGGCCTGGGCGCTGCCGCATGACCTGTGGGGGACGATGGTCGCCGCCCGGCGGCTGTGGCAGCTGAACTGGGGCGGCCTGTACACATCACCCACCGGCCTGGTCGGGTTCCCCGGCGCGGCGGTGATCCTTGTCCCGGTCGTGGCCGTCATCGACGCGGCGGGACTGTCGCTGCGGATTCCGGGAGCGCATAACGCCCATCCGGGTGCCTGGCTGCTCGCCGGGCCCTACGAGATCGCCATCTCGGCCGTAGCGCTCTTCGCCGCCGACGCGCTCGCCGAGCACCTGGGCGTGGCCCGGGGCCAGCGGGCCCTGCTCGCCGCCGCGAGCGCGGTGGCGCTGTGGAGCGTCTCGGTGCGATGGGGCCATCCCGAGGACGCCGTGGCGGTGGGTTTGCTGCTGCTGGGCATCCTGGCGCTGGCACGCTCCCGGCTGCCCCGGTCCGCGTGGCTGATCGGGGCGGCGGCCGCGGTGCAGCCGCTCGTGCTGCTCGCGCTGCCGGTCCTGGTGATGGTCATCCCGCCACGGCGGCTGCCAGGTCTTCTGGCCAGGGCAGCTGTCCCTGGCGCGCTGCTGCTGGGCGCCGCCGTCGCGGCGAACTGGTCGGCCACCCTCGGCGCGGTGAGCCGGCAGCCCAACTGGCCGGCCCTGGACCACCCCACCCCGTGGATCTTCCTGGCCCCGCACCTGGCTCACGGGGCGGTCGCCTCCGGGCCCGCCAGGATCCTGGCCATCCTCGTGGCCTGCGGCTGCGCGGTCGCCGCCGGGCGCGGCTGGCAGCGGGCGCGGGAGACGGGGCCGTGGCGCCCGGAGATGCTCCAGCAGGTGCTGTGGTGGGTCGCGGTGACGCTGGCGCTCCGCTCGGTGTTCGAGCCCGTGATGGTCGCCTACTACCTGTGGCCGGTGCTGGCGGTGGCGCTGATCACGGCCGCCACGACCTGGTCCAGCCTGATCGCGACCGCCGTCGCCGCGGTGACACTCACCTTCGCCTCCCAGGTCCCCTGGCGGGGCCCGTGGATCTGGTGGACCCCGATGATCGCGGGCCTGGGCATCACCCTGTACCTGGCCCGCGTCCG
>DATKRH010000273.1:0-3997 GCA_035532295.1 Streptosporangiaceae bacterium
CAAGCGCGGCCATCAGCTCGTCGAGGGGCTTGCTGTCGTCGATCCAGCCGAGGAACTGCCAGATCGCCCGGAAGTCCTCGATGTCGTTGATCAGCGGGGTGCCGGTCAGCGCCATCAGCAGGGGCCGGTCCGTACGGGACCGGATGCGGTCGGACAGCGCGAGGACGTGCTGCGAGCGCTGCGAGGTCTTGTTCTTGATGAAGTGGGCCTCGTCCGCGACCATGCCGCGGAAGCCGAAGTCACCGAGCCAGCCCATGTGGCGGTCGAGAACCTCGTAGTTGAGCACGACGATATCGGCGAAGCCGTCGACAGCCTCGCCGTCGCCCTGCACCACGGTGGCCGGGCGGCGGGGAGTCCAGCGGGCCGCCTCACGGGCCCAGTTGGTCTTGACGACGTTCGGCACGACGACGAGCAGCGGGTAGGCGTTCGCTGCCTCCGCGGCGAGCAGCGCCTGGGCCGTCTTGCCCAGACCTGGCTCATCGGCGAGCAGGAACGCCCGGTGGCCGGCAGCGGCCGCGGCGACCAGCTGACCCTGGTGCGGCATCAGTTCCAGGCCCGCCGGGGTGAACTGTGCCGTCGGCGCCGGGAGCGCCATGCACGCCGCGGCTCCCCCGCCGGCACGCTCGAAGGAACTCAGCAGCGGGCCGAGCAGCTCCCAGCCGGCCAGGCGGCGCGGACGGGAGGTGAGCTGCGGAACGGCGGAGAAGTCGGGGGCGAGAAAGGGGTTCGCCAGCTGCCGGGACATCACCGACTGCGGCACGACCCGCCGCTCCGGGCCGCCGGAAGCTGTAGCGGTCTCCGTAGGCGCGAGCTGTTCGGGCGCCGGCTCGATGCCGAGGTCCCGCAGCATCGCCCGCTTGAGCGACCGGGCCGCGTCGGAGACGCCGGAGCCCTCGGCGAGCAGCGCCAGTAGCCCAGCGTCCTGGACGGCGGTCGCCGCGAGGATGGCCGCGACGCCGTCCAGGCGCTTGAGCTGCTCGGCCCGATGACTGTCGCTTCCGGCCGCCGCCCGGACGCGGGCGCGCTCGTCCCGCAGCAGCAGGGCGACGGCCTGGAACTTCGTGTGCACGGCAGGCGTCACGCGGCCCTGCCGGGCAGCCGCCTCGACCTCACGGACGGTTTGGGCGAGCACCGGGACGACATCGCCGCGGTGGCGGACGCGTCGCTCCTCCCGCGGGGCGGTACGGCGAGCGCCCGTCTGGCGCTGGCCTGGTCGAGCCACAGACTTCTCCTCTGGAATGCCGGGACACGGTGGCCACGGCAGCATGCAGCACAGTCCCGCGGCCGGGGCGAGAAACGTCCCGAACAGAGGGCCTGGCGCTTTGAACGCCGAGCCGACCTGGGGATCTCCGACGATCGACGCAGGCAGGCCCCGGCAGGCCATTTACACGAACCCTGAGCCGCCGGTGCTGGTGACCACGGCACGGAAAGTCGTCGTCGGACGACCGGCTCGGTTCTCGGCTACCGCTCATGTTAACGCGCGCGAGAGCGCATAATTCCCGGCCGCACTGTGGGTGAACGTCCTCAATTGCTGCGCCGGGTACGCGGGCTTCGCGGCGGAGCGAAGCAGGCGCAGTGTCTGGCCATGAAGAACTTCATCGACCTGTCCTTTGTCCCTGTCGCTCCACTGGGCGATTAGTGTCTGCGGGGATCCGGTCAGGCACGAGGACCGGGCTTCGCCTCGCGCCCGTTCCCAGGGTCACTGTCCGCGGTCCCCGGTTCAGGTCGATGCGCAGATCCGCGTGGCCAGGCCCCGGCCGAGGCATATCTTGCTCTAGCGTGGCGGGTCTGCGTCGATCAGGCGGTCGGGTCGGGCAGGAGCTCCCGTACCTCTTGCGCACAGCGGCACGCGACGGCGATCTTGGCAGCCCACTCCAGCGCCTCCTCGCGTGTGGGCACGTCGACGACCGCGAACCCGCCGATGACCTCCTTGGTCTCCGGGTACGGGCCGTCGGTGACCGTCCCGTCGGTGGCCACGACGCTCGCCCGCTGGCTTTCCAGTCCGGCGCCGAAAACCCACACGCCGGCGTCCTGGGCCTCCTGGACCACCTTGAGCCCGGCCTTGGCCACGTCGGGAAGATCCTCCTCGGGGAAGGTCATCGCGCCGTCATCGAACGAGATCAGGTACCGCGTCATCCCATGGCTCCTTGTCCCGGCGACCCCTCCGGCCGCCTCTCACCTCATCTACGAACGACTTGCTCCGGATCCGACACTCTGCGAGAAGAAATTTCTCACGGGGCTTCCGCCGTCCGGCCCCGCGGGCGTCATGTGGCCCCCTGTTCGCGGAGATCATCGCCGCTGCCACCGGCCGCGGGCAGTCCAACTGCACTCTGATCTGATGCCGCAATGCGCGGCCTTGGGCATCGGGCGGTCGAGTACCCTGCATGATCTTAATGCCAATCACGCCGGGCTTGCCGCTTAGCCAGCCGTTGGAACGCCTGCACCTGCCGCGGGCAGCCGCCAGCTGATCTTGGACCGGAATGGGGAGGGCCGGCGCCGGTAGGCTCGGCCCGCCACCGTGCCGTCTGCCACGCGCGGCGTATCCCATCGTGGACAGGCGCCGCTTTGCACGGGGTTTCGCACGGGCACTACCCCAGTTGGTCGCGGCGGCGTGTGAGGTAGGCGGTCTCGGCGGTGTTGCCCGCCAGCTCGATGGCTTTGTCGTAGGCCGCGCGCGACTTCTGGCTGCGGCCCAGCCGGTGCAGCAGGTCGGCGCGGGTCGCGTGGTAGGCGTGATAGCCGGCCAGCTTGTCCTCAAGACGGTCGACGGCCGCCAGTGCCACCTCCGGGCCGTCAAGCTCGGCGACCGCGATGGCTCGGTTGAGGGCGATGACCGGTGAGGGGTCGAGGCGGGCGAGCTGGTCGTAGAGGGCGACGATCTGCGACCAGTCGGTGTCGCGTATGTCGCGGGCGGAGGTGTGCACGGCGTTGATCGCTGCGAGGATCTGGTAGCGTCCCGGGGCCAGGGGCAGGCTAGAACTGCGCGCCGGCGGTGGCGCGCAGGGCCCGGCGGATAATCGCGGCGGTGGCGGGCGGGTCCTGGGCGATGGGCTCGGCCCAGGACCACCAGAACCACAGCCCGTCGTCTTTCGGCGCGGCGTAGATGTGCTCGGCCAGGGCGCGGGCGCCGGGCTCAGGGTTCTGCACGTACAGGCTCGGGGCGCGCGGATCTCGGGGCTGGTGAGCAGGTGGCGCGGGTACCGCAGGTCGGCTTCGACGGCGGTGACTTTCGGCGGGCCGGCGGCCGGGGAGTCTGCCAGCAGGGCGCGGGCGTGCGCGACGACGACGGGATCATGGTCGGCGTAGACCACCCGGGTGTCCGGGTTCACGTCATGGGCGACCTGGTGGACGCTGCCCTGGGTGGGGAGCCCGGACCCGATGTCGAGGTACTGGGTGATGCCCTGGCCGGCGAGGTACCTGACAGCGCGGCCCAGGAACGCCCGGCTGGCGCGGGCGGCGCGGGCGGCACCGGGCACCGCGGCCACGAGGCGGCGGGCGGCTTCGCGGTCGGCGGCGAGGTTGTCCTTCCCGCCGAGCAGCGCATCATAAACCCGGGCCACGTTCGGGACGCCGGACTCAAAGCTCAGCTGGTCCAGCACGGTGACCGGGGGCGGGATCGCGCCCAGCGGCCGATCCGGATCGGCCCGAGACGACGGGACGGCTTCGCCATCAGAGGGGGCAAGACGCAGCGCTGGGCCGGTGGACAGTGGCTCCGAACTGGCGCCGGGGCACGCAGGCATGACGGAATCTCCGATCGGGGCTTGGCGGGTCGGGCGACGTATTGCCAGGCGCGGGCTGGACCGCCCGAACGTAAGGCGGCCAGCTCGACAGCGTTCATGCGGGAGGTGAGCTGCTCGGGAGTAGCACCGGCAACGACTGTGCCGCGCGGGGCGCGGAACAGCGGCCGGGCCTGAAACTCGGCCCGCATCGCAGACCAGATCACGACCCAGCGGGGATGCTCGCGGCGGATCTGCGCGGCAGCCTCCCACCGGGCCTG